>NZ_CADEGP010000014.1 GCF_902826915.1 uncultured Nitrosomonas sp.
ATTATCCCAGCCCATCCCTTGGCTCTCATCTCTCTCTCCTTTGATTTTCCATAATCGTTCCCACCTCTCTCTTATACTTCCTTATTCTTATTCTCTCCTTCAGAATTATTCTTCGTAATCCCTCAGACAGCTCTTCTTATAGCCTCAACCACCAACTCAACTTCTCAATCTTCCATAGACTACTGAGTCCATTTCTTACTGTCAAGCTGTTCGCTTTTTCTTTTTTTATGAAAAAATGAATTTTTGATACCAGCTAATTCATCATTTTAATTGCGGAAGATAATCGACTTTTATAACGCGCAGCCTTATTTTTGTGAATAATACCTTTTCCAGTAATTGAATCAATAGTACCTAAAGAACTGCTAAATGCATTGTGAGCCAGATTTTTGTCTCCCGCCTCTATCGCTTTTCTTACAAATTTAATAGCAGTACGCAATTTAGACCGCAAACTAACATTATATTCCCTGCGCTTGACAGCTTGCCTTGCACGCTTTCTTGCTTGTGCACTATTAGCCATAAGAACCCTTAGCTCCTTCAAAGAAAAAAGGACTAGATACTACTTTCTTTTTTTTTATATTGCAACTCACAATTTCTTTTATTTGCTTATTTGGTATTGGATATTGGCGGCTTACAATAAAACCTAGATGGGAATTCCGAATTCCGCTGTGTATTCCTTATAACATCCCCACCTTCGTTGACACATACCATAATCGACATATCCAAATTGGGAAAATATTCATTAGATCCAGGTTGCGCCGAAGTTGGTGGTACTTTTTCTCTTATCCTAGCGCATAACTCAGGTCCATCCGGCTTTAGCAAATCATCCTGCATTGCAGGTAATGGGCAAAGATTACAAGGATCTCCCGGGCACAAGCATCCAGTACAACTAGCAAACACCGTTGGTGCCAAAAAACTCAATCCAAGAGTACAAGTAAGAATCACACCAATTTTTAATGCTGAAAACATGATTATCTTTATTCTCCCGCTTAATTAGTACTTTAATTCACAAACCAATTCTGACAAAGTAAAAATCTTATCAAATTGAAATAACTAGATAGCAGATCCGGTAAAATATGAAAATATAAAATTTATTTCAAAACCTCAAGAAAATGATTTTACAGCCATTTATATAGAAAAAGGTTCGATAACTCTAATGGCAATAACAAAAAAGAATTGTCACTTCCTGATATACTTCACTATAAAGCACTTCACTACAAGTTGCGAGAAATTGAATTTGAGCGATTAATTACCTTGAAAGCCATGAAAATTAACTCAAACCTAAAAATATCTAATCTATTGGGCAAATGTACTATTCTCTTGTTCATATTTACTCTCTACACCTCAGTCTCCTCATATGCCAAAGCAGAAAATATTGAAAGCCTGCAAAAGAATGCAAGCGTTACCTATGAAAAAATGATGAAAGCAAAACAAGATGCTGATACTTCCACTAAAGATTTAGCTTTTGCTGAAAAAAAATTGACTGCAGCAAAGCAAAAATTAGCGGAAGCCGAACGAGTGACTGAATCGGCAAGGAAAAAATTGGAGCAAACTGAAATTTCAATGGAGCAAGCAGTCAATCAGTGGAAACAAGCTTCGGATGCGTTAGCGAATGAGTGGGGCAAAACTGAAGTAAGATAGGAAGAGGTAATTTTACTCTAAAAAAGAAATCATTTTAACATGAGGAATCCCAGCTTCAATAAATGCTTCCCCAGAAACTTGAAACCCAAACTTTTCATAAAATTTTACCGCAGTAATTTGCGCATTAAGCATTGCTTTTTGTATATGATGATTTCTTAATTCATCTAATATTCTTTTCAGAATCGCACTACCGTATCCTTTCCCTCGCCATTCTTTCAATACAGCCATTCTCCCGATATGTCCATCTGGCAGTAACCTTGCAGTTCCTACCGGCTTTCCCTGCATATTAAACACAAGCAAGTGCATACTGGTGACATCAAACTCATCCCATTCTAACTCTACTGGAACCCGCTGTTCATGAATAAAAACTGTTGTTCGAATACTTCGCACAGCAGGAGCCTCTTCCTCCCAATTTACAATGCGTACATGATAATCTTGGCACATAATTTCATTTTGATACGATTGAAAAGAAATTTTCAAGAGGTCAATTCAAATGGATGCCGCAATAAAATAGTATCCTCTCTATCAGGTCCAGTAGAAATCATATCAATAGGCGTCTCACACACCTCTTCCAATCTTTTTAAATAATTCTGTGCGGCTTTAGGTAGCTGATGAAATTCCTTAATGCCAGCTGTATTTTCTGCCCAGCCGGGCATTTCCTCATAAACCGGCTCGCAAGAATCTAAATCATCCGCGCCAATTGGAAGAATATTACTTTTGTTACCATCGCTCAGTCTGTATCCGATACCTAAATTAAGGCTTTCCACCCCATCCAAAACGTCAAGCTTAGTAATGCATAACCCCGTGACTCCGTTTATTTGAATAGAGCGCTTTAGCGCAACTGCATCAAACCAGCCACAACGACGCGGGCGACCTGTTGTTGATCCAAACTCATGGCCACGTGTAGCCAAATGCTTGCCTATTTCGTCATCCAATTCAGTTGGAAAAGGGCCAGATCCAACTCTTGTTGTATAGGCCTTAGTAATACCCAGTACGTACTGCAACATTTGTGGTCCAACCCCGCTACCCGGACCCGCCGCACCCGCCACGCAGTTACTCGATGTTACAAATGGATATGTGCCATGATCGATATCTAATAATGTACCTTGTGCGCCCTCAAATAATAGATTATCACCAGCTTGATGTGCTTCAAACAAAAGTTGAGGAACATCCGCTATCATTGGCTTAATTCGTTCTGATTGTGCTAATGCATCATCCATTATTCTTTGAAAGTCGATAACCGATGCGTGAAAGTAATTTTTTAGCACAAAATTATGATAATCCAGCATCTCTCCCAATTTAGCTGCAAAGCGTTCTCGATGAAACAAATCTTGTAATCGAATTGCACGGCGAGCAATTTTATCTTCGTAAGCAGGTCCGATACCACGACCCGTAGTACCAATTTTTCCCACACCTCTAGCGGCTTCACGCGCATTATCTAGCGCTATGTGACAAGGTAAAATGAGTGGACAAGCCTCACTAATCCGCAGACGCTCGGTAACATCAATACCGTTTTGCTCTAGCATATCGATCTCACTCAACAATGCTTCTGGTGAAATTACCACGCCATTTCCAATATAACAAACAACATCATCTCGCAGAATACCCGAAGGAATCAAATGCAATACAGTTTTACAATTACCTATAACTAATGTATGACCAGCATTATGTCCGCCTTGGAAGCGCACAACACCCTGCGCATGGTCCGTTAACCAGTCAACAATCTTGCCTTTTCCTTCATCTCCCCACTGAGTCCCAATGACAACCACATTTTTACTCATTTTTCATATTCTCTAAAATATCCATGGAGTTAAGTTTAATGAATTAAATCTCTTTAACTATCCATTTTCCATCATGCAGCACTAATTGTCTGTCGCAAGCCAGAAATTCATTCTTTTGTCCTGGCAACTCCATGACAACAATATGCCCTGCTTTACGTAATTGCTGAATCATATCTTCCAATTCCTTATTCTTCTTTTCAGAAGGCGCCCGTATCCCTTTTGGATATTTTTTAGGTTTCACTAATCTAGATAATTCTCTTAGATCCATACTAAAACCCGTCGCCGGTCGTGCTCGCCCAAAAATTTTCCCTATCTCATCATAGCGCCCACCAAGTGCGATAGCGTTTGAACATCCTTTCGCGTATGCAGCAAATACCATTCCGGTATGATAGTGATATCCGCGCAAATCAGCCAAATCGAATGCAACTCTATCTACCACTAGCTTCAGCTCTTTCTCAACTGCACTAAGTTCATTCAGTGCAGTCCTAATTATCGGATAATCTGGCAACCACTTCATCGCATCGGTCAAAATATTTTTATCACCATAAAGCTCAGGTAAGAGTAGCAACGCGTCGCGAGTATTTTTTTTCAGCTTTATACACAATTCCTGTAAAGTTGAAATATCTTTTGCTTGTAGAACCGAGAATAATTCGTTCTCAAGTTCTCGCGATATTCCAGCGCCTTTTATTAGTCCACGAAAAACTGCCACATGTCCAAGATCCAGGTGAATTTCACTGATACTGGAAACTGACAAACATTGCAGCATAAGGCATTGGACTTCTAAATCACTTTCCAATCCTGAATGACCGTATAGCTCAGCACCAATTTGCAAGGGCTCACGCGTTTGTGTTATTCCAGAGGGGATCGTATGCAGCACACTATTGACATAACATAGACGTGCTATGCCGTCAAAATTCAATAAATGCGCATCAATTCTTGCCACTTGAGGTGTCATATCAGCACGCAACCCCATCATTCGTCCACTCAGCTGGTCGACAACTTTGAACATTTGTAAATCCATATCGCTGCCGCTGCCAGACAATAATGACTCTACATATTCTAATAAAGGTGGCATAACCTGTTGGTAACCATGCGTCAACAGTAGATCAAGGATCTGCCGACGCGTTACTTCGATATGTAACGCCTCTACCGGTAATATATCTTCAACATATTCAGGAAGCAACCAATTATGCATGTTTAGACTGACGAAGCGCCAGCGGGAAATAAAAAATGATGTTAGGTTATGATAATAAGCAGTATTAATCCGATTAACATCGAAGTTAAACCTATGAAGCGCACCTGATTATCATTAATTTCAGTAAGTCTCCTGAATGCTT
Organism: uncultured Nitrosomonas sp.; assembly: GCF_902826915.1. Taxonomy (GTDB): domain Bacteria; phylum Pseudomonadota; class Gammaproteobacteria; order Burkholderiales; family Nitrosomonadaceae; genus Nitrosomonas. Next base: position 4,757 of record NZ_CADEGP010000014.1, read on the forward strand.
CTCTCCAGGTATTCGGAGATAAAAAAGGCAACATCCCTTCCAGAATTAGCATTAATGCAACTGCATTCAGAAAATTTTCCCACATCTACGATAACTCCTGCTTAATCAGGTATTCACATTGTCTTAGATAAAAGTACAAAAAATTAAGAGGTTCTGTCGTAAAATCGAGCATGAAAAACAACTTCGATTTTCAGAACCTCTCCATAAGCATCCACAATATTAAATCGCACAACATCATTCGATAAGAATATGCGCTGGGATACTAATTATTGCGCTTGTCAATGATAAAATAGAGCGTTAATTCATATCAGGCGCAGATATGATTACTTATTAACTGCAGGATTTTTAAGATACTTAAAGAACTCAGAAGTAGGCTCAAGAACCATCATATCTCCCTTATTCTTGAATGACTGCTTATAGGCATCAATACTACGCCAGAAAGCATAAAATTCCGAATCTTTCTGAAACGCATCAGCATAGATTGCTGCTGCCTGACTATCGCCATCACCCATTGTTTTCTGTGCCTCCCGATAAGCCTCAGCCAATATAATTTCTCGTTGTTTATCCGCGTCAGCACGTATCTTTTCCGATTCAGCAGCACCGGTTGAACGTAATTCGTTTGCCACACGTTTTCGTTCCGCCTCCATTCGTCTGTATACCGACTCACTAACTTCTTGCGGTAGATCCACACGTTTCAAACGCACATCAACAACTTCTACTCCAATAGACCTAGCATCATGGTCTGCTTTCTGACGCATAATTTCCATAATCACATCACGTTCACCTGAAACTACATCATGAACCGTGCGATTACCAAATTCGTCACGCAAACTTGCGTTGATAGTTTGAGCTAGCCGTGTCTGAGCTAATCCTTCATCCCCTCTCACGCTGATATAATACTGTTTCACATCCACAATACGCCATTTCACAAACAAATCCACCAAAACATTCTTTTTCTCAGAAGTAATAAAACGCTCCGGTTCTTCGGTATCCATTGTTAGTATACGTTTCTCAAAGAAGCGTACATTTTGCGCAATAGGAATTTTGAAATATAAGCCTGGCTCAGTTTTAACATCGATCACTTCCCCAAGTTGAAATAAGATGGCCTGTTGGCGTTCATCAACAATATAAATTGCTGAACTACCCAGAAAAAAAATTGCAATAATAATGCCTGAAAATACTGATGTAAAACTTTTCATCTATCTTATCTCCCGTTCGCGACTACGAAAAGATTCTCGTGCCCGTAAACTACTATCAGATGTTGTTTCTTGCGCCATTTGTGGCACTGGCACTGGTGAAACTGAAGTTGATCCACTCATATTAATGAGTTTATCGAGCGGCAAATACAAAAGATTGTTACCGTTCTTTTGATCAACAATAATCTTACTTGTATTAGATAATACCTGCTGCATCATATCCAGATATAAACGTTCGCGTGTTACATTTGGTGCCTTACTATATTCAGCAAGAATTTGCTCAAAACGACTAGCATCACCCTCAGAGCTTACAATTACACGTTGCTTATAACCTTCCGATTCTTGAATTAATCGAGCTGCATTACCTGCTGCCCTTGGTATGACATCATTCGCATACGCCTGTCCTTCGTTTTTTTGTCGTTCTCTATCTTGACCCGCTTTTACCGCATCATCAAATGCTGCTTGAACCTGTTCCGGCGGTTGTGCATTTTGCATTGTCACTCTACTAATCAAAATACCAATTTCATATCGATCAAGAATTCTTTGCATCAATTGTGTTGCATTAGCTGCCACTTGCTCACGTCCCTCATAAAGGACAAAATCCATTTTACTTTTACCTATGACTTCCCTGATTGCAGTTTCGGCTGCTTGAAGTACCGCTTCTTCTGGCCCTCTATTATTAAATAGAAACTTCTCCGGATCATTTAATATGTACTGCACTGCAAACTGAATATCGATGATATTTTCATCGTCGGTTAGCATTAATGCCTCGCGAAGCACCTTGCTTCTTACATTGTTCCGATAGCCAATTTCAACCGTCCGAACTTGACTAACATTCACAACTTCCACTTTCTCAACTGGATAGGGCAAATGCCAGCGCAACCCTGCCTGTGATGTATCAACATATTGACCAAATCGTAGTACAACACCTCTATGGCCTTCATCTACTATATAAAAACCACTACCCAGCCAAACCACAATCAACAAACCAAGAATCAATACAATGCTCCCACTACTTTGTGGCTTAGGCCCTTGAGCGCGTGATCCATCATCACCTCCCCCACCTTTTTTTTGTCCAAACATATTATTGATTTTTTTATTGAAATTCCGCAACACATCATCCAAGTCTGGTGGACCAGAATCGCCTTTATTTTTTCCCCATTGTGGATCATTTAATCCCATAATCATTCCTGTTTGTTCGTTCAAAAAAATCTTGCACTGAAGCACAATCTCGAAACTCATTAGTTATTTCCGTTGATTCTTCATTCATTTTTTTGTAGCTTTCCAAGATTACTTCTGCCAACGCCTGCCTTACAAACTTTAATCCCTCACCTGTTTTTGCGCTTAAACGAATGCGTGATATTCTACCATATTCATCACGCACGCAACCTGCACTGCGCGTAGTCGTGTCAATTAAATCAATTTTGTTGAGAATCAAGATTTGCGGAATAGTATCCGCATCAATTTCTTTTAATATTTTGTTAACTTCGTTAATTTGCTCATCACGATTGGAATTACTGGCATCTATCACATGAAGCAGTAAATCAGCCTGCACAGTTTCTTCAAGTGTTGCACGAAATGCGGCCACAAGCGTATGCGGCAATTCTCGAATGAACCCTACCGTATCTGAAATGACTACTGCACTACCTTCTTTAATAAATAATTTGCGCGTTGTTGTATCTAGTGTAGCGAATAGCTGATCAGCAGCATACGATTGCGCGCGAGTCAATTTGTTAAAGAAAGTTGATTTACCTGCATTGGTATAACCAACAATAGATATTGCCAACGACTTTGCTCGTTGCCTAGATCGTCTTTGAACATTTCGTTGACGCTGCAGATCCGAAAGTTTCCCTTTAAGTAATTTAACCCGTTTTTTAATTAATCTCCGATCCGTTTCCAACTGAGTCTCTCCTGGTCCACGCAAACCAATACCACCTTTTTGCCTTTCAAGGTGAGTCCAACCACGTACAAGACGTGTTACAAGATATTCGAGCTGAGCTAATTCAACTTGTAACTTTCCTTCATGACTTTGTGCACGCTGTGCAAAAATATCAAGAATCAGATTAGTACGATCAATAACATTACAATTTAAACGCAAAGATAGGTTTCGTTGCTGAGCTGGAGACAAATCATGATTAAATATCACCAATTCAGCCCCTGTCTGAAGCATCACTTGTATGATTTCTTCGACTTTACCTCTTCCGATATATGTTGTGGAATCAGGACGGGAACGTCTTCCCTCCACGACCGCCAGAACATCGAGATTATCACTGGCGGCTAACTGCTGTAACTCTTGCAAGCTATCTTGATGAGTACCACTACCAAAATCGACACCAACCAGAATTGCTGTATTAGATGTTATTAATTTATTCATGCCCAATAGGCATAATATCAGGCATCACGTGTTTCCGCCTTTTCAACAGGAATAGTAACAGCTCTTGCAGGTACCACTGTAGAGATTGCATGTTTGTACACCATTTGCGTAACCGAGTTTTTCAACAGCACTACATATTGATCGAATGAATCAATTTGTCCTTGTAACTTAATACCATTCACTAAATATATTGACACTGGAATATGCTCTTTTCGCAATATATTTAAAAATGGATCTTGCAGTAACTGTCCCTTGTTACCCATAGGTAACTCCCTCTTCTAATTATTCGTTATCGGAATAGTAACTCTACTTTATTTTTAAATGTAAATCTATATCAGATTATACTCACTCAGTATTCAGTAGAAACGTTATATCAAATTAATCGCCAACCAGAAACTTCTATTCCACATTGAAGTCATTCAGATTATTGTCATAATCTGAATGACAAGCCCGCTTTTAACCCGTAACGGTAACACAGAAGATTTCAACAATTAAAACGGTACAGGTCTGGGTGTACTATTATTTGATGGTGGAAGGATAGGCAATTTAATATCAGGTTGCTCACCCGTTAGTGTTTTCAAGAAGGCAACGATATTATCAATTTCTTTCTTATTAAGGTCTCGATCTAATTGCACTTTACCCATTATCTTTACCGCATCTTCTAATGTATTTACAGCACCATCATGAAAGTAAGGATAAGTTAATTCTATATTACGCAAAATTGGCACTTTATAAACATTCAAATCAGTATCTTTTCCAGTAACTGCTTTTCGGCCTTCCGCCTTACTTTTTGTTTCATAAGGGTGATGAACACCAAACTTCTGATACAGTGCGCCTCCTACAGCTTTCCCGTTGTGACAACCAACACAACCACTACTCTTGAATAACGCATATCCCTCAAGCTCTTGCTGATTTAAGGCTTCCTTGTCTCCTTCCAGCCATTTATCAAAACGGGATCCCGGGGTAACCAGCGTATCTTCAAAAGCCGCAATTGCCGTGGTTATTCGATCAATATCAACCTGATCTGATCCAAATGCTTTCTTGAAATAAGTACGATATTGAGGAATAGATTGTATTACATCAACAGCTATTTTATGAGTCGAGCCCATTTCTCCCGGATTAGCAATTGGACCACCAGCTTGCTCTTTCAAATCTTTAGCCCGCCCATCCCAAAACTGTGCCAAATTCATACTAGAATTTAATACAGTTGGCGCATTAATTGGTCCTTGATGCCACTTATGACCGATAGAACTCGGAAGATTATCTGTTCCACCCATACTTAAATTATGACAAGAGTTGCAAGAAATAAATCCAGACATAGATAAACGTGGATCAAAAAATAACATTTTCCCCAGCTCAACCATATTAGCATTCTCAATTTTTGCAGGTTTAATGGGCTGGATAGGCTCATTGGCTGAAGTATTAATCGAAACGGCAAGCATGCCCATCGATAAAAGTGATGCAACCAGCGTATGCATCTTCATCGGTACTCTCCCTAATTTAATTAATAATAAGCGACTGTAGTGGCGCAGTCGATTACGCCTGATAAAACACTCAAAAATGGGAAATTTATTAGAATAATGAAAAAAACCATTCACTTATATTCTCTCAACTTCATAAGAAATAAGAGTTAATGTCTCCAAACATACTTAATAAGCTTATTCTTATTCGTTTATTTCCAGTTGATCAGTCAGAGCTTTCTCTCCTGCTCCAGCTAAAGTATTCACATCATAATCAACATGTTGACAAGGATCTGTTTTTAGTAAACGCGACAACTCTGTCAATGCCCGTTTATAAACTTTACGCTTAAATTCCACAACCGAGTCTAATTCAACCCAATATTGATTCCAACGCCATGCATCAAATTCCGGATGAGTACTTCGTCGTAATGAAACATCACTATCACGCCCGACCAAACGCAGCAGATACCAAATTTGCTTCTGTCCCTTATAGTTGCCACGCCATTCACGCCTAATCCATCGATCAGGCACTTCATATCTCAACCAATCACGCGTACGTCCAACAATTTCAACATGATTTGGACGCAATCCTATTTCTTCGGTCAACTCACGATACATAGCCTGCTCCGGACTCTCTCCCGATTTAATGCCTCCCTGTGGGAATTGCCAAGAATTCTGCCTAATACGCTTACCCCAAAAAACCTCGTTTCTGGAATTCAAGAGAATAATACCAACGTTGGGGCGATATCCATTACGGTCAATCATATGAATTGTTCATTTGACCCATCAAATAGGTAGATTTTTTCATACTTTACGATAGATTGAAAGTACTCCTAAAATAAAAATTCATGTCCTTTCATGTCTCTGCTTACATAAAATAGATCGCACCGCCATAATCTATGGACCGCACCACACTATGAACAAGTATTTCAAGGTAAAATTATTATTTTATTATCATAATGGAATAGCACATGCGCGTCTCGCAATTTTTTATTTCAACACTCAAAGAAGCACCCGCGGAGGCCGAGCTAATTAGCCACAAACTTATGTTACGTGCCGGACTCATTAAGCGCCTTGGTAGTGGCCTATACACATGGATGCCTCTAGGTTTAAGAGTATTAAGAAAAATCGAAAACGTTGTACGTGAAGAAATGAATAACAGTGGTGCCGTAGAAGTTCTAATGCCTGCTATACAACCTGCAGAATTATGGCAAGAAACCGGAAGATGGGATGTGTTCGGACCACAAATGCTAAAAATCAAAGATCGTCATGAACACGATTTCTGCTTTGGCCCAACACACGAAGAAATCATCACCGATATTGTGCGTAGGGAAATCAAAAGCTATCGCCAACTACCACTCAATTTCTATCAGATACAAACCAAATTTCGTGATGAAATTAGGCCCCGCTTTGGGGTAATGCGCGCACGCGAGTTTGTCATGAAAGATGCATACTCATTTCATACGAATGAAGATAGCCTAATGCAAGCCTACCAGCTCATGCATGAAACTTACAGTCGTATTTTTACTCGTCTTGGATTGCAATTTCGCGCAGTCTCAGCTGACACGGGCGCTATAGGTGGTAGCGGTTCACATGAGTTTCACGTTTTAGCGGATTCTGGCGAGGATGCAATTGCATTCTGTCCTGACTCAGATTATGCCGCCAATATTGAATTAGCTAGCTCACCAACACTCCACCAAAATCGCAACGAACCCGATGGCAGCATGCAAAAAATTGCAACACCAGCCAAAAGAACTTGCATCGAAGTTGCAGATTTTTTAAAAATTCCATTGAACAAAACCATAAAAACACTTGCTGTAAGAGCTAATGACCGAATATTTTTATTATTATTACGTGGCGATCACCAACTAAACGAATTAAAAGTAAGGAAAATACCCTTTTTATCTGAATTTCAGTTTGCGAGTGAAGAAGATATCCTTAATGAAACTGGCACGGTACCCGGATATATTGGCCCAGTCGGGTTAAATACTTGCGTGATTGCAGATCAAGCAGTCATGAATATGAGTAATTTTGTTTGCGGCGCAAATGAAGAAGGCTTTCATCTGATGCATGTCAATTTTGATCGCGATCTCAAGCTACCAGAACATGTCTTTGATATTAGGAGCGTAATTTCTGGTGACGCATCTCCTGATGGAAAAGGCATCTTAGAAATTTGCCGAGGAATCGAGGTAGGGCATATTTTCCAATTACGTACGAAATATTCTAAAATTATGAAAGCAAGTTATTTAGATGAATCTGGATGTTCTCAATATATGGAGATGGGTTGTTATGGCATTGGCATCTCTCGTATCGTTGCTGCAGCCATTGAGCAAAATCATGATGAGCGCGGTATTATTTTTCCGACGGCAATGGCCCCATTTCAGTTAGCGATAATTCCGATTGGTTTGCAGAAAATCCCTTCCGTAAAAGAAATTGCAGAGAAACTTCATCAACAATTTACTGATGCACACATAGAAACACTTCTAGACGATCGAGATGAACGTCCTGGTGTTATGTTCGCTGATATGGAACTAATGGGTATTCCGCACCGGATTGTGATTGGAGAACGCGGACTCAAACAATCCACTATTGAGTATCAAGGCCGCAAAGACCAATCGTCCCAAGCAATTCCTATTGATAAAATTTTCTCATTCATCACTACAAAACTATGCACAGATTAGCCTTTGCAATACTCTTATTACTCTTTTCCAGTTTCACTTATGCCAATAATTCACGTTATGCGCAGCTCGCTGCTAGTACGCAGACAATCATTCTGCACGAAACGAGTGATCAAGCTGCTTCATACACAGAATATGCCGCTATAGCTGAAAATGTTGTCTGGCTCTTCAATATGAGTCGTCGCTTAGAAAAACACATACCTGATCTAATCGAACGAGAGGATTTTTTAAGAACAGTTTATTATGAAGCAACACGAGCGGGACTGGATCCCCAACTTGTACTAAGCGTCATTCAAGTTGAAAGTGGTTTTAAAAAATACGCCATTTCTCATGCAGGCGCGCGCGGCTATATGCAAATCATGCCATTTTGGATCGGCGTCATCGGTCGTCAAGATCACAACCTTTTTCATTTACGTATGAATTTACGCTACGGATGCACCATTCTTCGCCATTACCTGGATAAAGAGAACGGAGATTATTTTCGCGCACTCGGAAGATATAACGGCAGTTTAGGTCAAGCTTCTTACCCACAACTGGTATTTAATAAATGGCAGACTACTTGGCATTACACATCGTCGTAATCGAATAATTTATTAATCGACAAAACTATCAGCAATGAAAGAACAATTTCCCTCCCCCCAGAATCAGTTCGGATACGTATTATTTTTTTCTGTTGATTTTGACTCAATAAATTTTTCGATGCTCTCGCGTGAAATAATGCCCAGCTGCCGTGCAGCGGGATTACCGTCAGGATCATAAAAATACGTGCTGGGCAATAATGAAATCTCATCCAACTGCGAAGCAATTTCCCGATCGCCCAATACAATGGGATAGTTAATTGACAGTGAGCGCACAAAATTCATGATTTCTTGCGGGTCACTATCCATCGCAACGCCGATCACCATGATATCTTTGCGATCCTCGTAAAGTGAGATCAAATCAGGGATTTCTTTAAGACAGGGCGGACACCAGGTTGCCCAAAAATTAACCAGCACCCAGCGTCCCTTATAGTCTTCAAGCTTATGAAGCTCACCTGCTGCATCTTTAAATTGAAATGCCTGTACCTGAAAACTTAACAATAATACTACTGTACAAACTGATATCCTTTGTTTATATCTCATCGTATAGAAAAGTTTCCATTCAAGTTATCGTCAACCCTGCGCAACTAAACCTGAGGATGCGCCCGCTCCAGTTTGCTGCATAGTTTATTTAATGCACTCAGATATGCTTTAGCAGAAGCCACAACAATATCGGTATCTGCGCCATGCCCATTAACAATACGGTCGGATTTTTGTAACCGCACGGTTACCTCGCCTTGTGCATCGGTACCGCTGGTAATATTGTTAACGGAGTACAACTGCAGCTTTGCCTCACTCGAAAGCAATTTTTCAATCGCACGAAAAGTGGCATCTACGGGACCGCTTCCTTCAGAATCAGCGCTCATTTCATTTCCATTATCAGAAATTACCACACGTGCGTAAGGAATTTCACCCGTTTCACTATGTACAATCAATGAGATTAACCGGAAGCATTCATGCAGCACTAACTCTTCATCTGAAACCAATGCATGCAGATCCTCATCGAATATCTCATGTTTCTTATCCGCCAATTCCTTGAAGCGCATAAAAGTATTGTTGAGCATTTCTTCAGACTCCAATTCAATACCGAGTTCCATCAATCGATTTCGAAAAGCATTACGTCCCGAATGTTTTCCCAGCAATAATTTGTTTGCACCCCAGCCTACATCTTCCGCACGCATGATTTCATAGGTTTCGCGGTGTTTCAATACGCCATCCTGATGAATACCCGACTCATGTGCAAAAGCATTTGCACCCACTATCGCTTTATTGGGTTGCACCGGAAAACCGGTAATACCGGAAACCAGTTTACTTGCCGAAACAATATGTGTTGTATCGATTCTTGTATCACAAGGAAAATAATCCTGGCGAGTACGGACAGCCATCACGATTTCTTCTAAAGCGGCATTACCTGCTCTTTCTCCTAACCCATTGATAGTACATTCAACTTGGCGCGCACCATTCATCACCGCTGTCAATGAATTAGCCACAGCCATTCCTAGATCATTGTGACAATGAACCGAGAAAATTGCCTTATCTGAATTCGGAATGCGTTCACGCAAATTTCGAATAAGCGTACCGAATTGATCCGGCATGGTATAACCAACCGTATCAGGGATATTCAATGTGGTTGCTCCTGCGTCAATCACAGCTTCAAGTATATGACACAGAAAGTCTAGCTCTGAGCGACCAGCATCTTCCGGAGAGAATTCAACATTATCGGTATACTGGCGCGCCCATTTCACAGCTTTCACGGCTTGAGCAATTACCTGATCAGGTGACATTCGCAACTTTTTCTTCATATGAACCGGAGATGTTGCAATAAAAGTATGAATACGCGCTGATTGAGCACCTTTTAGCGCCTCACCCGTGCGCTGAATATCAGTTTCAATTGCACGCGCTAACCCACACACCACACTCTCCTTGACTGAATCAGCCACTGCTTTGACAGCTTCAAAATCTCCATTTGATGCTGCCGGAAAACCAGCTTCGATAACATCCACACCCATGCGCTCCAATTGCCAAGCAATACGCACCTTCTCCTCTTTAGTCATGGATGCACCCGGACTTTGTTCACCATCACGCAACGTCGTGTCAAAAATAATCAAATGCTCTTGCATTATGCTCTCCACATGAAGAAGAAATCTTAAAATAAGATAAAATTCGTTTTTCGAATTTTATAGTGAAGAAAGGAAAGTAGGGATAGAAAGTTTTAGCGCGCAGGGCGCAGTAATAAGTCCGATAGCATCATCGGGATTACCAGTAGAGACAATATATGATTATATTTTTTTTCAAGCATTATGATCAGGAATATAATTAGTTTTCCTTTTCGATGCAAGAGGAAAACTTCAGGAATTAATTGTTTCACTACCTCTTTTGCTTTTACCAAACCGCCATAACTTAATAAAATATCCCGAAAACGCATACGCCGCAAACAAAAAAAACAAAACCAGAGGCGGATGACTAGGTATCAATACAAAGAAGAACAAAACTAATAACAGCACTGTGAAAAAAGGTACCCGTCGACGTAGATTTATCTCTTTCCCGCTATAATACGGGATATTACTCACCATGGTTAATGCGGCAAACAGTGTAACGATACTTGCTAGCCATTTAACATCACTGCCTTGTATCTGAAAATTAAGCGTCACCCAAACAAACCCCGCTATCAGCGCAGCAGCAGCAGGACTGGGAAGGCCTTGAAAAAAACGCTTATCAACCACTTCTATATTAGTATTGAATCGCGCGAGCCGTAAAGCTGCACATGCACAGTATATAAATGCGACAATCCAGCCCCACTGGTCCATTTCTTTCAAGGCCCATTCGTATACTATCAATGCAGGTGCAACGCCAAATGAAACCATGTCCGACATACTATCGTATTCGGCACCAAACTCACTTTGAGTTCCAGTAAGACGTGCCACTCGACCATCCAGCCCATCAAGAACCATTGCGATGAAAACAGCAATGGCAGAATATTCAAAATTTCCATTCATTGCTTGCACAATGGCATAGAATCCAGCGAACAATGCAGCCGTTGTGAATAAATTCGGTAATAAATAGATGCCGCGCCTGCGCAATCGAGACTTGGGTACAGTACGTTCTGGTATGGAATCTGGCATTATTAGTTAATAAAAGAAAATGCTGATAATGGCAAGAATATAATTAATAGATCAGTAACCCAAAAGTACAATATAAAAACAGTATAAACACCGACTTTTGACAAGAAAATCCTACTAAAAAGTAGAAAGAGCCACTTATTAGCTTACCGTTCCAGCTTATTCTTCACGAAACTCTGCCAGAACTGTCAATGTTGCTGACACTTTATCGCCTATATTGACATTAATTTTAGTGTTTAGTGGTAAATATACATCCACTCGCGAACCAAAGCGTATAAACCCGAAACGTTGCCCACGTGCCAGATGGTCTCCTGGCGATACTTGACAAAGAATCCGCTTCGCAATAAGCCCTGCCACTTGGACGCAAGTCACATCAGCACCATTATCAGCTTTAATCCATAACGCATTTCGCTCATTTTCTAGGGATGCCTTGGGTAAATCCGCATTTACGAATTTACCTGGAAAATACCATTTATCGCGTATCTCACCGTCGATAGGGCTCCGATTGGAATGCACATTAAATACATTCATGAACACACTGATTTTGATAGCTTCCCGCTCTAAATAAGGATCCTGAGTTTTCTCAACTGCAACGATCCTGCCATCTGCCGGTGCCAATATGGCATTGCGATTAGATGGCACCTCCCTAGGGGGATCGCGGAAAAACTGCAAAACGAAAAAAACAATTACCCAGAATGGTATTGACCAGAGCCAACCAACTAAAAATACTGCACCCAATGCAGCTGAAAACGCTATCGCAATATGTAACCAACCTTCGCGAGCGATAATGGGATGAGGATAATAAGCCATAGATAAATTACTACAATAGCTCCATAAATGGAGAAATCAAAGTTATGATGATAAAAATAAGGAATTAATTTTTCCCTTGATCAACGAGTTTATTTTTCTTGATCCACGGCATCATATCACGCAACTTGGCGCCCACTTGCTCAATAGGATGCTCGGATGCAATGCGACGGCTTGATTTAAGCAAAGGCGCCCCGGCCTGATTCTCGAGAATAAATTCCCGAGCATATTCACCGGTTTGAATCTGATGCAAAATTTTCCGCATTTCGGCGCGCGTTTCGTCGGTAATAATACGCGGTCCGCGCGACACATCGCCATACTCGGCGTTATTGGAAATGGAATAGCGCATATTTGCAATTCCACCTTCATAAATCAGATCGACAATCAACTTAACTTCATGCAAACATTCGAAATAAGCCATTTCCGGAGCATATCCAGCTTCTACCAAGGTTTCAAAACCAGCTTGTATCAACGCAGTCAAACCGCCGCACAATACAACTTGCTCTCCAAACAAATCCGTTTCTGTTTCCTCTCGGAAATTTGTCTCTATCACGCCACCGCGAGTACCTCCATTAGCAGCCGCATAAGATAATGCCAAGTCGCGAGCTTTACCCGATTTGTTCTGATGTACCGCTATCAGTGTCGGTACACCACCACCCTGCAAATAAGTAGAGCGCACCAAGTGACCAGGCCCCTTTGGCGCAATCATAATGACATCGAGATCTTCACGTGGCGTTACCTGTCCATAATGAACATTAAAACCATGGGCAAAAGCCAGTGTTGCGTTTTTCTTTAACCCCGGCTCAATCTCCTTTTTATATACCGACCCAATTTCTTCATCGGGCAATAAAACCATCACAACATCAGCATTTTTAACCGCCTCAGCAACTTCCTTAACCTTCAAGCCTGCTTTTTCCGCCTTACCCCAGGACCCCCCATCTTTACGCAAACCTACGGTAACCTTAACACCCGATTCACTCAGATTATTGGCATGTGCATGTCCCTGTGAACCATAGCCCAATATAGTTACCTTTTTCTCTTTTATGAGAGATAAGTCTGCGTCTTTATCGTAATAAACTTTCATTATTTTCCTTTTAAACAAAATTGAGGTAAAACAGGAGAGCAATAGAGAGAAAACTTTCTGACGAATTGAATACTCTGGATTACTAACCTTGAGATCCGGACAAACTGGCAAATATGAATTATACCTTCAAAATCCATTCTCCGCGCCCAATACCAGAAGCACCAGTTCGCACGGTTTCGAGTACTGCGTTACTTTCAGTAGCTTCAAGAAATGCATCCAATTTCTCGCTGGTACCCGTTAGTTCGATGGTATAAGATTTATCTGTAACATCGATAATAGAACCACGAAAAATTTCAGCTAGCCGCTTAATCTCCTCGCGTTCCGCACCAACAGCACGCATCTTCACCAACATCAATTCACGTTCGATATGATTCCCATCACTCAGATCTATAATTTTCACCACTTCAATCAGCTTATTCAATTGCTTGGTTACTTGTTCCACGACTTCATCTGATCCGACGGTTACCAGTGTCATTCGTGACAAAGTTGGATCTTCAGTAGGCGCGACTGAAAGTGATTCAATATTATAACCACGCGCTGAAAACAGACCTGCTACACGAGACAAAGCACCTGCCTCATTTTCCATTAATATTGAGATAATATGTCGCATTTATTTTTCTATACCAGAATCATTTCAGAGAGTCCCTTACCACCCGGCACCATAGGAAAAACATTTTCGGACTGATCCGTAATAAAATCCATAAATACCAATTGATCTTTAAGCTTAAATGCCTCTTTTAAGGCATCTCCGACATCCTCCGGTTTTTCAATTTTGATTCCGATATGCCCGTAACTTTCGGCCAGTTTTACAAAATCAGGCAGCGCATTCATATACGACTCTGCATAACGATTTCCGTGAAAAAACTCTTGCCATTGCCTGACCATTCCCATGTAGCGATTATTCAGATTAATAATTTTCAACGGCAATTTATACTGCTTACAGGTTGATAATTCTTGAATACACATCTGGATACTCGCTTCGCCAGTAATACAAGCCACTTTCCCATTCGGGTTTGCCAATTGCACTCCCATTGCGGCAGGCATACCAAATCCCATCGTACCGAGCCCACCGGAATTGATCCAACGCCGAGGCCTATCAAACTTATAAAACTGCGCCGCCCACATTTGATGCTGACCCACATCGGAAGTAATAAACGCATCACCTTTAGTAATCTCGAACAGTTTCTCGATCACCATCTGCGGCTTGATAATTTTGCTCTTACGATCAAATTTAAGACAATCTCGTTCTCGCCACAAATCAATCTGTTTCCACCATTCCTTCAGCGCAACATGATCCGGTTTATCTTTCTCAGTTTTAAGCAACTTGATTAATTCCTTGAGCACATCCAAAACATCACCCACGATAGGTATGTCTACCCTTACGCGCTTTGAAATGGATGATGGATCAATATCAATATGAATAATTTTTCTATTCTCATTAAAAAAATGCTTGGGATTACCAATGACACGGTCATCAAATCGAGCACCTACAGCAATCAAAACATCACAATATTGCATTGCCATATTCGCTTCATAGGTACCATGCATACCTAACATACCCAATGACTGTTTATCAGTCGATGGATATCCCCCCAATCCCATTAGCGTATTGGTGCAAGGAAAATTCAGCGTTTGCACCAATTCAGTCAATTGCGGTGCAGCATCACTCAGTATTACCCCGCCACCCGCATAAACCACTGGACGCTTAGCACTGAGAATCAGTTCGAGCGCTTTTTTAATTTGCTTGGCGTGTCCTTTCGTCACGGGATTATAGGAACGCATCGTTACCTTGTCGGGATAAACAAATTTGGTCTTTTGCTGCGAAACATCCTTCGGAATATCCACCAGCACAGGACCTGGACGGCCAGTGGACGCGATGTAAAAAGCTTTTTTAATCGTGTGCGCCAGCTCTGTGATATCCTTCACCAGAAAATTATGTTTGACACAAGGCCGTGTTATCCCCACGGTATCAACTTCCTGAAATGCATCCAAACCAATAGCATTAGTCGGCACCTGCCCGCTAATCACTACCATCGGGATCGAATCCATATAAGCCGTGGCAATACCTGTCACAGCATTGGTCACACCAGGGCCAGAAGTCACCAGCGCCACCCCCACTTTATTACTGGAACGTGCATAGCCATCCGCCGCATGTACTGCCGCCTGCTCGTGGCGCACCAGAATATGCCGCACCTTATCTTGTTTAAACAATTCATCATAAATAAATAACACAGCCCCGCCAGGATAGCCGAAAATGCAATTTACGCCTTCTTCCTGCAAACACCGTATGGTAATTTCAGCACCGGTTAATTCCGCACTCATGCTTTTTACATTCCAATTCAATACGTTAAAAATATTTCAACAGCAAGATTTCTCGCGTGCCGTCAAACACCTGTACCACCTACAGTCAGTCCATCAATCCGCAATGTCGGTTGCCCAACACCCACCGGCACGCTTTGACCTTCTTTACCACAGGTTCCCACTCCTGGATCCAACAACATATCGTTACCAATCATAGAAACTCTGGTCAACACATCAGGCCCATTACCGATCAAGGTGGCGCCTTTAACCGGATAAGTGATTTTTCCGTCTTCAATCATATAAGCTTCCGCAGCAGAAAAAACAAATTTTCCGCTGGTGATATCCACCTGTCCGCCACCAAAATTCGCGGCATAAAGACCGCGTTTCACTGAAGCAATAATTTCCGCCGGATCTTTGTCGCCATTCAGCATATATGTGTTCGTCATGCGTGGCATGGGGATATGGGCAAAAGACTCACGCCGACCATTGCCTGTCACTGAAGAATCCATCAACCGAGCATTCAAACTATCCTGCAGATAGCCTTTCAGTATGCCATCTTCTATCAATACAGTACATTGGGTTGGATTGCCCTCATCATCAATATTTAACGATCCTCGCCTGCGTGGAATTGTTCCATCATCGACTACCGTAACACCTGGAGCTGCTACACGCTCACCAATGCGTCCTGAGAAAGCGGAACTGCCTTTACGGTTAAAGTCTCCTTCCAAACCATGACCAATCGCCTCATGCAGCAATATCCCTGGCCAACCACTGCCCAAGACAACCGTCATAGTGCCGGCAGGCGCCGGACGAGCATCCAGATTCACAATTGCCTGATGCACAGCTTTTTGTGCATAGTCCTGCAAAATCTCATCGGTAAAATAAGCATAACTGAAGCGCCCACCGCCGCCAGCGACACCTTGCTCACGACGACCGTTTTCTTCAGCAATCACCTGCAACGACAATCTGACCAATGGCCTCACATCAGCGGCAAGTAATCCGTCACTCCGGGTAACCAATATGACCTCATATTCACCTGCGAGTGATGCCACCACCTGAGTAATCCTGCTATCAAGTTTCCGGGTATAGCGCTCAATTTTCTCCAACAATGCTACTTTGTCAGCATCTTTAAGGCTCGCTATCGGATCCTCAGGCAAATACAGGTGAGTTTTCTGATCTACATCGTTGCGCTTCGCCACCTGTACTGAGTGCATGGCACCTTGATTGGCAATGGCCCGTGTTGCCTGAGCCGCCGATACCAGTGCAGGCATACTGATATCATCGGAATAAGCGAATCCGGTTTTTTCTCCGCTGATAGCGCGAACTCCAACACCTTGTTCAATGTTGAAACTACCTGACTTGACGATACCTTCTTCCAGCATCCAACCTTCCGAGCGGCTATATTGAAAGTAAAGATCCGCATAATCGATTTTATGCGTGAGTATTTGATCCATCACTCGCTGCAATTCGGCAGCATCAATATCGTATGGCGTCAACAAGCAACGGTCTGCAATTGCAATAAAATCTCTGGGTTCTGTCATACACTCTATGGTCATTATATTCTGTCGCTGTTCAATAGATCGCGCACCAGCCGAGTAGAGCTGATTCAGTGCACGAAATACTTTGATTTAACAAGATTGTAAAGTTCGATGATTCAACGCAGGCAAATTTGCCCGCAAACTAGTCTGGTAATCCGGATCAATGGTTGCCACCACGGCTCCGGAACCACGTGGCAGACGTTCCATTACCACCCCCCAGGGATCAACAATCATGCTATCCCCGTTTGTTTCACGCCCGTTCACATGATATCCGCCCTGTCCAGGTGCAATCACATAGGCCATATTTTCAACCGCACGTGCACGCACCAATACTTCCCAATGCGCTTTCCCGGTAATTGCGGTAAATGCCGCAGGCGCAAGGATAATATCAACATTTTTCATGAGACGAAACAGTTCCGGAAATCGCAAATCGTAACATATCGATAAACCGATACGGCCAAATGGTGAATCCACAGTCACTACTTTATCCCCGGCTTTAATGGTCTTTTCCTCGGCATAATATTCATGTCCCAATTGCAACCCGAACAAGTGAATTTTGTCGTAACGCGCAACCTGCTCCCCATTATCCGCATAGACCAAGCAACTGTTATAAATTTTATCCGGATCTGGCGATGCCAATGGCACCGACCCCCCCACCAGCCACACCCCTAAACGTTTTGCCGTATCACTCAGAAATTTCTGGATTTGTCCATCGCCGGGCTGCTCCCGAGCTGTCAATTTATCCGTATCCTTCATCCCCATGATACAAAAATACTCAGGCAACACGATCAGCTTAGCCTGTTGCGAAACTGCATCTTCTATCAGACGTGCCGCCTCCTCCAGATTTGCAGTTACGCTTGGGCCCGAAGCCATTTGAATTGCGGCCACACGAAATCCCTGGTGTTTCCCATTTTTCTTCATAGATCGTTGTCAGTCATGCTCTCTTGTGTGGTAAATCGCTTTGATTATTTGAATCCGCAGCAATCAACCAAGTATCAGCAAATTGCTATTGGGCTCTCGTTTTTATCAAGCACCTTTTCTTTTTTGTTAATTATTCCATATAAAATCATGGATTCATATTATTATGCGAAATTCTAACATTTACTCTAATAATAACGTTCTATTTTGATTTTGTTTAACCTGGTATCAGCAAATCCTCAACTGGTTTATAGCAAAGAATTAATCGTTTGATAATGGACACACCCGATCACTCTCCAGATGCTGCGCTGATAGTGGCATTACCATTCAGCCGCTATGCACAACGTCTGCTAGAAAGCGAACCCGCACGCAAGGATGCGCTGCTGAAAGCTCTTCAACTTCCTCTCCGAAAAGTCGAAATGCAGGCATTCCTCATCTCTCACGCCAAACATATCACGGATGAAGAAACCTTACACGGGGTACTGCGCAATTTACGCAAACAAGTCATGCTTCATCTATTTGTTCGTGACATCAATGACCAAGCAGATTTATACGAAGTCATGTCATGCATGACAGAACTTGCCGAGGTCACGATAAATTTCGCGCTTCAACACCATGAAAGCTGGCTGGCACAACCTAATCGCTTTGGCTTACCGCGAGGTGAGCATAGCCATAACATTCAGCATCTGTTGGTCGTCGCCATGGGCAAGCTGGGTGGTGGCGAGCTCAACGTATCATCCGATGTTGATCTAATCTTCGTCTATCCAGAAGAGGGTGAAACCGATGGCGCCAAACCAATTTCAAACCATGAATTCTTCGCTCGTCTTGGACGTAAATTAATTGCTAGTCTTAATGATTTTACTGTAGACGGTTATGTATTCCGGGTCGACATGCGCTTGCGCCCGCATGGTGAGAACAGTCCGTTAGCCATCAGCTTCCCAATGTTGGAAGAATATTTCATCAAGCAGGGAAGAGAGTGGGAACGTCACGCCTGGATCAAGAGCCGGGTAATCACAGATCGATCCGACACAGAAGCCAGATCGGCGCTCATGGAAAAAATAGTCAGGCCTTTTGTGTTCCGGAAATATCTGGATTTTAATGCGTATCAATCAATGCGCAATCTACATGCGCAATTACGCAAGGAAGTCGAGCGCCGTGAAATGCACGACAATATCAAACTCGGTCCTGGCGGCATTCGTGAAATAGAATTTATCACACAAGTTTTTCAACTAATTCGCGGCGGTCGCGATGTCGATCTGTGTATTCGGCCGACACTCGGCGCTCTGCAACGCCTGAAAAACAAGCAACAATTGCCGGAACAAGCTATCACAGAACTCATCGATGCCTATCACTTCCTGCGCAAACTGGAGCACCGCCTGCAATATCTGGACGATCAGCAAACGCAAACATTGCCCTTGAATCCGGGCGACCAACAATTGATTGCAAGCGCCATGGGGTTCGAGTGCTATGCCGACTTTATGCGTCAATTGGATATTCATCGTAGAGACGTAACGCGTCACTTTGAGCTCATTTTTGCCGCCCCCAAGAAATCACGCACGCACGACACGCTGGCTTATCTGTGGCAGACTAAAACACAGAATGTTTCACAAACCGAAGCTGCCGCATCACAATTGAGCACGATGGGATTCACCGAACCGGAAAAAATATCCGAACGGCTCCGGCTGTTTTATCAAAGCACTTTCTATCAGCGATTGCCAGAAGCTAGTCGGCAGCAAATTAATACCTTGGTTCCTCTGCTAATTGAAGCGGTGGCCAAACGCCCGCCGGTTGAAACCACACTGGAGCGCATGTTGCAGCTACTTGAGAAGATCAGCGAGCAAGCATCTTATTTAGCGCTGTTATTGGAACATCCCCACACCCTGCAACGGGTCGCGAAACTGGTTAGTATCAGCCAGTGGGCCAGCGACTATCTGGGGCGGCACCCCATATTATTAGATGAAATATTGCGTCACGATGCGCCGCACCCGACTCCTGATTGGACGGCCCTCAACCACGAGCTCAATTACCAATTGAACCACGCTAACAACCCCAAAAATGACGTGATCGAATGGAAAATGGATGTGTTACGACATTTTCAGCATGCACAGGTATTTCGATTATTAGTCACCGACCTGGAAGGTTCTCTGCTGCTTGAAACGCTCAGCGACCACCTGACTGCGCTGGCTGATTTGATCTTGAAAAGTGTATTGAATCTCGCCTGGTCTGGCTTAAAAAAACGCCACCGGGAACAGCCTGCCTTTGCCATTATCGGCTATGGCAAACTGGGCGGAAAAGAACTGGGCTATGCCTCGGACCTCGACTTGGTCTTCCTGTATCAAGACGACCATCCCGATGCCACGGAGATCTATACCAAGCTGGGACAAAGCATTAATTCCTGGCTTACCCGCCACACTTCGGCCGGTTTACTGTACGAAACCGACTTGCGACTGCGCCCGAATGGTGAGACCAGTTTGCTGGTCAGCCCGATAGAAGCTTTCGCGCAATATCAGCATGAACAAGCTTGGGTATGGGAACATCAGGCATTAACTCGGGCACGTTTCGTGGCGGGTGATTCACACGTTGGGGAAGTTTTCGAAAATACTCGCAAGGAGATCTTGTGCAATCAGCGCAATGTGGCCGAACTGAAACAAGAGATTCTGAAAATGCGCGAAAAAATGCTGGGCGCTCACCCCAATCCGACCGCCCTGTTTGATATCAAGCACGACCGTGGCGGCATCATTGACGTTGAATTCATGGTGCAATATTTGGTCTTAGGCTATGCTTGCCAATATCCGCAACTCACTGGCAATATCGGCAACATCGCGTTATTAAAACTAGCGGGGGAACTTGGACTGATTTCTGTCAATACGGCTGAGAAAGCACGCTCAGCGTACCGCGAGTTTCGCCGCATCCAGCATCGCCAGCGATTAAATGGCGATACGGATATAACAGCGCGCACGACTGGCGATGGGAAAACACAAAAATTTACCCGGATCAACGACAATCATTTAAAAAATGATCGTAATAGTGTACTGATCCTGTGGGAAGAAGTTTTTGGTGATTGATAAACACTGCAGCAAAACAGTACCACCCAACCCGGCAAACCACTTTTATTTAACGGCAATTATCTTGCAAAAATATTCTGGCACGATTCATGCTTATGAAGCTTCACACACTGAGTGTGTCCCAATCAACCTAAAGGAGAACAACAAATGCAACACACACAAAAAGGTTTCACATTGATTGAATTAATGATCGTTGTCGCTATTATTGGCATTTTGGCTGCGGTGGCTATTCCTGCCTATCAAAACTATACGATAAAAGCAAGATTCACCGAGGTTATTAATCAAACCGCCCCATATAAGACCGCTGTAGAATTGTGTATCCAAACTGGTAATTGCAATAACGCTGGTGCTGTTCAAGTTGCCGCAACTGGTGCACGTGGAGCTATTGAGGTTCCAAATGACATGGCGACAGTTACTGGGATAGTAACTTCCATCTCAGTTGGTGCTGCCGGCGTAATTACGGCAACTCCCGTTGCTGGCCAAGGCATCTCAGCAGCAGATACTTACGTCATCACTCCGACCATTGTTGCTGGTTCAGGCGGTGTAACTTGGGCTGTTACTGGCGGATGCCTTGCTGCTGCTGGTGGCGCTGGTAAAATTTGCTAACCGCACAAATTTAATAGGGTGAGCCCTCAATAGAATAGCAGTTGTAAATGTTCTAACAAAAAACCGCCTTTCACAAAAAAGGCGGTTTTTTACGAGCTTGCATACACTCATACCATAACATCAAGCATTCCTAACTACCCAAGAATATACAATTCCTTACCGAAAATCACTGACTAACTGTCAACTCGAGCATTACGAGAAGAAAAGGCTAAACAACAAATCTACAAAGATTCCCACTCCATTCGGAATGAACCCATGCGGCACCCAATCCTCACTGATGCTTCCCGTACGGAGCAGAATAATTGGCGTCTGATTGGAACAGGACACGGAATAAACGGGGACACCACGACGAAGACATCAGTGCAGAAGGATTGCCGACAAGTAAATTTCAGTCGAAAATCAGATATCTAATAAAGCACCGCGCCGCAAGCAGCGAGGAATTAAACCCGGAAGAGATTAAAGAATGGCTGAAAAACAGATCATCCCGCTCTGTACAAAATCACAATTTTGTTGTCGATTCGCTTACAGTTCCGGGCACAGCAACACATTACGCCAAAATGTGACCATTTACGTCACATTCAATCGGTTACTTGATACACACTATCCGTACTTGATGGATATCCGTCACGCCTTGCAGAACCTTTTCAATACCATCCTGCTTCAGCGTGCGCATCCCCTCACTTAGCGCCGTTACCAGCATTTCCGCCACGCGCGCGCGTTCCTGGACATTCTTTTTCAGCGCATCGCTGGCGGTCATCAGTTCATGCAATCCCACCCGGCCGGAAAAACCGCTGTTATTGCAATGATCACAACCGACCGGTTTATGCAGCGTAATTTGGCCGCTTTCATCGCCGTAACGTTCGACCCATTGCTGGCGGATTTCTTGGATGGCTGCCTCGGGATTGGCTTTGAAATGGTCAATATTTCTGAGTTCCTCACAGTATTCGTTTAATAGTGCGTTGATCTCCCGTTCGTCGGCCACATACGATTCCTTGCATTTGCACAAGCGCTTAGTCAGCCGTTGCGCCAGAACGCCCAGCAACGCATCAGAAAAGTTAAACGGATCCATCCCCATATCTAGCAAACGAATCACCGATTCCGGCGCGCTATTGGTATGCAATGTGGCTAAAACCAAATGCCCTGTGAGTGAAGCTTCAATACCGATGCTGGTCGTTTCCTTGTCGCGCATCTCGCCCACCATGATGATATCGGGATCCGCGCGCAGAAACGAGCGCATGATCGCTGGAAAAGTCAATCCGGCCTTGACGTTAATCTGTACCTGCCGCAACCCCTTCTGGGTAATCTCGACCGGGTCTTCCGCGGTCCATATTTTGGTATCATTGCGATTGAGATATTTCAGAACTGAATGCAGGGTGGTTGTCTTACCCGAACCTGTGGGGCCACACACAAAAAATAATCCATAGGGCTTACTGACAATTTTTTTCAGTTCCCCCAGGTTACGCTCAGTGAATCCCATTTTATCCAGCGGTATCGGCTCCCCGGCGGCCAGAATACGCATTACGACATCTTCCATCCCGCCTGCGGAAGGAATGGTGGCAACCCGCAGCTCAATATCCAGATGTGAAAACTTTCTGAATTTAATCTTGCCATCCTGAGGCCTACGCTTCTCTGAAATATCCAGGTCACACATGATTTTGAGCCGCGTCACTAGCGGATTGCGATAGCTGGCTGGAATTTCAATATAAGGCATCAGCGAGCCATCCTTGCGGAAACGGATTTTGGTTTTTTCCTTGCCCGGGAAAGGCTCGATATGAATGTCTGACACCCCCATCTTATGGGCATCAATGATGATTTTATTCACCAGCTTGACTAATTCATTGTCCGATGCCGCTGAAGATTCCTCTATTTCGTTAGCACTATCTTCAACGTGCTCATCCCCAAGATTAAAGAGCATTTCATTGATATCACCACTTCCAGTCTCGTCCTGACTGCCGCCATAAAACTGTTCCACCGTCGCCGTGAATTCACGTTTGGTAGTCACCGCATAAATAATCTTGTACTTGGGAAAAATCGTGTTCGCAATGCGTTGCGACTTGATCTGCTCCGGATCGAGCGTTAAAACTACCAGCCCATCCTTGGTTTCATCAATCGGCAGCAAGGCATTACTTTCAACATAATCTTTTTTAATATTCCTGAGTAAATCCATAGGTTTGATTCGATCAGCTCTAAAAGGCTCGTATTTAGCTCCGAAGAACAAAGCCAGCGCCTTACCGATGAGCGGCAAACCAATCTGAAATTCATCCACCAGCACATCTTCCAAATCACAACCTTTTTTACGTGCCGAACGGGTTGCAAGATCAAGCTCCGCAGATGAGATCAGGGCATCAAGAATCAGATAATCATATTTGGATTTAATCAACTGCTCCGGTTGTTGCCGCTGATTAAATGCAACTGCCAGGGTTTGACAAACCTCCGTTACGCCCTTTACTGTCGCCGCAGGGAAAAGCTCATTACTGTGGCTGTTAATAACCTGCACCACGCCGAGCAGCTCTTGATTATTCGGGTTCAAGATCGGCACCGCCAACATTTGTTTGGTTCGATAACCAGTACGCTTGTCGACATCATTGGAAAAAGTAAGCGATGCGCTAATTTTTTTTAACTCGGATTTATTGTAAACATCCTCAATATTAACAACTTTCTTGTGTAAGCCGGCAAAACCAACAATACTCTTCTCCGTTACCGGCATTTGCAAATCCTGAAATGAATCAAGCCCTGTTTTAACCCGTGATACAAAACATGATTTGTCTGCGTTCAATGAATAGATCGTTAGTCGATCCGCATTAAATAATGCACAAATATCCTTACTGACTTCCGCCATGATTTCGTCTAAATTATTGGCAGCATTTATCTTACTGATAACTTGCTGGAAATTCACAATTGCACTTGCCCCTCCAGAGATATTAGAAGCATCTTTTGGCTTATGAGGCGTTAGTATCATTGCATTCATGGCATCACATCCTAAAATTCAAGTAATAGATTGTTCTCAAGCTGGCGAGGGCGATAATTTCCAATACATTCATTTACTTGCTGCATCGTTATTTCAGCTTCGCCTGGTTTTAAGTGCGTGATAAATATCTCCGCTGTTCGTTCTAGTTTTTTCAGATCTTCCGCCAACAAGCTTGGACAATAGTGCCGGGATCTTTGCGCGATGTCCCGCTTCTGATTACAGAAGGCCGATTCAATAATTAAATATTTCAGATTCTCAATTTTATTAACGGCCATCCATAGCGCATCATTAGTTGTAGTGTCACCGGTGAATACGAGGCTGGCTTGTCCGGAATCGAGCTGATAGCCCACAGCCGGGATAGTATGATTCACAGGTAAGGGTGTTATTTTGCGTTGCTTGAGGCAAATTGTTTGATCCAGTACCAAAGCCCCATAGCGCATATAAGGTGTTACGACATCGGGAATTTTTGTAAAATCCGGCCAGAGATACCAATTAAACAAGTGTTTTTGCAATATCTCCAGTGTCGCTGGTATGGCATGAATGGTTATCGGCCTGGCACGCATGGAACCGACCGTATCCACCAGAAAAGGAATAAAAGCCACATGATCCAGGTGTGCGTGTGTCACTAAGATATGATCAATCTTGACCATTTCCTCGATGGTCAAATTTCCCACACCGGTTCCTGCATCAATCAGCACATCATCGTCCAATAACATAGCCGTGGTCTGCGCACCGCTTCCTATTCCTCCGCTACATCCCAACACCCTGAGCTTCATACATTGGCCTCAGAGAGACATCATCTAACCAACAATACGGGGAGACTTGATAGCTGCATCACTTTGTTAGTCACCGACCCCAGCAGTATACCTTGTATGCTGCCTTTACCACGCGGACCCATGACAATCTGATGGTATTGCTTTTCAACCGCAAAACGAACAATCATTTGAGCCGGATCCCCGACAGTGATGTGATGTTGATAGGAAATTCCCGCTTGATCGAGTAAATCGCGAGCAGATTGCAGGCTTTTTAATCCTTCTTCCTGATGATATTGTTTGATATCCGCTTGAGTAAAAAATAATGAGACATTGCCATCCAGAGAATATTGCACGTTCAATAGATGCAATTCCGGTTTTTCCTTATACCAATCCAGTAATTGAATAAACGCATTAACTGTTTTATTGGAATGATCAGAGCCATCAACAGGTAGCAGGATTTTTAGCATAATCAATCTCTTTATTTTTAATCATAGAAATTATTGTTTGGATTTTTTCTCATCAACCAGATCAATGACAGGACCGATCGCAACTTGATGCCGGGCAGCCAGCGTTTTACCCAGCATAATCACCAGCAAAGCCATTGCCGCCGGAGCAATCCAATGTAAATATTTTGCCTGCATGCTGACCCAATCTTTGGTAACCACATCGGTAACCGCCATATCACCTGCGATCCATCCCAACAGCCCGGCACCGATCACAATCGTTATCGGATAGCGATCCATGACTTTCATCACCAATTGACTGCCCCATACGATAATTGGCACACTGATGACCAAACCAAAAATTACCAGACTCATACTATCTTTGGCTGCGCCCGCGATAGCAATCACATTGTCGAGACTCATTACGGCATCGGCCACAATGATCGTTCTAATCGCACCGAATAAAGTTGTACTGGCGCCAACTTCGCGCACTTCTATGGATTCCGGTTGCAGTAGTTTGATACCGATCCATACCAATAAAACCGCGCCAACGATCTTCAGGTAAGGGATG
The DNA here is from genome assembly GCF_902826915.1 of uncultured Nitrosomonas sp. Taxonomy (GTDB): domain Bacteria; phylum Pseudomonadota; class Gammaproteobacteria; order Burkholderiales; family Nitrosomonadaceae; genus Nitrosomonas. The sequence goes on from NZ_CADEGP010000014.1 coordinate 31,218, forward strand.
GCAAGCAAACTTAATGCAAAAAAGATCAGCACAACGCGTAATCCAATGGCGCCTACAACACCCCACATAATGCCTAGCTTGCGCTGATGTTCCGGCAGACGCCGACAGGCAAGCGCGATGACAACCGCGTTGTCGCCCCCAAGTACGATATCAATCGCAATGATTTGCATAACAGTAATCCAGAATTGCGGACTATCAAAAGCCATTTAATCCTTCCCGACTAAAATTCAAATCAAAATCACAAGAAACTCAATTGCTATTTTTCTCTACCTTATCTTGAACACCAATAAACTTCAGCAGTTCGTCTTTTTGCTGCAAAGTATCGTTATGACCTAACTCAATTAAATGCCGACAAAAAGGCACTTCAAATAACACATAACTCAATAAAGTCGATCCATTGGGCCCCATGGCACCAATAACACGATATAGAGAACGCATGATCCATGGCAGAGTAAAAGCATATTTCTGCGCAATCACGTTGATGCCTTCGCTGGGCGCAATCATCATCGCTTCAACCGGGCGCAGTGAAATATTTTTTTCTTTAAACACTTCATGAGGGATCAATTTCAGCGTTTCGTTGATGCGCAGCAAACGCTCCAGATCAACATCCAGGCTATCGACAAAAATACTGTTCAATGCATGTCCCGCAATCTGGGCAAAAGGTGGATAGCTGGTGGTACTAGTACGCTTAGGCTCATCGGTTACTGGTTTACGCACACCAATAATCAGCACTTTATCAGCGCCCAGATGAAGTGCCGGACTAATCGGCGCCATCTGACGCATAGAACCGTCACCAAAAAACTCACGATTTAATTTTACCGCTGGGAAAATAAACGGTATCGATGAAGAAGCCATTAAATGCTCAACTCCGATTTCAACCGGGACACCCAACCGCTGCGCCCTCTTCCAAGGCCTGACCTCTCTTGCTGCTTGATAAAAAGTAACCGACTGCCCTGAGGTATAACCCCATGCGGTCAATCCTAAGGCATGCAACGAACCGGAACGAATACAATGTTGAATAGCGCGAAAAGGAAAGCGGCTACTTAACAATGCTTCCAAAGGAGCATTATCCAGCAAGGAAATTGGATTATGCTGACCGTACTCACTCGACACTAACGATAACATACACCGCAAGGTGTTATGCATCACGCCGACCAGATCCGAGCGATGAATCTGATTTACATGAAAGTTTGACCAAACATCCTCTAACTGCGCTACGCCCTCAGCAAAATTGTTGGCAGCAACGGCGATGCTGGCAGCGTTAATGGCGCCTGCTGATGTTCCACAAATAACAGGAAACGGATTGCGCGACTTGTCCGGCAGCATCTCCGCAATAGCACGCAATACGCCCACTTGATAGGCTGCACGTGCCCCCCCTCCGGTCAGCACAAGCCCGACCTTTGGTGCAACTAGATCTTTCTTTTTTTCATGCACGGACAGCAGACACTAACTTCACTCTTTCCAACGCATCCCGCAAGGTCTCCTCGGGTAAGTTATTAAGTGAATTGGATAAAATTTCAGCCGCCCGGCAAGCCGATTCCGGCAATACTGTACTGTCCAATTTGGCCACAAACATAGCCGCAGCCCCTGTGGCATCCAGCAAACATTGACGCTCATTCATTAAAATCTCCATCTCTTCCCGTAACATGGAAACTTCCAGTCCCTTCAGTATAGTATTGGACATATATTATTCCTTAAAACATTGATACAGTATGTAACCTATGCAATCTTTCAAGCAATATATCAGAACTATAATTCATTTAAGCTTTAAACTCTGTGCGGTTTATCACGCTATTCTTTCAATTTCATGATTCATTAATCAGAAACCATTATTCGCTCACACTATGAACAATCATTTAGCTGCTGAACTATACCCCGAAATCGAGCCCCATAACCAAGGAAAATTACCCTTAGACGAAATTCATACCATGTATTGGGAAGAATCCGGAAACCCTGCCGGAATCCCTGTAATATTTCTGCATGGCGGCCCCGGGGCCGGATCAACCCCAGTGCACCGGCGTTTCTTTGATCCAGACTACTATCGCATTGTCATTTATGATCAAAGAGGCGCAGGCCGCTCGACCCCACTCGGTGAAATTCGAGAAAATACAACTCCCCATTTGATTCGCGACCTGGAATTACTCAGACGACATCTGGAAATTGATCGATGGCTGGTATTTGGAGGCTCTTGGGGCAGCACGTTAGCAATTGCCTACGGCGAAGCACATCCTGAACATTGCCTGGGCTTTATACTGCGGGGAATTTTTCTTTGCCGCAAACAGGAAATTGATTGGTTTCTTTACGGGCTACGCAATTTATTTCCCGAAGCTTGGCATGTTTTAGTCGCCCCACTCTCAACGGAAGAACGCAACAATATTCTTGCGGCTTATTATCAGCGCTTGATGAACCCTGATCCAGCCATACATTTGCCCGCCGCGCGCACTTGGAGTACCTACGAAGGCTCCTGCTCTACACTGTTGCCGAGTCCAGCCACGATCAGTTATTTTGCCAGTGATACCGTCGCGCTGGGCTTAGCACGTATGGAAGCGCACTACTTTAGTCACAACATTTTCCTACCGGAAAACTCTTTACTGAGAAACGTGCACAAACTCCACAACATTCCCGCCACCATTGTGCAAGGACGCTATGATGCAGTCTGCCCGATTGTCAGTGCCGATGATCTGCACCAGGCCTGGCCGCAAGCTGAATACATCATTATTGATGACGCCGGTCATTCGGCTTGGGAGCCCGGTATAAAATCGGCCCTGGTCAAAGCCACCGATCGGTTTAAAACTATCATCAAATAGCTAACAAATAAGCTCACAAGGACAGCTGTATACCAGTTAGAGATTTAAAGATGCAAGCCACACTCGGTCTTAGGTTTTCCAGCCCAACGCCCACAGCGACCATTACCTTTCACTGTGCAATGCGTACAACCTATCGAGGAATATCCCTCTGCCACAAGCGGGTGGAAAGGTAATTTATGTTCGAGAATATAGGCGTCACGTTCTTCACGAGTCACATCAATCATCGGATTAAATTTGATAATTCCGCGACGTTCTTCAAAAATACTTAAACTTGCGCGATGATCCGTCTGCCAACTCATCAAACTTGACACCCAAACATCGTAGTTGGGTTTGATTTCATCTAAGGGGCCGATTTTATTGATCGTGCAGCAAAAATCCGGATCCACCACATATAACTTTTCTTTTTCACTGTACCAATGCTGATATTCATCAGCTCTCAGATCCTTGACTTTAAGATGGTACAACCCAATCAAATAATCCCGATATAACAAGGTTTCTGGAAAATGGAAGCCCGTATCTACAAAAAATATAACCTGCTCCGGACGAATGCGGGAAATAATGTGCAAAAAATAGGCAGAGGTTGCTGCAAAAGAAGATGTCACCATTACTCTCTCAGGATGAAAATCCAAATAAAGATTGCGCAAGCGCTCCTCAAAATTGAGCGGACGATAACGATCATTCAATTCACTAATAGCTTGTGCACTTAGGCCTGCACTATTATGGGTATCATTTTTCTGGGTTACAGTTGTCACTTTAGACATAAAAATTCTCTTTATTAATAAATACAATACCAATATTGTGCATTTAGGATTTCATCACAACCCTGCCAGGGAAAATATTTTTCGTGTTAACGCACAAGTATGAAACCATACAGCCATTTTAGCTGCAATCTAGCGAGTATTCATTAGGACATCAAACATTACGAATTTTTCCGAAGAAATGTTTTTATAGACAAATTACTCAACCTCCAACGCCATAGCTCTACTAATTCTCTAAAATTTAATGCTACTGCAATATGGATGACATCAGCATGTCACGATCGATTGTTAGCATGCTCCTCGCATACATTACCTGTGTGATGAAAGTGATGTATGCGCATACGGATGATGCATTATTGAACACATTCAGTGCTCACAATGGGTCTGGCAATACTTAAAAAATATATCGGAGATTTCACATGAAAATGCAAAAAATGTCTTTATTATCTTTAGTTGCTGCATTGTTATTTGTTAGTTTCAACGCAATGGCCGCATGCGGAGACCAAGTTTTGGCTAAATTATCCACACCTGCCTATGCTAATCTGGATGCATTATTGACACCGGCACAAGTAACAAAATTCAAAAACAAACTCAATGCAGTTAAAGACAATCCTACTTACAATTCACTGCGCAACGAAGCCAATACAGTGGCAGCACTATTAGCCAATGGTCGTGTTCTGATCACACTCCCAGACGGTACCGTAGTGGTTGATACGTCAAAAGGCACAGACAATACCTACGCCAATTATCAGGCTAAAGCAATCAATGAAAACCACAACTCACGCATCGCAATCTTAGATGCTCAACTGTGGGCTTGCGGCGTTGGTTTGGAAACTAAGACCAGCACATCGACAGGCGCCGTGGAAGTTTATTTAGCAAAACGCCTCGGCACTTATCTGAATAGCGCTGGAACCGTAAGACTCTCACATAAATAGTCCTCTTTAAGAACTCAGCTCGCAATGGTGGATTGCAAACGGGTAATCCACCATTTCTCACCACTAAGCCAGCCTTTCCCCTGCAGATTCTTCTTGATAGAAAAATAATATCAATAGGTTACACCTCTAATTGCCAAGCTGATATAAATTACATGCATTTCTGATCACTAATTAACATGTTTGACACATCATCCAGTTTTCGGTATTTTTAAAAGAGCGATGATGTATCCTTTACGCTGATTCATCACAATCCACATCACAATATAGTTAAATAACTAATTAAGTTTCAGTTCAAAATATGAGTTCGCATTACGCTCATATAACAATAAACTTCTATATATAAAAATATACTTGTTATGAAATTACACAAAAAAACCTACTCATTTTATTCCGTCTTTCTGCTGCTTTTATGTAGCATGGTCTTTTTTCTTATTTCAACGCCTGTTATAGCAAATAAATCGGTTTATGGTTATCTTGAGCCCGTAACGCTAACATCAGACAAGATTACACTGACGGCAAAGCTGGATACTGGTGCGGAAACTGCTTCAATATCCGCACAAGACATTCAATTATATGAAAAAGAAGGTGAAGAGTATGTGAAGTTTAAGGTCTCTCACCCCAAGCTGGAGAAAACGCTCCATTATAATTTACCTATTGTTCGTTATTCAAAAATAAAAAGACGCGCTATCGATAGCGCTCAACCTCAAAAATACCATTCACGCCCTGTCGTAAATTTACAAATTCATTTTGATGGAAAACCCTACAAAATCATGGTTAATTTAATTGACCGATCTAGTTTCTCGACACCTATGCTTTTAGGCAGAAAAGCATTAGAAAAAGTTGATGCCATTGTTGACAGTACCGTCGCAAATACGCTTCTAGCAAAAAACAGAAACTATTAAAATAAAAAGATTATCTGTGACACCTTGGGATCTAAGGTGTTGGGGCTTTCATTACAGCAAGATGTCTCGTTCTTCCATTCACCGAAAAATTGAGGGATAGCCTTGGGGTAGTTTCGTCTATGAGAAGGAGAAGCAGTCGCTCCGAGTGATTGCGAGCAGATTAGATACTAAAGCAGTTTGACAAGCAGTCGGAATAATTTTCTCATTACACTACAATCAACCAAGTTTTTAACAAGACTGAAAATGACAAATATTATATTGCAAGATTCGATATCTTTTTTCTAATGTAGATTTGCAAATATGAGTAAGGCGTTTACCAAAGAAAATGAAAACGACGATGATCTGGACGATACGCCGAAATTACCGCAAAGCGTCAGAAACTATATTACGCCCAGCGGTTATCAGCGATTAAGAAATGAATTCGACCAGTTATGGAAAGTGGAGCGCCCAGAATTGGTAAAAACCATTACCTGGGCAGCCTCCAATGGTGATCGCTCAGAAAATGGTGATTACATATACGGCAAAAAACGCTTACGTGAAATTGATCGCCGTCTGCGCTTTTTATCCAAACGACTAGATAATGCGGAAATAGTTGATCCCTCGCAGCGTGGTGAATGCGACCAGGTTTTTTTTGGCGCCACCGTGATGATCTGCAATGACCAAGGCGAAAAGCAAATTTACAGTATTGTCGGCATGGACGAGGCAGACCCCGGATGTGGTCGTATCAGTTGGATTTCACCGCTAGCTAAAGCTTTGCTCAAGGCACGTGAAGGTGATGTTGTAACGCTGCATACTCCGGGTGGAATGGAAGAACTAGAAGTAATAAAAGTTCATTATCAAGCACTATGAAAAAAGGCCTCATCCTATCTAACGAAGGGCGCGTATTGAGAAATCATCGATCGAAATCAATGAGTAAAGAATCCAAGACGACCATACGTGTTACAGAAATCACCATTGTTTCCAGTCATTCGAACGGAGAAGCAAGGCGCGCTGAGTTAAAAAGAGCAACAAGTCTGTTTCTGTTTGAATATTTGTTCTCAGCACAGCAGGTCAACCAAACTTGCCAGTAATGTAATCCTCGGTAGCTTTCTCTTTGGGTCTGGTAAAAATTGTATTTGTTTCACCAAACTCGACTAATTTCCCCAGATACATATAGGCGGTAAAATCGGAAACTCGTGCTGCCTGCTGCATATTATGAGTGACAATAACGATGGTGTAATCTTGCTTAAGTTGAAAAATAAGCTCTTCAATATGTGCGGTAGAAATCGGGTCCAGCGCTGAAGTTGGTTCGTCAAGTAGCACGACTTCAGGCCTCACTGCAATGGTGCGGGCAATGCACAGGCGTTGTTGCTGTCCGCCAGAAAGACTCATGCCGCTTTGATTCAGCTTATCCTTAACTTCTTCCCATAATGCGGCTTTCTGTAATGCCCATTCGACTCGTTCCATTAACTCGCAACGGTTTAAACTTTCATACAACTTCACGCCAAATGCCACATTATCAAAAATGGACATTGGAAAAGGCGTCGGCTTTTGAAATACCATGCCCATTTTAGCGCGCAGGATATTAATATCCTGTTTTTTATCAAGAATGTTTGCACCATCCATCATAATTTCGCCCTGAGCCACCTGGCTTGGATACAGTTGATACATTCGGTTAAGCGTACGCAATAACGTAGATTTCCCGCAACCGGATGGACCAATAAATGCGGTAATCTTTTTCTCCAAAATGTTCATGTTGACCGACTTCAGTGCATGGTGTCTGCCATAGTAAAAGTTCAAATTATTGATGATCACTTTGGCATCAGCTCGTTTTCTTTGATTGGTATTCATCGCAGCCTTAAATTCAGACACTTGTTCCTTGAGTTGCGAGTACTCATGCGACCCAAATAATTTACTATAAAACAATATCTGCTGATTTTTCATATTCATGACCTATTGTCTTATTTATCCATTTTCTTCATTAATGATCCGGCAATTGGCGATAAAGTAGTCTTAAGCTAGCAATGTCTGCTTACGCAAAAAAAAGCGTGCGATGATATTGAGTCCCAATACGCTCAATGTTATCAACAATGCCCCAGCCCATGCCAATTCCTGCCATGATTCATACGGACTCATAGCAAACTGAAATATAACTACAGGTAAATTCGCCATAGGTTGATTCATGTCTATAGTCCAAAATTGATTATTCAGTGCTGTGAAAAGTAACGGGGCAGTCTCTCCACTGATACGCGCAATTGCCAGCAGCACACCAGTCAGTATGCCGACTTCGGAAGCGCGCCAGGTCACCAGTGTAACCACTTTCCATGGAGGGGCACCTAAAGCTGCTGCTGCTTCACGTAGACTATCCGGAATCAATCTCAACATATCCTCCGTAGTGCGCACAACAACAGGAATGACGATCATCGAAAGCGCCAGAGCGCCCGCCCAGCCGGAAAAATGGCCAACTCTAGCCACATAGACGGTATAAACAAACAATCCAATGACGATAGACGGTGCAGATAGCAGAATATCGTTAATGAAGCGGGTGGCGGAAGCTAACCAACCGTGTTGGCCAAATTCAGCCAAATATGTGCCTGCCAGAATACCCACAGGTGTCCCGATTAAAGTAGCCAATATCACCATCATCAGGCTGCCAATAATCGCATTGAGCAATCCGCCTGTATTACCTGGCGCTGGCGTCATCTCAGTAAATAACGCAACACTGATGCCATCCAGTCCCTTGCTAATGAGGATGAACAATATCCAAAACAACCAGAACAGACCAAAAATCATTGCTAAGATTGAGAAGGTCAGATGCATTGCATTGATCATGCGTCGTCGGGTATAAATTGGAATCATATAGACCTTTAAGTAGTAGCACCTTCGCGTTTCTTCAGTTGCAACAACAAAATTTTAGAGCAGGCCAATACAACAAAAGTGATAAAGAACAAAATCAAACCTAATTCGATCAAGGCCGAGGTATACAATTCACCATCGGCTTCGGCAAATTCATTGGCCAGCGCCGAAGCAATACTGTTACCTGGCATAAAAAGAGACGCGTGCAACTGATGTGCGTTACCAATCACAAACGTAACAGCCATGGTTTCACCTAAAGCACGCCCAAGGCCGAGCATGATCCCGCCGATAACACCGGTCTTGGCGTAAGGCAAAACCACGTTCCAAATTACTTCCCAAGTGGTAGCACCAAAAGCATAAGCCGATTCTTTCAGCATGGAAGGTACAATCTCGAACACATCACGCATGACGGCAGCAATAAAAGGTATCACCATGATTGCCAGAATAATGCCGGCCGTTAGAACACCTATTCCCATAAACGCACCTTCAAACAGAAATCCAATGCCTGATAATTCCCCAAAGGTATCCCACAACCAAGGCTGTACAGTGCTGGCAAAAAATGGGGCAAAAACAAACAAACCCCACATACCGTAAATGATGCTGGGAATTCCGGCTAACAGCTCTATCGCAGTCCCAAACGGGCGGCGCAGCCACAGCGGAGATAATTCCGTAAGGAACAGCGCGATGCCAAAACTCACCGGAATACCAATCGACAGCGCAATGATAGCGGTAACTAAAGTACCTACAATTGGCACCAATGCACCGAATTTCTCTGTAACAGGGTTCCACTCCGAACTGATGAGGAAGCCAAAACCAAAAGCTTTAATGGTAGGCATGCCACCCACAACAAGCGAACCTATCAGTGTAATCAGCAAAACTAAAACGAGCACGGTAAAAAACCAAGTTATTTTCTGAAATAACTGATCTAGTAGCTGCTGCTTTCTTAGCTTTGCTATCGAAATAATTTTTGACATTGATTTTTGTGCATGCCTGTAATAGCAACGCGTAGGTTATCCTCGTGCACTACTCATTAGCAGTGTATATCGCCCGGCCATCCTTACCTTTGATATTGGCTTCCCAGGAAGCTTTAATCAGGGCAACAAGATTGCCCGGCAGTGGAATGTAATCCAACTCCAACGCCGCATGATTGCCATGAGCATAGACCCACTCAAAAAACTTCAAAACGTGCATCGCATGCACTGGTTTATCTTGGGATTTATGCATTAGAACAAATGTTGCTCCTGTAATCGGCCAACTATCTGGTCCTGGCTTGTTAGTCAGAATTTCATAAAAACCAGAAGCCTCATCCCACTCAGCATTGACTGCAGAAGCTCTGAAACTTTCTTCAGTAGGTAGTACATAATTGCCTGCCAAATTTTGTAATTGCACAAAATTCAGCTTGTTCTGTTTTACGTAAGCTGCCTCGACATAACCAATCGAATTCTTGATTTGCTTTACGAAATTGGCTACGCCTTCATTGCCTTTCCCGCCCGTACCCATCGGCCAAGCCACTGAAGTAGCTGCACCTACTTTAGCTTTCCACTCCGGACTCACTTTACTTAAATAATCAGTAAACAAGAAAGTAGTGCCGGAACCATCTGCGCGATGAACTATCGCGATATTGCTGGTTGGCAAAATAATGCCCTCATTCAACGCAACAATGGACGAATCATTCCAACGCCTGATCTTTCCCAGAAAAATATCGGCCAAAATTTTCCCAGTTAATTTAATCTGACCTGCTTCGATTCCTTCAAGGTTGGTAATCGGCACCACACCACCCAGCACCGTGGGAAATTGTGTCAAACCATCTTTCTCCAGCTCTTCAACTGTCAGAGGCTTGTCAGATGCCCCGAAATCCACCGTGCCAGCCTTGATTTGTTTGATACCGCCACCCGAACCAATGGATTGATAATTTAATCGGATGCCTGTTTCTTTGTTATACATATCCGCCCACTTAGCATAAACCGGGTAAGGAAAAGTAGCCCCAGCGCCGGTAATATTGGCGGCTGTCGCTATCGATGCTGTCCACAGTAGTGCTGCAGTAACTACCAACGCCCGACTGAAGTGCAATTTCATTTGGATTCTCCGAGAACATAGATCTGGAATAAAATGAAATCTTAGTCACTTGATGTGACAGAGTGATGACAAACGGATTGCTTTTGAAAATCCCCTCAGTAACTGCAAGCAGCCAGGAAGCTGAGGGGAAGAATAGTTAGGAAATAATAAAAACATAGAACCCAATTCAACACGCCCACGATCTCCAGGATTGTTGTGACACTTAAACTGCTCAAGTGCTTGGGTTAAGCGGTTATTTTCTAATGCACAGAAAAGGAGGACATAGAAAAATTATTGAGAAGAAATTACTGAACACCATGCCTAGCTGATTTTAATATTCGTAGATTTTATTACGTGATGCTGAGAGCTTATTTTCCTGTGAGAATTTCGTACTAATGTGATGTATTTTATTTCCAGGCCTATTGCAAATAATAGCAAGCAATAAATAGGCTGAATAAAGATAAAGTCCCACGAATAATCCTGAAATACTCCCCCAGTCAACAGTCAGCTCATAAAATGCAATGCCGGCAATGATACTGAGCAACACGAAACACATAGATGCAGCAACACGCACCAATAAATTATTAATTTTCATATAAAACTCCTTATTGAAGATTATTAACTGATTATTCCTCGACCCGACTCAACCGTTTGTTGGTAATGATCATGGTCTTGTCATTTCCGGTACCGGAATGCTGGATGTTTACAAACAACGTATGCGGATCCTTACCAAAATAGATACCGGTACCTTCCGCAGCAGCATCTTTCAATGAAGCGAACAAATACACACCGTCACTAAAACCATCCCCATCTTCATCAGGCAAAGCAACCCAGATATCGCTGTTCTCGTTATCCTCGACAATCCACAATTTGCCGTCCGAACTACTCGTCAAATTATCGGGTCTCATGAATCCGGTTATGCCGGTTGTTGTCTTTGTGGGCCTAACTTCATAAGGAACGTTCACTCCAGGCTGGACGAAATAACTCACCACCGGAGCCGATGTCATCTTGATAGACAATATTGCACCGGGACCGTTGGAATTGGACGGATCGGTAGCGTCCTCACAGGTCAATGCTGCAAACAAAGTATGCTTAATACGCTCCAAATCCTCCGGACGGCAAAAAGACGTAGCGCCGACGGCTTGGGCAGCAATCCTGGCATTGGTCTGCACTTGATTCATATCCAGCGCAACCCATTCAGCCACACCCGTTTTGATGCCATTTTTTACCCGTAAGGCATATAACTGGCCACTGCTCAAGTCGCCATAAACATCCGGCACGAACTTGTAGATCGAACCCGTTTCAGTTTCATCGATAACGTAGACATTGCCTTCATCGTCGATTTCAATGCCTTCGTGAGAGAGAGATCCCAACATGGGGCGAACTTTGATTGCTGCTACGGTGGCCGGATCATCCTGGACAAATATCATTTCGTACAACATGCCACTCTCTGCATTCGGTGCATCAGGATCTGGGAGTACGGCCGCAATCATTTCTTCAGCGAAAAGAAGTGTTTGCCAAGGCGTCCATACTAAACCATCCAGAGCTTCCCAATCAGCGCGTTGTGCCAAAACACTAGCTTTACCGGTTTCCAAATCCACAATGGAAACAGCACCACCGGCATAAGAACCAAGACCTGGTCGCACTTCATGTGTGCGATACAAATAACGACCCGCATATTTTCCAGTCTCGTTGACGGTATTCATGTCGGGCAAATCATTCGCACCCGGATAAATATCCAAATGTCGTTCGTCTGAAATAATATGTTGTGTAAAACCCTTGGGTATGACCCAAGGCTCGCTATTAAGAATGAACGGATCGGTTGTTGTTTGCTCATAAGCTGAAGCTGTGATAGGTTTGAAACTCATAAGGCCATCCACCAGCACCGCCTCCGCATAAACCCAGGTGGTCAACACGGCACAAACCGGTAGTGCCCAAGTTGATTTATTCATGAATTCTCTCCTAAGCTAAGAATTGAGTTATTTTCGATTCACTACAGAGCAAACACTTATTGTTGTCTATGCACGCAACTTTATAGATCTAATATGAAATGCTGATGTCAGACAAATGAATTTTTGATGAATACTTGGTGTCACTGATACTCAGCAATCAGTAGCACAAGAAAACTCGCACCGCTCAGATTAAGCGCTTCGAATATTTTTAAATAAAAAATCGCTGGTTCCCCGGAAGGAAAATCCAGCGATCTCTTCTGAACAAACAAGCTGAGTAATTTTGATCGAAAACTTCAGCCTGGATACAACGGAAATAGAACTTTTAAAGCTGGCACAAATTAATTGAGATTAAATGTCCATTCTCTCGTCCAATCATCGTTTTCATCCCTGAATGCACCCACATAATCAACCACGCTAAAGAAAGGATCATTCACTGCAGCACCACCCAGTGTCAATGGTGAACCTGAGGCTGGCAAATAACCATTCAACAAAGGATCTCCCGTTTGATTCTCAGATTGAGATAAGAACCAATCCGAGGTTGTAAACGCAGCACCTTCACCATCCGCGAAATTGCTGGCACAATTGACAAATGAATTTTGGATGGTTAAACCACCACTCAAACTGCCAGGAGCGCCTGCATTAGCAAAGGTTCTCTCGCCATCGATCATTAAGCATGTAGGACTGCCGGTAATAACGGAATTCCAAATATTGGCACCTGTCCCACGACGCAACAACACGCCTTGTGTAGCCGAATCACCTGTACGACCTATAATCGTCAAATTGGAAAGAATAGGCTGAGCACGAGGAAGGCTATCTTGGTCTCTCTCGTTATTGTCAGCTTCAATGCCGCGATCGCCAATAGTTGCTGCTTGTTTTATTAAAGCAAACTGTACACGACCTTGCCAGCCATTTGACCAATCCAAAGAATCATCCTGGGCGTTAGTTATTACCAGATGCTTCATTTGCGCGGTGCCGCCAAAAAGCTCTATCCCATCATCCAAACCTTCGTGAACCTGCACATAATCAATAAGCGTCCCTGAACCAACACCGTTGAGCGTAAAGCCATTGAGCTCTTCATCTGGGCGTACTGCAGTCCCTGCAAAACGAATTTGTGTGTACTTAATAACGCCACTATTATCAGCTGGATTGTTGCCGCCATAGAGCTCACTAACAATCGCCTCAAATGGAACTTCACAGACAGGCACACCTTCGTTACAACCATTGACCGGTGCGTTGCCGGAAATCAGCAAGCCACCCCATTCTCCAGCCGCCACCTCATTCGGGCCAGTCATGACAATCGGATTGTCGGGTGTGCCTTCAGCCATAATTCTAGAACCACGTCTGATCCACAGATACGCCGCCTGATCGCCCTGACCTCCTATGCCAATAATTCTTGTTCCAGGGTTGATAGTAAGTGTGGCACTCAGCGCATTGTCACCTCCGATAAAAACAGGACCCTGCAATAACCACGCAATGTTTTTGGTCAAAGTAATATTTGAAGTAATCTCGCCACTCAGAATACAAGAATTTTCTGTTGGGCCTTGTTGCGCAAAACCTGGGCAACCTTGAAACGTATTTGTAGTCAGTTGATCAACCGTGAAGCTCATTGGATTTGATCCGGGCACTAGCTTTAACTTAGCATAAAAACTATCTGTTCCAACCGTCACTGAAGCCACATGAACTGAACTCGTATCGGAGTCAAACACGTTACGCTGCCCCGTTGTAGCTGCAATAGAATTGGCCGAAATCAGTTGCAATTCGTTTCCAATAAGCTGTAACTGAGCATTGTAGAATGCCGACGTTCCGCCGCTTAAAACCTCGACAACGGGAAGATCAACAATACCTGATGCTGGATCGTATGTGGCCGTAGCCTGTACATTCAACGCAGCTGCGCTCAATAGCACTGCTGATGCAGTCATTAATTTTTCTTTTATATATTTTAATTCGAACATGATTTACCCACCTCCAAGTTTTTTATAGGGTAAGCAAATCTAGCAGGCCAACATGACAGGGATATTACATTCTCATGTAAATTAAAATAACCGAGGTATCGAGAACAAATATCTTCTTTGCTTTCTTGACATAGAAAATTAAATTAGTAAAAACGATATTGGCAATTATCAGATACTGCTACAAAACGCAAGTTTGCAAAAACTAATTTACTCTGTTTTATAGAAAGAGAAAGGTGCCACATGCATATAAACCGGCGTGGCACCTTATTGATATCCTAAAAATTAATTCAGGGCTTTACCTAGATTCAGAAATTGCGTTTCGCCAGTGGAATTGTCAACCCCGTCATTGTCGGTAACGACATAAACTGTTCCGTCCGTTGTTCTTGCCAATCCTTCCAATTTGTCGTGAACCCAGCCCTTACTAGCCTGCATCACGGGTAATACATCAACAGCCAGTGTTTTATTAAGTATTGGAAAATTACCTTCTGTCTGTGTTTTGGGCGTAACGCCACTGATATCTATACGATAAACACGTTTGATGCGTGCATCCGGTCCAGCCTGATTATCACGCTCGATGATCGCAAACTTACCATGACCCAATGCGGTAATTTCCGATAATCCCACAAAACCGCCCGCAGGAGACTCCACCGGATCAAGAGGATAGTAAAAGAATTTCCATCCACCTTCATCGACGGAGGGATCTAAATCCAAAGCCGGTGTATATTGCGCAATTCGTACCATGCCAACTGGATCATTTTTCCATTCCCGCTGAAACGCCACGTAAACCTGCTCATTAACACCCACTTTACCGGTTACGGCAACACCTTCAAAACCGTTGCTTTGCTGTAATTCTTCAACTGCGACGGGCAAGCGAATCTCACGCACTACTGTGCCATCACTGCGAGCCTCAATTAATAAATTACGCGTTGTGGATGTACCTGCACCTTCAGATACAAGCCAGAAACTACCATTACTGCGTTGCGCAATTCCCTCAAGATCATAATTAACGCTTGCACCATCCTTTAACAATGGTATTGCGCTAGTAATTATTGCCGGATGATCGCTGATATCTATACTATAAATGCGACTTTCGTTATAGAAACTATCATGGACAGTATAAAGTCGATCTGCATCATACTTATCGGAAGATAACGCTGATAATGCGCCCCAAGCGATCGGTTTGCCATCTGGCTGTCGTATGGATTTGATTTGAGGATAAGCCGCTGGTTTATGTTCTAGACGAAAGATATTGATTTGAGAACGCACGGGAGAATCAACCTCGGTCGATGCAACAAAAAGTTTGCGGCTGGGAATGGCAAGCAAGCCTTCCGGACCGGCACCAGTGGGCAACATCTGTTTATATTTTAGTTTGCTGCCATCAGCTTTATATACGCCGACAAAATTTCCCCGTTCGGATCCGACAAAAATAAAAGTTTCATTTTTATAGCGACCGGTTGTGATTCCTTCTGGCTCAGTGCCTTTGTTATCAGAACGCTTTTCCGGATAATGACCTGCTGCTGCGGCCAAATACTCAAATTTTGTACCGGAATCATACAGTACTTTGCCATTACGATTGAACATACTGAAGCCACGACTGCCACCAAAAAGATCTCCTTCATTAGCAGTAACTATTTTATTATTATCCAACCAGGCAATACCATCGGGCTCGCGCGCAACATCTGTTAAAGTGCTGGTGAAGTCAATTAATTTATTATCAGCGATATCAATACCGTCGAGCGTCACGGCTCCGGCGTTGAAATGCTGAAGCACTTTGCCGTTAACAAGATTAACAAACACAATATGATTGTTTTCCTGCATAGTGACAGCGGCAATGTTGCGCTGATTGATGCTGACAAACTCTGGTTCCGGATCATCACTGCCATAAAACGCCAAACCAGTTAGATCAACTCGGCGCACGCCCCAATTTTCGGGTGCACCAACCAGATCAATAATATTCAGATAACCTGCTGGCGGTTGGGGCAAGCCACCTTCCACATCAGATACCGTGATATCCTCATCGCGTTCGTTTTCTATCACAACAGCAGCATATCTGCCATCCGGACTGGTGGCGACCGAATCCGGCTGCCCACCCATATCGATTTCACGAATCGCTGAACAACTAGAAACGTTCGATAGGCATGAAGGTACATGATACACAGCCAGAATGCCTGAAGGTTCCAGAAAACTAGCTGAAGTATTGACGCCAACCAAAGCATAATCGCCAGAAACAGCAACGGATGTTGGTTCTCCGACTGTATCTAATGTGCCCAAGCCGGCTGGATTTTCTGCATCATGAATATCTACAAATCCAATTTTACCGGTTGGACTATCTGTGTAAATTAGAGTATTGCCATCCTTACTTGCTGCCACAATCTCAGCCACCGTTTCGCTGACTCCGTTTTTGTCGCAGCTCGTATTTTCACATACCAAATAAGTGGCGATGCGTTGGAAGTAAGCTGGGCTGGATTCTTTGCTGTCAGCAGAAACCAGGCTTGGAAGCGTTGCGAGTAGTGCAAGACTTAAAGCGCTTTTTGTAAGACAAAGTACTTTTCTGGAAAATTTCATAATAAAAGACCCTTAATTGAATTGCCTAAATGTTAATTTTTCGCTAGGTAATGAAGTTGTATTGGTTAAATCCAAATTCGTTCCCTTTAAGGATGCTAAAGGAAATTTATTACGCGTTTATTGCGGGCACGTGTCAAACAATAGACAAATGATGGGCTCGGTCAGAGCAATGAGCTGACCATTGAAAAAGAAGTTTATTTTGGATATTCACACAGCTGTATTTTGGCGAAGAGTATAGAATGTCATTGAACTTGCAATTTATTTGTCATTGATTCGTCATTTTATTGTTATTGCCCTGTCACTTATTGCGATTAAAGTAATCGATATTTTCAAACCAATAAGAAGGGGCAATTTATGAGCAGCAAACTTCATCCGGATGGAAAGCTCAATCCTAGCGATGTAACCAGTAATGACGGTGGTAACAGCGCGCTGCAAGAAATAATCGAACAGCGCAAACTTACACGTCGCGATTTTCTTATAACTTCTGCGGGTACTACAGCAACCGTCACCGCTTTATCCGTACTCAGTAATGTGGCAATTGGTGAAATATTAAATGGTACTAAAGCGCCACAAAGTATGAATTCTTTGGGAGCAATCGATTTTACCCCGATAAGTGCCAATACTGTGCCTATGACAGATGGTGTGACTGTACCAACAGGATATTCAGCCAGAGTTTTAGTTTCCTGGGGAGATTCCTTGACTCATGAATCTCACTGGGACACGGTAAGTGCTATAGATGAATCAACACAATCGCATTGCTATGGAGCACACACGGATGGGATGCATTATTTTCCTTTTCCGGGCCCGTTTGGCAATAAGCGCGGCCTACTGGTTACTAATAGCGAATATTGTGATCCTCCTCTGGTAAATAACATAGTTCCTGCGGCTAATTACGCGACAACTACGATTACGCTTGATATGGTTCGCGCTCAGCAGGCTGCCCATGGCGTTAATATTGTGACAATTGATAAGAAAAATCAGCAATGGCGGGTTAATCGACATTCACGACTTAATCGCCGCATCACAGGGAATACTCTTTGCAAGATCAGTGGTCCTGCTGCTGGACACAAATTAATGAAAACGGCGGCAGATCCTCGTGGTACCCAGGTACTCGGGACGCTCAACAATTGTGCGCATGGCTATACGCCTTGGGGCACCTACCTTACTTGCGAGGAAAACTGGAATGGTTACTTTTCCAACGAAACCGACGATGTGGCAGGAGAGTCCAACCCAGATCGTAAACTTAAAACTATTCAGAATCAGCTCCGATATGGTGTGGTCAAAGGTGGTTTCGGCTATCGCTGGCACGAAGTTGACGAACGTTTCCGTGCTGATTTGCATCCTAATGAATCGAATCGTTTTGGGTGGATAGTGGAAATTGATCCCTGGGATCCAAAAGATACTCCGATTAAACGCACAGCCATGGGTAGAATGAAGCATGAAGGCGCGCAGGTTGTGATTGATCATAAGGATCAAGTTGCTTTCTATATGGGCGACGACGAAAGAAATGAATATATTTATAAGTTTGTTTGCGACAAGAAATTTAATCGAAAAGACCATGATAAGAACCGGCACATGCTGGATCACGGTAAATTATACGTGGCTAAATTTAACGCAGATGGTAGCGGCCAATGGTTGCCCTTGATATGGGGCAAGAATGGGCTGACGCGAGAGAATGGTTTTGCCGATCAGGCAGAAGTACTCATCAAGACACGCCAAGCAGCCGATCGCTTGGGTGCCACCATGATGGATCGTCCCGAATGGGGAGCTGTTCATCCCCTGACCGGTGAGATTTACATGACACTTACTAATAATAATCGTCGTGGCAATTTGCCTGCTTCAAGTAATAATATTGACGGAACCACTGTTGCTGGTAGCGCGAATCCATCGATCGATGCAGCCAATCCACGTCCTGATAACGATTTCGGTCAAATTATTCGTTGGCAAGAACAAAAAGGACGTGTGAATGCCACTAGCTTCAAATGGGATATATTTGTGCAATGTGGGGATAAGGCTAACGCCAAAAGTTTGGGGAGTAGCTACAATACCGCTGGTCACGATGGATATCAAGGTAATATCAATGGTGATGACTATGGTTCACCTGATGGGCTGTGGTTTGACCGTGAGGGTCGTTTGTGGATTCAGACTGATCAGATTGGTGATGGCAGCGGAGATTGGATCAACATTGGCGGTAATGTGATGATGTGCGCAGATTCTGCTACTGGCGAGACCAAACGTTTTCTAACCAGCCCACCTAATTGTGAAGTGACCGGAGTTATTACTACACCTGATAGCAGAACAATGTTTGTAGGCATTCAGCATCCAGGCGAAGATAGAAGCGGCCTCGCAAATTCGGACAGTCCGATAAGTGGTAATCTTGCTCAACC
>NZ_CADEGP010000015.1 GCF_902826915.1 uncultured Nitrosomonas sp.
TACAATATTGTTAAACTCAATCAGTTAGTTATGCTTTTTGAGTAAGCTCTAGCTAAGCGAGATAGATCGATGTTCATCGCGTAGTTCTCTGCAAGACTTAACTAGAGGAAGCTCTGAATAACTCACTAAAATCATTCCGAATGCGGCGAGGAATCTTTGATAGCAAACACAATAGATTTCTCGCTTTGCTCGAAATGACCATTATCCGGAGATTCCTTAACTACCCCGGTTTCCCATCCATCCGTTGCCGCCAATAAATCGGCGCGTACTTGGCAGTCCAAAGCCCAAAGCAGGCCAGCCAGACAAATGCGGCTAAGACATAGAGCATCGGTGCGATCACCGGCACGACATCACTCAGAATTCTGATCACAGCGGTTGCCTGAAAGCCTAAAAACAGCACCCAGGTTAATCGATCCAGCTCCAGCGGACGTCCCGAATGCCCAATGGTGACGCGCGAAGCCATCGCCAGGATCATGCTGGCAAAAAAGCCGATGCCCAGTGCATGCAATGGCGCAAGGCCAAGCACCATGTTGCCGGATAGCATATATGTCAAGCTCTGTACTCCATACAGCAGCATGGATACACCCAGCCAGGCAAAGGAGAAATGCAACACCGCCAGCAAACTAACGCTAAAGCTGCGCAAAAATCCCCAACGGTACGACAAATAGAGCGCACAAGCGGCCAGCGGGAAGTCGGCGATCCATAGGTAGGCCGACAGTTCCAACCATTGCAGGCTGCCGTGCGCCGCAATACAGGCGAGCATCAGCCACAGCATCCAGAATGGCCGCACCATTTCATAATTATCCAGTACGCGGCTGGAGAAAAACGGAATCATGCGGTGCGAAACGGTCAGCACGATCGGCAGCAGGAAGAACCAAATTCCGGCGTGACGCGCAAAATTAAGCACAACCGGACTTTCGGTCACTAACCAGACTAGATACGCCGCCACGCCCAGCCAGCCCATCAGCAGTGCGATGCTGGTTACTCTGGCATGACGTTTGTCCTGTGCAGATGTCGTCAGCAGAATGCGAAACAACACATAAATTGCAATGCCCCAGCCGACCAACATCAATTCAACACCGGCGATACTGATTACTTTGTGCGTCAACAAACCGACATAAAATAGCACCACACCTGCCGCCATTAATACACACGTAGCGACATATTCGCGCGGCCTTACTTTGTCGCCGTTCATCCAATTGGGGTAGGTGGTAAACAGAAAACCAAAAATAAAGAAGGGAAAAAAACCATAGATCATCAGAAATGCATGTGCCCAGGTCGGTGCAATGCTCCAGTGGGTCATTGATCCGGCGATGCCATAGCGACTGGTCAGGTCAAATGCCCACCACAACACGGTCAGCACGCCTTGCAATGCGCCCGCTAAAAACAAGCTACGATGCGGCGCAGCGGATAGATGGTGGCGAATTGCCAATAGTTTATTCATTTGGGTTCCTTGTAAAACGATTTTTCTTTCAGGGTTCTAACTATCTCTTTCATTATCCAACGCAATTATTTCTCTTCAATGCGGTTATTTGCTATCATGCATGTTCTGCGTTGCTACGAATTACCTCATGCTTAACATTGATCTGCATTGTCATTCCAACATTTCTGATGGCGTTTTACCACCGGCTCAATTGGTTGAGCGCGCCGCTATGCGCGGCGTTGAAATACTGGCGTTAACCGATCACGACGACATCTCTGGACTGGCAGAAGCACGGCAGATGGCCGAATCAAAAAGTATAACATTTATAAATGGTGTGGAAATCTCCGTGAGCTGGCGCGGCCGCACTTTGCATATTATCGGATTGAATATTGACCCGACCTACGTACCGCTGATCGAAGGTTTGGCAGCTATACGCGCGGGGCGTGCGCAACGCGCCGAAAATATCGCTCTCGAGCTGGAAAAAATCGGCATTCAGGATAGCCTGGAAGGCGCTTATGCGCATGTTGGCGAGCGGCGCTTGATCGGACGTACGCATTTTGCTCGTTTTCTGGTTGAGCGGGGTTATGCTAAGGACGTAAAATCCGTGTTTAAAAAATATCTGGTGAAAGGCAAGCCAGGCTATACCTCTCACGAATGGGCCTCGCTCAGCGATGCTGTGAGCTGGATTCGCAATAGTGGTGGTCATGCGGTGATCGCACATCCAGCGCGTTATGGTTTGGGTAAGAATGTCTTGAATGATCTGCTTGATGAGTTCTGCGCGCTGGGCGGATCAGGCCTTGAAGTGGTCACGTCAAGCCACACACCCGAGCAAATGCGACATTTTGCACACCACGCACAACATAGAAACCTGCTGGCTTCGTGCGGCTCGGATTTTCATGGCCCTGGTGAGAGCTATTTTGATCTGGGGCAGTTACCGGAATTTCCACACGGTTGCACGCCCGTCTGGCACCATTGGAAAAACAACATCGCAGCCGAACTCACAAATTAGCACATTGACTACTTAACTTAACTTAATCCTGATACCGTTTTATTGTGGCTCAATTCTTTTCAATTCACGCGGATACCCCGCATGCGCGCTTGATCAAGCAAGCCGTTGCTATTGTTCGAAAAGGCGGAATTATCGTATACCCCACGGATTCCTGTTATGCCTTGGGCTGCCATTTGGGCGACAAAGACGCGATGGCGCGCATCCGCACCATTCGGCAAGTAGATGAACGCCATCATTTCACGCTGGTGTGCCGCAATCTGACAGAAATTTCCGCCTACGCCAAAGTGGATAACAGTCAGTATCGATTGCTTAAAGCCACTACACCGGGCAGCTACACGTTTATTTTACAGGCAACCCGGGAAGTACCACGGCGCACGCAGCATCCGAAACGCAATACCATCGGCTTACGCATTCCCGATCATCCGGTGGTGCTGGCGTTACTGGAGGAACTCGGCGAACCGCTGCTAAGCTCAACGCTGATTCTGCCAGGAGACAAATATCCGTTGAATGATGCCGAAGAAATTCGCGAACGACTGGAACATCAAGTTGAATTAGTTATGGATGCTGGTTCATGCGGCATAGATATGACCACGGTGATTGATTTAACCACTGATGTGCCTGCATTGGTACGTCAAGGAAAAGGTTGTCTTGATCCATTTGGAATCGAACATGGATGAAATTATCCGGGGTATCGCCATTTATGCGCTTCCCGTTATTTTTGCCATCACCCTGCATGAAGCCGCGCATGGTTATATCGCCAAGCATTTCGGTGACTTTACCGCATACAACGAAGGGCGTATCAGTCTCAATCCAGTACGGCATATCGATCTTGTGGGTACGATACTGGTTCCGTTGTCATTATTCATTCTAAGTAAATTAACCATCGGTGCGGGTTTTTTATTTGGCTGGGCCAAACCGGTGCCGGTTAATTTTTCCAACTTGCGCCAACCCAAACGCAATATGCTCTGGGTAGCCGCTGCCGGGCCCGGCGCCAATTTACTGATGGCGTTTTTCTGGGCCTTGATGATCAAACTAGCCATTATCTCGCCTGAAAGTAGTTTTGCAAAGCCGCTGGCGCTGATGGGAATTGCAGGAATTGAAATCAATGTTATCCTGATGGTACTCAATCTGTTACCGCTACCGCCTTTGGATGGAGGTCGAATGGCAGTGAGTTTGTTGCCACATCAATTGGCTTACCAGTTTTCCCGGATTGAACCTTATGGTTTTATGATACTGCTGGTATTGTTATTCAGTGGTGCACTGGGCGCCGTGATTGGCCCCGTGATTACATGGGCTAAAATCATGATCGTATCAATTTTTGGATTATATATTTAATAACGTTTTACATTTGGAAAATTAACATGTTTGCTGATCGCGTTTTATCAGGCATGCGCCCCACCGGTAGCCTGCACTTGGGACATTATCATGGTGTTTTGAAAAATTGGGTCAAGCTGCAGCGGCAGCACGAATGTTTGTTCTTCGTTGCCGATTGGCATGCCTTGACGACCCATTATGATTCACCTGAAATCATCGAACAGAATGTCTGGGATATGGTAGTTGATTGGCTGGCTGCGGGCGTTGATCCATCGCAGGCGATCTTATTCATTCAATCCAAGGTTCCTGCTCACGCTGAGCTGTACTTGCTGCTGTCGATGATGACACCGTTGGGCTGGCTGGAACGCGTGCCCACCTATAAGGATCAACAGGAAAAATTATCCGAGAAAGACCTCAGCACTTTTGGTTTTCTGGGCTATCCGTTACTGCAAAGTGCAGATATTCTGATTTACCGTGCCAATCTAGTTCCCGTCGGAGAAGATCAAGCACCCCATTTGGAATTTACGCGCGAAATTTCCCGGCGTTTTAATCACATCTACGGCAAAGAATCTGGTTTTGAAGAAAAAGCGGAGCAAGCCATTAAGAAACTAGGCTCGAAAAAATCCAAGCTGTATACTGAGTTGCGTACGCTGTATCAGGAACAGGGCGATGAGTACGCGCTGGAAAAAGCCAAGTCATTACTGAACGAGCAGCAGAATCTAAGTCTGGGTGATCGTGAACGGCTATACGGCTACCTGGAAGGCGGCGGCAAAATGATTCTATCCGAACCGGAAACATTGCTGACTGAAGCTCCCAGAATGCCGGGACTGGATGGTCAGAAAATGTCTAAATCCTATAACAACACCATCAGTCTGCGCGAAGATCCGGAAAACATTCGCAAAAAAATTCGCACCATGCCAACCGATCCGGCACGGGTACGGCGCAGCGATCCGGGTGATCCGGCTAAATGTCCGGTGTGGCAATTCCATCTTGTTTATTCCGATGACGCCACACGCGAATGGGTACAACAGGGTTGCAGAAATGCGGAAATTGGCTGCCTGGATTGCAAAACACCCGTGATCGATAAGATTCTGGCTGAACAGGAACCCATGTTAGAACGCATCAAAAAATACGAAGAAGACCCGACCCTGGTACGCAACATCATTGCAGACGGTTGCGAAAAAGCCAACAAACTGGCGGAAGAAACCATGCGTGACGTCCGCGCAGCGATGGGACTCAGTTATTCATAAATTTACAGCGCACAAGCGAGACTGATCTTATTGTTCTATGAACGACAATTCAGTAATCGAAACCAATGAAACACAACCGATCGCCAGAATCTGTGGTGAGCCGTTGCTGGAAATTCCACAGGATTTGTATATCCCACCCGATGCATTGGAAGTCTTTCTGGATACCTTTCAGGGTCCGCTGGACTTACTGCTGTATCTGATTCGCAAGCATAATCTGAATATTCTGGACATTCCGATGGCGGAGTTAACGCAGCAATATATGACTTATGTTGGAATGATGCGCGTGGACCAACTGGAACTGGCAGCCGAATATCTACTGATGACCGCATTGCTGATTGAAATCAAGTCGCGCATGCTGCTCCCCAATCCCAAAACAGAAACAGAAGAAGAACATGATCCGCGCGCTGAACTGGTGCGGCGTTTGCTTGAATACGAGCAAATGAAACATGCTGCAACCCGAATAAATGAACTACCACAAGCCGGGCGCGACTTTAGCGTAATTCAGATATGGGTTGAACAACAAGCTGCGGCACAGTTACCCAATATCGACATGGATGATTTACGGAACGCCTGGATGGCTATTCTAACGCGCGCAAAAATCAATCGTCACCATCAAATTAAACGTGAAACGCTTTCGGTCAGAGCTTATATGAGCCAGGTGCTGCGTGACCTGCGTGGACGTGATCAGGTAGAATTTTACGATTTGTTCGCTCCCGCAGCCACGGTTGCAGAAGTGGTTGTCACCTTCCTGGCTGTTTTGGAATTGGTCAAGGAACTGTTGCTAGAAATTTCTCAATCGCTCGATTCTGGGATTATTTATGTCCGCTCCATTGATGTCGCTCAATCAGCTTGATACATCGGATACACTGACTCCTGAAAAAACCCAGCGAATTCTGGAAGCTGTCTTGCTGACAACTTCAGAGCCTCTGCCCATTAACGAATTGCGTAAGTTATTCAACCTGGAATTAAGCGCCACCGTGTTGTCGAAATTACTGGAGGAGATTCGCGAGAAATGGCGTGATAGCGGCGTGGAGCTGGTCTCGATCGCCAGCGGCTGGCGTTTTCAAACCAAAGCGGACATACAACCGTATCTGGAGCGTTTGACACCGCCCAAAGCACCGCGCTATTCACGTGCAGTTCTGGAAACGCTCGCCATCATCGCCTACCGTCAGCCGGTAACCCGTGGCGATATCGAAGAAATTCGCGGCGTTAGCGTTTCCGGATCGGTGCTTAAAGCACTCACAACACGCGGTTGGATAGAAGCAATCGGACACCGTAACGTGCCTGGAAAACCCGCGCTGTTTGCTACCACACAACATTTCCTTAACGATCTGAATCTGCGCTCACTGGAAGAGCTTCCACCACTAGAAGAAATGAAATCCTTGATTGATTCCAATGAAAAAAACTCAGACTTGCCTTTTGAAGTTCCTGAAGCACACGATTAGTGGAACCAAGTAGGATTTAATAACTTGTGTCTTACCCATCTCAATCAATTTAGATAAGATACTGTTTGCTGGGTTAAATTATGCGTTGAGCTGTTGGTGTATCTGCATGTTGCGGTCACTCAGCGCTTGGAATCCCTCGCCTTGATGCACCGTTAGTTGAGTAAATGGAATAACCCAGTGTTCCCGGTTACAAACTTCAACACAAGTTTTCTGGATCAAACGATTAATCGTAAAGTACGAACTGGCTGCCTCACCTTTGCAGTTGACAACAATCAGATAATCCAATGAGTTCGTATTGGCTTCCTTAAATTCGACCAGCAAACTGACGATCTTATCGCTAAATTCCGCTTGCGCAAGCGCATGCTCTAACGCCTCACGAAAACGAGTCGGCACTTCATCCAAGCACTGCGCCTGATGCTGATAATCAATGCCGAATGTAACGACCACGACAAATCCCTTGCGTGATAGATTGAGCAGATCCAGACGGAAAAAATCAGCCGCAGGAAATTGCACCAAGCTACCTTTCATTTGCAGCAACACCAATTCCAAGGTTTGCTCTAATACTTCTCCGAAACGGCCATCCGACAACATGACATACTCACCTGGACGACAAGGAAACCAAGGTTCATCAATATCTGGACGCGACACCATATCATCCAGCGCGTTTAATGGTAGCCGGACGATCCCCTTTAGATCAGGATTGCGTAGCAGCGAATGCACATTGATCGATCTAACCTGCATCGGCAAACCATTATAGACCACTCTTTCACCGATTCTTACCGGCCCAATATCCAACAATAATCGGGTCTCGTTGATATAGCGCGGCAAAATATGTCGGAGGCTCAGCGCAATCGCGATTAATAAAATAATCGCCAATGTCAGTAGCAGAAAATCATTGGCCAGATAAAATGTTATCAGAACTGCCAATATCACCAGTAATCCGGTCAGCATACGATATGCGTATCCCGCCAATCTCACCTTGATGCTGTTGCGGTTACCGGGAGAAACCAATTTCTTCTGATACAACCATAGTAAGCCGCGCATTAGCATCCAGACAGTAAATGCGGTCAAGATGGCGATTGTTAGCGTAAGCCCGCGGCCCTGCACAAAGTCCACCATCCCGGTTTTCAGGCTCTGCCACCAGTCTTTATTGCTTTCTTCCAGACTAACCAACTGAGAACGGGCAATTTCCAAATCTTGTATGTTATCGGCTTGTCTCTGCAACCACTTTTGGGTTACAGATTCAAACTCTTGTTTAGTCGGTTGGGCCATAGTATCTGGCTGAAACCGCGCCATCGCGTCTAACGCAAGGTCAATTAGTTTGCGCTGCTCATGCAATAAGCTGATATCGCCACGTAGTTTTTCAATTTTGCGCGGCTTCTCGGTCAAATCCTTCAAAGCATCAATGATCGGCTTAGTCGCCAGAATAAGCTCTTCTTTCCAATCAAAAGGTCGCGTTGATGCATCCAGAAATGGGTCCAAATCCAGACCGCCAATAATTACCTGCTCAAACGAGTGATTCAACTGCTTGATAACTGCCTTGAGTTCATCAATCCGCTGCTGCAAATCTTTTTTCTCATCCTCTTGGGTAGCTTTAGCCAACTGCTGTTGCAATGCTTTTCGTTGCTTACGCTTCTCCTGCAGGGATTGCATAATGGCGGATAACTGATCTGTTGATTCTTTGCCAGTAGCTTCAGTATCTTTGACTGAATTGCTAACAGCTGAGTCATTTATTTGAGGTTTAACTTGTGGAATAGCTTGCGCATATAGCGCTGACCCCGGCAATCCAAAGGCCAACAGTAGTAGTAATGGGAATATGCGAAAAAGAATGATATGCAAAAATTACCTTTTGGATAAGTTATTGATTTTGATTAATCTTAATTTATAACTTGTTCCTAAACACCTCCTGAAAGGCGTCAACATTTGAGTTTATTATAACGTTGCAGCGTATCGGAATCAAACGGCGCGCCGAGCAAGTAGCCGTTCATATTTTTGAAATGCAGCGACAATATCCTAACTGCTTCGCTCAACTAGAATTGACTATATGTATTAATTATGGCGGTTTAGCGATAATTCTGACCCGCTTGTTTCACTGTTTGACGTGAGGCAATTCTACGGACTCTAATATTCCAGCATCGGGATCATTAAAAACTTCCATGGATACATTGTCTTCACTGCGCGCAACAATCATGGTAACGACAGCATCCCCGGTAACATTGGCCGCGGTACGTAGCATATCCAGCAAACGATCCACACCCATGATCAACGCAATGCCTTCAACTGGCAACCCCACTTGATTGAAAACCATGGCCAGCATAATGAGTCCGACGCCAGGCACGCCCGCGGTACCGATCGATGCCAGTACCGACATGCCAATAACAGTGAGATAGCCCGTTAAGCCCAGTTCAATACCATAAATATTGGCAATGAACACTGTGGCAACACCTTGCATAATGGCGGTGCCATCCATGTTAATGGTGGCACCAAAAGGCACAACAAATGAAGCCGTCGAATTATCCACACCCATACGCCTTTCAACCGTTCTGAGTGTAACGGGTATGGTTGCATTGGAGCTGGATGTACTGAAAGCAAAAACCTGGGCAGTGCGCATTTTCTTAAGAAATTGATTTGGACTGATCCGTCCAAGAAATTTCAATAACAACATAAGTGTGCCGGTTACATGACAAATTAACACCAAAATAACGATACCGAAATAGCCGATCATTGGCAGAATTAAGTCAATTCCTTGTAACGCAAAGTTCTTCGCCATTAATGCAAATACCCCGTAGGGCGCAATGGACATAACAACATTCACCACCTGCAGCATGACGTCATTCAATTTTTCAGCGCCGTCAATTAGCGTGCGCCCACGCTCACCGACCATCAGCAAGCAAATCGCAAACAGAATGGTGAAAAAAATGATTTGTAGCATGTTGCCTTCCGCAAAGGCAGTTACTGGATTACTCGGAACAAGATCAATAAAGACTTGTGTTATGGGCGGTGGCTCAGGCGCCACAAATTCTGTCTGAGCACTTTGAGTCAAATTAAAATCTTTACCAGGGTTTATCGTGACAGAAACAAGGAGCGCTAATGAAATGGCAAGCGTAGTGGTTAGCAAAAAGAGACCGAAAGCTTTGATACCCACCCGGCCCAGTTTTTTAACATCGCCAATGCCGCAAACGCCGCAAATCAATGAAAAAGTCACCAATGGAACAACCAGCATTTTCAATAAGTTAATGAAGATCGTACCCACCACATGAAACAAGCCATGAACCAAATAATTCTGAATGAGTGCAACATCATAAGCAAAGATATTAATCAAACTACCCAGCAATAAGCCAGCAATCATCCAAATTATTATTTTTGTAGTCATGTTCATGGTATTGGAAAGATAAGCGCAGTCTGTTATCGAACAAGCGTCTGATTAGCTTATCAATAACGCCTGATACTGGAGGTTGAGCATTCGGAATCGGATTGTGGTACCGCGTGGATGCCGAATGCCGAATGCCGAATGCAGATCCACTGTCGTTATGCTAAATTGGTTCGGCAGACCGTTGCGCTTTGATCAACTCCGGTGTGAGATGCGGCGCAATCACTTGCAGCAATTGACTAAAAACTTTTGGATTTCCAGCAATAATTTGTCCGCTTTCCAATTGCGTGTCATTGCCTTCCAAATCACCAACTAACCCACCCGCTTCAGTAATCAGCAAACAACCGGCGGCCATATCCCATGGTGCCAGCCCGATTTCCCAGAACCCATCATAGCGCCCAGCCGCGACATAAGCTAAATCCAGCGCGGCGGAACCCGGGCGCCGTATCCCTGTGATACGGGGCACGATATCCCGCAGTATCGCAAAATAAGCATCGACGTGCGTCAAGTCACGGAATGGTATTCCGGTGCCAATTAAACACTCTTCAAGCTTGGTGCGCTTACTGACACGAATTCGGCGATCATTTAAAAAAGCGCCGCTGCCTCGACTCGCGGTAAATAACTCATTATTGTTCGGATCGTAAACCACCGCATGCATCAGAACACCTTTATACCTTAATCCGATAGAAACCGAATATTTTGGAAAACCATGCAGGAAATTAGTCGTTCCGTCCAGCGGATCAATGATCCACTGATATTCTGACTGCTTCTGATCACCCTGGCGTCCGCTCTCTTCCGCCAGAATTGCATGATTGGGATAGGCCGCAAGCAAGACTTTGATAATAGCCTCTTCAGCTGCGCCATCCACTTCACTGACATAGTCACTGTGTGATTTTTTTGACACTGTGAGCAAATCCAGATTCTGAGAAGCCTTATTAATGATATTACCGGCACGACGCGCAGCTTTCACCGCAATACTCAACATTGGATGCATAATCTTGATTCAGAACTTAAAAGGGAAAGCTGCGATTTTAATATGAATCGCTCTTACCCGCTCTCATAATTCAAACGAAAACGCAAATACCAATGAAATAACCGACATCACCAATAAATACAACAAAAATGACGCTTTATAATTATTCCCACGATCCTAAAAAGTCAGGCTGTTCTGTCAGAAAATAACGATCTATTGCGATATATTTTGGGACAAACACCATCTATTTAACCATAAGCAAGTCTGTTAGAATCTCAAGTAAAAATTAGATGGATAGTCATAATATATATTAATCTAATTATATGATTTAATTGCAATTCTCTATGCTCAAGTGCCGTCCTTTTAGCTAGGACTCTTTGTAATTTACGGACAATAAAAAGCGTGATTGAGCACCCTGATTCAAAAATACGCGTTCTAGTAGCCGAGAGCTTCGAGCTCGTTCGTTTAGGACTGCGCTCACTGTTTGAAAACCACACCAATATCAACTTGATAGCAGAAACCAATAAAATAAAAGACTTATTTAATCTGGCAGAACAGCACAAGCCGGACATAATCCTTATGGATCTACACCTGAGCGGCAATAACTACGTGGAACATATTGCCCAGTTAATGCGTACTTGCCCACAAAGTAAAATACTGGCTTTTTCTGATTACAATAACGAACAAACTCACTTACAAACTTTTCGCTCAGGCGTGGCAGGGGTGATCAGGAAAGGCCATTCGACAGATCTATTAATCAAGGCCATTATTGCAATCCATAAAGGTCATCTCTGGTTTGATCGCAATATCACCAAGTTGCTCTGGCAAGCACAATTCGATCCCGATCCGGCTGTAGAAATCAAACCGCGAGCTGATGCTTCAACATTCCAGCAACCTAGATTAAGCGACAGCGAGCGTCACATTGCCCATCTCGCATGCAAAGGTTTGTCCGCCAAGGAAATCGGCGCGCAACTGTCTGTAACAGAGAAGACTGTACGAAACCAATTATCTATTATCTACAGAAAAATTGGTGTCAAGAAACAAATCGAACTATGTCTCAAAGCCCCCTTATATGATTATTTTAAAGAATCCTGCTTGATCGGGACATTTATCCCAAAAAATAACTAAATTTAGATAGGTTTTAAGGACAGATGCCTTCTATTTAGAAAAAAACAGATTTGATAGAATCCCGCCCAGCTAGGATTGCATTCCCCTTTTGCAATCAGCTTGCTAAACCTTACGTTACAAGTGAATTGCGAGCCTAAAATGAAACACCTGCATTAATCCACCAAGATGCATGTTCCATACACGCTTCACTTGATATGCATTTTTCACATTAGGAGGTCATTCAATGCTGTTTCAATCCAACCGAGCCGAGTA
Source organism: uncultured Nitrosomonas sp. (assembly GCF_902826915.1). Classification (GTDB taxonomy): domain Bacteria; phylum Pseudomonadota; class Gammaproteobacteria; order Burkholderiales; family Nitrosomonadaceae; genus Nitrosomonas. Next base: position 12,165 of record NZ_CADEGP010000015.1, read on the forward strand.
TGACACGAAGCTCATAAAAAATTCCAATGCCTCGCCGACTATCACACAAAGATCCTTAATAAAACTGAGTGCCGTGACATTCGCACTTACCCTGACACTATCTACTTTTTCTGCAGGTTTTGCAGCCGAACATATTATTCAACTGACCGCAGAAGAAACCCAAGACGATGGATTTGGTAACAAACTGTTAGCTTACAAAATGTTAAGCCATAAAGTTAACGGTACGGATATTACATCACGCTATAGCCCGGAAGCCACCATTCCCGGCCCTACCATCGAGTTAACCGAAGGAGACACAGTTAAGATATCGATTCAGAATGCAATTCCTGGCAATAATACTCCTATTCCTGAAATCAGCAGACAGGTCAGCATTCATGTGCATGGCGTCCATTACGATATTCTTAGCGACGGAACCCTCAAGGTCATCAATAAAAATTTTGACGAGGGAGCAGGTGCCGGGCTTGAAGAGACCTATGTCATCTACGAATATCAATGGAATGTTGCAGCTGGAACTGCTGGCACCTGGGCATACCACGATCATAATTTTGAAACCCATAACGGAGCAGAGCACAAAGGTCTTTTTGGAGCAATCATCGTCAACGAAATCGGCGCACCAAATTTTGACAAGGATTATGTACTTTATTTAGGCGACGATGCTTTCTGGGGTATGGAAATCGACGGAACAAGCAGAACTCAGTCAAAACATGGCACCAATCCAACATTGGCTGCAACAAAAAACTCCAATGTCCGGTTTCATTTAATTGCCTTAGGCACCGATATTCACACCTTTAAGCTAGACGGCTATAAATGGATCGACCCCGGAACTACCAACCTTATTAATCAAGTTGCAATCGGTCCGCTGGAGAAACATGTTTTCAGTGTTATTGCCAAAAGTAGCGCTCATTATAAAGACAAAAATTTCTCCAACAATCTTTTGGACATGAAGGGAAAATTTCGAGTCCAGTAAGCATATGTTAGCAACTTAATAATAGGGATAAAAAATGAAAATTAAAAATGCATTTGGTCTTAGGAAACAGATAACTGCAATTGTTTTTTTTGTAATCACACTCTTAATTTCGCAGTTCGCTCTGGCTACAGAACATAACTTCGCGCTTACGGCCGAACCATTACCTAACGGACAGATTGCGTATGCACTGTCAGGAAACGAAGCTGTCATACCGGGGCCAACCCTGTTCGTAAAGAAAGGGGATACAGTTAATGTGTCATTAACAAATAACACGGGTATCAAAATCGGCTTCAAAGTGCCTGGTCTTACGCAATCAGGCTCAGGGAAAATTCAACCAGGAAAAACAAAAAGTTACAAGATAGAAGCTAACAAGGAAGGCAGCTTCGTATACCATGGCAATAGCAATGGCAAGGAACTGCTGGGTCTATTTGGCGCAATCATTGTGGATAAAGCACATGGGCCTGTCGACAGTTATGTGAATGCAGATGGAAGCATAATTCCTATCACATCAGCTGATATCAATAAACAATTTATTCTATTCATGGTCGGTTCAACTTTCTGGGGAACCGAAGTCTCCGGAGATGGCACACAGCACAAACCACTTTGGGCAAATCCCAATCCTGGTGCAATCGAGAATGATATCGTACGTTTCCACATCTTATCGATCGGACCCGGACACACCTTCCACTTACATGCGCATCGATGGTTGAAAACAGGCACCAGCGAAGTGATTGATACCAAGCTGTTGAAAGATGAAATCGACAGCCATTCCTTTACCGTCAAAGCAGGCACTGGTGTTGGCACCGGAAGCTGGCAATATCATTGCCACTTAATTGCACATATGGAAGCCGGTATGCACGGTAGCTTCAGAGTTGACCCAATCGGCGGTGACGGGGTCAGTGAAATCGGTGCATCACCTTATGGTCGAATTTTACTCGGACCAAAAAATGAACCAGGCTTGGTAACATTTGAAATAACTGATGAACCAGCCAGTTGGTTTAGAAGCGCGCGCGGAGATACACTTGTAGGACTGGGTCTGGGCATTAAAACTAAATCATTGGAAGTTATTGCTCCAGGTAGCAGCGTTAATTTTATCATGTCAGACACCAATGCTGTGCACACCATCAGCTCTTTGTTATGGCCAACGGGAGCGCATCATATGCCTTTCAATCAAACCGATGCTTACCGAGGAGGTGGAATTCTCAGATTAGATACGCCAGGCCTTTATGTATTTACTTGTAAGGTTCACCCCTATATGTTTGGTGCAGTGATTGTTGATGACCCTGAAACTATGCACGCGGAAGGAATACTTGGTCTTGCACTTGACTTAGGTGACAAAGCTTCAGATTTTAAAATCGATCTCGTAACTGGAATTAAAGGACTGCCCACCAATAGCGATTTGGCCATTCGGTTATTACGAACATTCTTTGTCGCTACTGCACCGGATAACTGGCAAGACTATTCATCCGGCAGTTGGAATGTCAAATTCCCTGATCTTTCAGTCGTAATCTCAGGAGCTCCATTCAGTAAGGAGCTAACCGATGGAGGCGTTGCTGCTCCTTTAAGCATCTTGGATATCAGCGGCGACCTTCTTCCAACGCCAATTCCACCAACAGAACATGGTGTCGGAGAAATATGGATTAATACCCAGTTTGAGAAAACTGCAAACAAATACAAACCAGGCACCATTACCGTGGTTGATGCAACCGATTGGACGGTTAAACGTAAAATTGGACTACCTGAGATTGATATGAATAATCCACATAATATGTGGCCCAACCGGGATCAATCAGTCATTTATCAGACCCAATGGTTTGATAACAAATTAACCATGATCAAGCGTAATAATGGTCAATTGATAAAAAACATTCAAGTGGGATATGCACCTTCTCATGTTATGACATTACCCACGAATGATGACGCAACGATTGCTATCAATGGTGAAAACAGCATTGCAGTTATTCCTGCTGGGACTAAGCATGTTACCAAAATGATGCCAACACAAGGACGCGGGCATACCTCCGCAAATCCTCATGGCCATTGGGTCAGTGCAGATGGATCCAGAATCGTAACCCCCAACATCAATACGGGTGATATCGGAATCTATGGTGCCGATGGCGATATACACGCCAGAACCGTAACAGGTCAAGGTGCTCCCGGCGCACATCCAATCGCAATCGGCATGATGCCGGATTCCAGCAAAATTTATGCAACCAATCTTCTACACCATTCATTAAGCGTACTGAATGGCAATACCGGAGAACTGATCAAAACTGTCAATCTCATTGCCGATTACGATCCGATTGACGGCAGTATTGCTGATAATGATGGGAATGGAGAATTTGCATACGGCGTATTACCCATCCAAACACCCGTTTCTCCCGATGGCAAAGCAGTTGTAATCGCCGCAACAGGCGGACAAATTGTTATCGTAGATACCGCTACCGATAGCATCGTTAAAATGCTCCCCTGCGACCCCGGTTGTCACGGTGCAAACTTTGGTGCCAAACAGGGCGGTGGATATTATGCCTACGTTACAAGCAAATTTTCCAATCGTCTGATCGTGGTAGATACTGATCCGAATGGCGATGGCAATTTGAACGATGCAACGATTGTGGGAACGATTTCTCTAACCACCGGAGAAAATACAGCTAGTGATGACGCGGTAAGTCGTCTGCCAGGATTTGGTGGTCAAGGAGTGCTTGCGATTCCCAATGTTTACAATGGTTGGGTGCAAAACCTGCCAGAAGATTGGAAAGCCGGCTTGACCGCTGCACAAAGGAATCCAATCGGAGACTAATATCCGTACGGCTACCAGTATCGAACTGGTAGCCGTATTTTTTGAGCGCTTCCATCTTGTGTTGCAAACAGGCAACGCTTCAGCTCCCACAAGCAAACAAGAAATTGTAGAAACATCGGCATACTTTCAATAAGTGACGTTCATTCATCACCTGAAGTAATCATTTCTTTTTTCGATTCACACATGAAGCAAAATACGATTAAGCTAACCTGCAAATAAATTCAAATCGGCCAATCGAGTTGCCGCAAAAATAAAACACACCAGTAAGGTCCTAATCAATTGCTTGATCGCATAAATCGGATAACTCAGACTCGATCTACAATAAAAGAAATCTTTGCAAGCCCCTAATTCATGAAATTTTTATTAATTTAATACAATGTGCTGCAAATCACAAAGTACACTTTTGTAAAAGTCTCTAGGAATACCATCCTAGATTTATGCCGCACGCAATTAAGCAATGCTATGAAAAGATACTAACGCATCGAGACACTTCAATTCTTTATCCACTGACACGGGAGCAAGCATTTTGAAGTCAATTATGCTAATGTGAAAATAGTAATCCAAAGATAAAAGTATTTCATTGTCTGGGTGTGGTAATGAAAACTCCAAAAAAGTTGATCGTTTCTTAGTCCCAAGAAAGACTGTTACCTTCCTGGCCGTTTATCGTGAAGAACCGCAATGACGAATCAACCAAAAATAAAAGTGTATTACAACTCAGCCTGTCCGGTATGCAAAGCTGGAATTGAAGCTCAGATGGATAAAGAAAGTTGTAGTGAAATCCAGTGGAACGATATTCACACGCATCGTGCGCTTGTTTCCGAAGCCAATTCAGATCTTGAGTTCGTTCGCGAACGCCTGCATGTTATTGACGAGACGGGCAATCTTCATGTCGGTTTTGATGCCTTTTTGGTCATCTGGCGTGCGTCTACGCATGAACGCTGGAAAGCGAAAGTGCTAGGAACTCCGATTGTCAGGCAGCTGTGTACTTTAAGCTACAATCTATTTGCCGCGATGCTTTATCGCTGGAACAAAGCCAAAAAGCATTGGTAGCTTATTGACCTTGATTTGAACCTGAACTCGGTGGCAAGGTTTCAACAGCCTGTTAAGTTGATAGTCTTGATTGCTTGCTATCCTTCCAGTTTCTTTTTCAAAATAGTATTCACCTGTGCTGGATTGGCTTTTCCTTGGGTTGCTTTCATGATCTGGCCGACCAGTGAATTGAAGGCTTTTTCTTTGCCATTGCGATAGTCTGCGACTTGTTGCTCATTAGCAGCCAGCACTTGATCAACCAGCTTTTCAATGGCGCTATCGTCGGAAATTTGTTTCAACCCTTTGGCGGCAATAATAGCATCGACATTTTTTTCCAATTCGCCATTCCACATGCTTTCAAATACCGCTTTGGCTGCCTTGCCGGAAATGGTGTCATCACTGATTCGTTCCAGCAGTGCAGCAAGTTGGGAAGGGGTCACTGGGCATGCGGTGATTTCAAGCCCTTCTTTGTTCAATTGCCCATTGATTTCGCCCATGATCCAGTTGGCACATAATTTTACCTGTGCAGGCAATTGCTTGATAGTTGATTCAAAATAATCTGCGGTTTCGCGCGAGCTTGTTAGTACGGAGGCATCGTAGGCAGATAGTGCGAACTCCGACATATAACGATCACGGCGCGCCTGAGGCAATTCCGGCAAGACTGATTGCACCTGGTCAATCCAGTTTGCAGAAATTTCGAGCGGCAATAAATCCGGATCGGGAAAATAACGATAATCGTTGGCATCTTCCTTGGTACGCATAGTCCGCGTTTCGTCTTTGCTGGCGTCGTACAAACGGGTTTCCTGTCGGATTATACCGCCGTCTTCCAGGATTTCAATTTGTCTTCTAGCTTCATAATCGATCGCTTTCTCGAGAAAACGGAATGAATTCAGATTCTTGATCTCGCAGCGCGTGCCAAGTTTTTCCGTGCCGTATGGACGCACCGAAACATTGGCATCGCAGCGGAAAGAGCCTTCCTGCATATTGCCATCGCAAATGCCGATCCAACGTACTAGCGCGTGCAGTGTTTTCGCATAGACTACGGCTTCCGCACTGCTGCGCATATCTGGCTCAGAAACGATTTCCAGCAAGGGTGTGCCGGCCCGATTCAGATCAATCCCACTCATACCATGGAAATCCTCGTGCAACGACTTGCCGGCGTCTTCTTCCAAATGTGCGCGAGTCAGTCGGATATTTTTCTCCTCACCATCAGCCTGAATCTGAATGTTGCCACCTTGCACCACCGGCAATTCGAATTGACTAATTTGATAGCCTTTCGGTAAATCGGGATAAAAATAATTTTTACGCGCGAAAATAGAGGGCGAATTAATCTTAGCGCCGACTGACAGACCAAATTTAATAGCCCGTTCAACCGCGCCCTTATTGAGTACTGGTAGAACACCGGGCAATGCTAAATCGATTACGCACGCTTGGGTATTCGGCGGCGAACCATAAGCAGTGGATGCGCCAGAGAATATTTTAGATTGCGTTGAAAGTTGAGCATGTACTTCAAGACCGATGACAATTTCCCATTGCATGATAAATTTCCGGCTAAATGATTGATTTCATGAATGAACAATAGCTCTAAACAGGAGACTTCAAATGCCAGTCTGTCACCAATTGATATTGATGTGCAATATTCAGCATTTGCGCTTCCTTAAAATAATTACCCATAATGTGTAAGCCGATTGGCCGGTTTTTGTCACCAAAACCAATCGGGATCGACATTGCCGGCATTCCGGTCAGGTTTGCCGCGCTGGTATAGATATCCGATAAATACATTTGGATCGGGTCGCCGCTTTTTTCTCCCAGATTAAATGCGACCGTGGGAGTGGTAGGCCCCATGATAATGTCGCACCGTTTATAGGCTTCAGTAAAATCCTGCGCGATCAGGCGGCGCAGTTTCTGCGCTTTGATGTAGTAGGCGTCGTAATAACCATGCGACAACACATAGGTTCCGATCAGAATTCGCCGTTTCACTTCTGCGCCAAAGCCCTGCGTGCGTGTTTTGCGATACATGTCAGCTAGGTCGCTGTATGCTGGAGCACGATAACCGTAACGTACCCCATCAAAACGGGATAAATTGCTCGACGCCTCGGCAGGCGCCAAAACATAATAAACTGGAATCGACAGTGGCGCATTGGGTAATGAAACCTCGATCGTTTGTGCACCTAATTTGCGATACTCAACCAATGCTTTCTCGATCGCGCTTGCGACATCCTGGCTCATGCCCTCGGCAAAATATTCCTTCGGCAAACCAATGCGCAGACCCGCTAAAGGTTTCTGCAAATCCTGCGCGCAATCCTCAGCATCGTGCTGCAGACTGGTGGAATCACGCGGATCAAACCCAATCATGACATTCAGCAGTAGCGCTAAATCTTCGGCCGATTTAGCCATTGGCCCGCCCTGATCCAAGCTGGAGGCAAAAGCGATCATGCCGTAGCGCGACACCAATCCATAGGTCGGTTTAATTCCGGAGATGCCGCATAATGCTGCGGGTTGGCGGATGGAACCGCCGGTATCTGTGCCGGTTGCTGCAGGAGCTAGTCTGGCTGCCACTGCGCACGCCGCGCCGCCTGAACTGCCACCAGGAACTGCCGCAATATCCCAGGGGTTTTTAACCATGCCGAAATAGGATGTTTCATTGCTTGACCCCATGGCAAATTCATCCATGTTGGTTTTGCCAATGTTAATCGCACCCGCCTGATTGAATCGTTCAATAACACCGGCATCATACGGTGAAACAAAATTCGACAGCATTTTTGAGCCGCACGTGGTCAACCAACCTCTAGCGCAAAAAATATCTTTCTGTGCAATCGGAATTCCGGTTAATGGCCCGGCCTGTCCTGTGGCAAGCATTTTGTCGGCTACCTTTGCTTGCGCCAAACTTATTTCTTCGTTGACCGTAATAAACGCATTGTATTCAGGATTGAATTGTTTGATGCGCTGCAAAAATTCGGTGGTAAGTTCCGTGCTGGAAATTTTTTTTTCGGCAAGCTGAATCGAGAGCTGTTTAAGACTGGCATTAAACATGGATTTACTGATTAGAGAAAAATAAAATATTACGTATTATGGCTATTCTTATAGCCTTAGAAATTCCTTGGGCACATTTCGTCACTTATCTATTCAATGACTTGTGGAACCAAATAGAGATCGGCTTCGACTTGTGGTGCGATCGATTGATATAATCCGTGTTGGTCTGCTTCAGTGACTTCATCTTCGCGTAGGCGTTGCACCACACTTTGCGCATGAGACATGGGCTCCACAGTTGAAGTATCGACAGCTTGCATGGTTTCTATCAGATCAAAAATACCGGATAATTGATTCAAAGTCTCTTTTACCTCGTTATCGTTAATCTCAATATAGGCAAGATCAGCAATTCGTTTTACATCACTAACAGATAAAGTCATTTGAAATGGTTGGCCTTATATTCAAAGAAGTATTAGGGTATCATGCCGCAGTTTACTCGCGTATTATTTTTTGATGGTTTTATTTGTTATTCCATTCGCATTCGCTCTCATCATAATTACTAATATCGGATATTGCCACTATGTTTAATTTCTTGAACAACAGTATTCTTGGAAGCTACTTCTCAACAGACATGGCGATTGATTTGGGCACAGCCAATACGCTGATATATGTTCACGGCCAAGGTATTGTGCTGGATGAACCCTCAGTAGTGGCTATTCGCGAAGAAAGCGGAGCCAACGGCAAGAAAATGATCCAACAGGTGGGTCTTGCGGCCAAACAAATGTTAGGTCGCACCCCAGGCAACATTACCGCAATCCGCCCTATGAAAGATGGCGTGATTGCCGATTTTACCGTGACCGAACAGATGCTCAAAATGTTTATCCGCAAAGTGAATCCGCCACGCCTATTTTCCGCCAATCCGCGTATTGTAATTTGTGTACCCTATGGCTCCACGCAGGTGGAACGCCGTGCTATTCGTGAAGCAGCTTATGGCGCTGGCGCACGCAAGGTTGAGTTGATCGAGGAGCCGATGGCAGCTGCATTAGGGGCAGATCTTCCAGTGGAATCCCCGACTGGCTCAATGGTGGTTGACATTGGTGGAGGCACGACAGAGGTTGGCGTTATTTCGCTAGGTGGTATCGTGTATTCCAATTCTGTACGCGTTGGAGGGGACAAATTTGATGAAGCGATTATCAACTATATTCGTCGCAATTATGGCATGTTGATCGGCGAAGTAACAGCAGAGATTATTAAGAAGGAAATCGGATCCGCCTTTCCTGGCTCAGAAGTACGAGAAATTGAAGTGAAAGGTCGCAATCTTGCGGAAGGCATACCGCGCAGCTTCACGATTTCCAGCAATGAAATTCTGGAAGCATTGACCGAACCAATCAACAGTATTGTCAGTGCAGTTAAATCGGCCTTAGAACATACTCCGCCTGAATTGGGTGCGGATATTGCTGACAAAGGTATGGTTATGACAGGAGGCGGGGCTTTGTTGCGCGATGTTGATCGATTATTAATGGAAGAAACCGGCTTATCGGTCATTATTGCCGATGATCCGCTGACCTGTGTCGTACGGGGAGCTGGGATCGCGCTGGAAAATATGGATCGATCCATTGGCATTTTTGCTCGTGACTAATTATTGCTTACTTACTGATTACTTTTCTCTTTTCTAGTACAAAATTAAGTCTTTCTCTTAAAGACGGAACGTAATGGAAACAGCCCCACAGTTTTTCAGAAATGGTCCGGGTCCGTTTGCACGACTGTTTATATTTGCAATCCTATCCTGCTTGTTGATTGCGGAAGATACGCGTTTCAAATATTTTCCTCAGTTGCGGCAAACAATTGGTGTGATCATCTTTCCTTTACAGAAAATTGCTTATATCCCTTCAGATATATATGATCAAGTTGAGAAATTGATTACCAGCTTCAACTTGCTCGAAGAAAATGTAAAATTGCGACAACTTTATCTGGACCGTCGTGAACAACTACTGAGATTAGAGGCACTGGAAGCCGAGAATACGCACTTGCGCAGATTGTTAGGTGCGGTACAGCAAATCGAAACCACTGCTAAAACGAAAGTAGTTTTAGCAGAAATTCAGTATACTCCGCGTGATCCGTTTAATCACAAAATAACCTTGAATAAAGGCAGTTATCATGATATTGAGTTGGGCCAGGCAGTAATTGATGATAAGGGTATCATCGGACAAATTACGCAGCTATACCCTTGGTCATCTGAAGTAACGCTTTTGACAGATAAAGATCATGCTGTTCCCATTCAAGTTGTTCGCAATGGTTTGCGATCAATCGTATCTGGAACGGGTAAAAATAATGAGCTGGAATTACGTTACTTATCGGTTAATACGGATATTCAACAAGGTGACTTATTAGTTACTTCCGGGATTGGCGGAGTGTATCCGCCGGGAATTCCCGTTGCAACTGTGCTCAAGATTGAGCAGGACTCTGCAGGTGATTTTGCACTTGTTACCAGCGCACCGATTGCTGGTGTAAATCGCAATCGACAGGTTTTAGTTCTGTCCTTGGCGCAGGTAGAATCCAATAATTCTCTAGAGACTCCAACCATTGAATCCGGAACGAATTAAAGAAAACAATTCAATTAAAGAGAACTACTTAGGGCAGGATATGTATGTGCCTGCTAGTAGCTTGTTTATTGCCACGAGTCTGGTCATCGCACTCATCCTCAATTTTCTACCATTGCAAGGCGATCTTTTAATTGCGCGCCCTGATTTCGTAGCATTTGCAATAGCTTATTGGAATGTCAATCATCCGCACAAATTAGGAATGAGTGTGGCATTTGGCATGGGATTAATGGTGGATGTCGGCAACGCTGGAATACTGGGGCAACATGCTTTAGCTTATTGTGTTATTTTTTATCTGACACAAATTTTTGGTCGGCGTTTGCGGCTATTCAGTTTACTAAAGCAAGCACCGCAAATCGGCTTCTTCTTGCTCATAATGCAAATAGTCTTCGCTTTAGTAGCCCTATCGAGCGGATCAACACTACCTGGCTGGAGATACTTCCACGCCACTATTGCAGGCGCCTTACTTTGGACGCCGGCTTCCTTTGCAATAGCTCTGCTATTAAAACCAAAACCAGACTCTAGTGCATTATGAAGCAACATGTGGAACTAAGAAACCATCCTATAGAACTTTACAAATTTCGTATGCGTCTTGCCATTAGCGCAGGCTTTGTTCTTGTTCTGTTCTTGCTGCTCTATGTACGCTTCTATTACTTACAGATTATTCAGCAGGAGCATTATCATACACTGGCAGAGGCAAATCGTATTTCCATTGCACCACTAGTTCCCTACCGTGGCTTGATCTCTGATCGAAATGGAAGAGTATTGGCACAAAATTATTCAGCGTACACGTTGGAGGTTGTACCCAGTAAAATTCAAGATCTTGAGACAACATTAAACGAGCTAGCAACAATTATTGAGATCACGCCCGCTGATCGCCAGAGATTCAATAAATTGCTAAAAGAAAACAAGAGATTCAAAAGCTTACCTATCAGGAATCGTTTGACAGATGTCGAGATCGCAACCTTTGCTACAAACCGTTACCGTTTCCCAGGCATTGAAATCAAGGCCCAAGTATACCGCCAATACCCGGAAAAAGAGATGGTTTCACATGTTATTGGCTACATCAGTCGAATCAATGATCAAGATCTCGAACAACTGGAAAACAGTGGCGAACTTCACAATTATCGCGGCTCCCACCACATTGGAAAAATTGGTATTGAGCAGAGTTACGAAAAGCAATTACATGGTGTCACAGGCTTTGAGGAAGTAGAGACCGATGCAGCAGGCCGCTCTATTCGGGTATTGTCACGGACGCCGCCGACGCCTGGCAATAATTTAATTCTTACATTAGATATTGGCTTGCAAGAAGTAGCAGAAATCGCATTTAGTGATCGCCGGGGTGCACTGGTTGCTTTGGATCCCAATAATGGAGAAGTGCTTGCTTTCGTTAGCAAACCAGGTTATGACAATAATCTCTTTATCGGTGGTATTGACCAGGAAAACTGGAATTTGCTTAACAATTCGATTGATCGCCCTCTCAATAACCGAGCACTACGAGGTGTTTATCCTCCAGGATCAACATTTAAGCCATTTATGGCGCTTGCCGCACTTGAGCTGGGAAAACGCACGCCCGAATATAGCATGAGTGACCCCGGATATTTCTCACTGCCCGGCGTCAGTCGACGCTATCGTGACTGGAAACCCGGTGGGCATGGCAGAGTCGATTTGCACAAGTCTCTCGTTGTTTCTTGTGATACCTATTACTACAGTCTTGCCAACGATCTCGGAATCGACAACATACACAACTTTATCAGTCAATTTGGGTTAGGAAGTAAAACGGGCATTGATATTGGAGGAGAGGCGTCGGGGCTATTGCCTTCTTCTGCTTGGAAAATGCGACAACATAAACAAAAATGGTATGCCGGGGATACTATTTCAGTTTCAATTGGGCAGGGGTATAATTTGACTACGCCGCTTCAGCTCGCTTTCGCCACGATGATCATCGCAAACAATGGCAAAGCATATTTACCTCACTTAGTTAAACAAATTCAGAATAGTCAAACCGGGGAAGTTCAAGATATCCCTGCCAAATTGCTTTATAGCTTAAATCTTAAGCCTAAAAATCTCGAAGTTGTCAAGAATGCGCTTGTAGATGTTACCCGTCCCGGCGGAACAGCTGCAAAAGCGGGCGCCAATGCAGACTACACTTTTGCTGGTAAGACTGGCACATCACAAGTTATCGCTATTAAACAGGGAGAACGTTACAACGAAAAATTGATCAATGAACGTCACCGTGATCATGCAATGTTTATTGCCTATGCACCAGCAGAGGATCCCAAGATTGCTTTGGCAATTTTAGTCGAAAATACTGGTACCGGCGGTTCAACAGCAGCTCCTATTGCAAGACAAGTATTTGATTATTTTTTATTAGGCAAATTGCCGGAAATAGATCTTGCTCATTTGATTGAACCCATTAAAAATCACGCGCATGATCATCTCTGAGCTGAAAAGACTCAAATCAGCATTCAATTAATTATCGACCTGCATACATGATGCATGATTGAAGTTAGAAAAATTTGGCACTATCTTACGCGCTATGTCGATAGCTTTCTGTTAGCCGGAATCCTCATATTAATGTCGATAGGGCTGATTGTGCTATATAGCGCCACGGGTGGAAATGTAACTAGAGTCGGTAATCAAGCAATTAATATACTGGTAGCGTTAGTAATTATGTGGTTGGTTGCAAATATTCCACTGCAACAAATATTGCGCCTGGCATTCCCGATGTACATGCTAGGATTAATTTTACTTATCAGCGTTGCATTATTTGGTGAAATAAACAACGGTGCCAGACGCTGGCTTAATATTGGGGTGACTCGAATCCAGCCCTCTGAATTGATGAAAATAGCGATACCGTTAATGATGGCTTGGTATTTCGATAAGTATGAAATTGCTTTACGTTTGAGAGATTATTTTGGTGCAACGATATTGTTATTGTTGCCTGTTCTGCTGATCTTACGGCAACCGGATTTAGGAACCGCCTTGTTAATTGCTGCCAGCGGTTTTTATGTTCTGTTCCTGGCTGGATTATCTTGGCGCATTATTGTTGGGTTAGTGACGGCTGCAGCCGCAAGTTTGCCGATACTTTGGTCGGTGATGCACGATTATCAACGACAACGCATCATGACATTATTTGATCCAACGCAAGATCCTTTGGGCGCCGGTTATCATACGATCCAATCTTCTATTGCGATCGGCTCTGGTGGAGTCGTTGGAAAAGGATGGCAAAATGGCACGCAAACGCAATTAGATTTTTTGCCAGAACAAAGCACCGATTTTATCTTTGCTGTTTTTTCAGAAGAATTTGGGTTAATTGGGAATACTGTATTATTATTACTATATCTGCTAGTAATCGGGCGTTGTATAGCAATTACAGCAAATGCTTCAACACAGTTCACACGCTTGATCTCAGGATCGATTACATTGACCTTTTGCACTTATATATTTGTTAATATAGGCATGGTGAGCGGCATTCTCCCAATTGTAGGCGTACCTCTTCCGCTAATCAGTTATGGCGGTACATCTATGGTTACGATGCTGCTTGGTTTTGGTATTTTGATGAGTGTTCAGACACATCCTAAGCTGATAAAAACATGACAAACTCTAATTCTTCATTCTTTAAAGTGTATAAATATTTATCTGTACTCTGCAGATCAATTACTGGATTGGCATTGCTATTAATTTTTGCACTATTGGCTGCGTGTAGCAGTACACCGCAATATAGCAGCAGTGTGCAAGGACAACAGAGAGCAACAGCGACCAAGCTATCAGGCATCAGCCCAAGTGAAATGAACAGACGAGGAGGCGGATACTATCTGGACGATGGCCCAGAAGATAATCCGCCACCAAACTTACATCTTGTTCCAGATGCCGTGCCTAAAGCTGAGCCATTGCGTGCAGCCAATATGCAACCCTATGTCGCACTAGGAAAACATTTTAGACCCATGACTGGTTTGGAACCTTATAGGAAACGTGGAATTGCTTCATGGTATGGGCGTCGTTATCATGGAAACAATACAGCCTCGGGAGAGGTTTATGATATGTATGCAATGACAGCGGCTCACCCCACATTACCGTTACCTAGCTATGCCCGGGTCACCAATCTGGAAAATGGCAATTCGGTGATTGTGCGTTTGAATGATCGAGGCCCATTTCTTTCTGATCGTATCATCGATCTTTCTTATACTGCCGCATATAAATTGGGAATACTAGCTGGTGGTAGCGGTCAGGTTGAAGTTGAGAGCATCATACCGAATAATGGGCAAGTTATGCTGGCGGTTTCCAAACCATCTCCCTCGTTGCCTGTTGCCGATAGTCACGCAGAAATGAACATGGTTTATTTGCAACTAGCTGCATTTGGTTCATCAGATAATGCAAGGAATTTTCTTTCTCAGATACATCAGAGACTCCCATCACTTAAAGAAACCGCTAGTATTACCAAGAACAAGGGGTTGTACAAAATACACGTCGGCCCTTATCCAGATTCAACCGTTGCCAGATTGGCAGCCAATACGCTTAGTCAACAACTCGCGATAACACCTGTTCTAGTGAATGATTGAATTGGGTAAAAAAAATCCCTATTGCAAGCAATAGGGATTAAAGGGCCTCGTCATAAAATCATGCATCGCAATCAACGGTAAAATGTAAAACATCTTCCTCAGTGCAGGTATCGATACATTTTTACATTCCGGTTTCGATATTGCGATAACTGATTTTAAGTTTAATACCAGCTGAGTATTCTTGAAGATGAAAACAGAGAGGGAATTTACCCTTATATCTAAACTATGACTGTGATTTTTGTCACACTCCAGTGAAGATCCTATTTGGCCTTCCTCAGACACAGAATTATTGACACTACCTTATATAGCCATTCTCCAGCATAGAGTGATGGCGCTACCTTACTTTATGAAAGTTTTGTATGTGCCATCACCCCTGGAGAGCCACCAAAATTAGTATTTATGGCTACTCAAGAGAGTTGGAACTGGCCATAAATTAGAATTATGCATCATTGTTTAGTGATTCTTCAGGATGAGCATTTAGATAAGTCAATAACCGAGTGTCAATTTCCCTGGTGAACTGGTCGAACCGCTTAACAGCAATGGGTGAACGTGCCGTAGTTGGCACATCAAGATGTTCAAGAATTTGTTCGATCTTGTAACGCAACGTCTCGGGTTTGTCACCATAACAATGATAAAACACATCGTCTAAAATCTCTCTTTCCTGCAAAAAAATCTTGTAGAGGGCTTCTGTTTTTACCAATCTCAGCTTAATTTCGTTGTAATGTATTTTCGAGCTTCCTGAATTGCGTGCAGCGCTTCGCTGGGAACATTAAAGTCAAGAAAGACCACGCGCACACGATCCGGATAGTCGTGTTTGAGCGCTCGAATTACTTCAAGGTTGTTGCAGATTATGAAATGATGGCGATTTTCTGCGATGGCTGCATCAATCTGCGATTTCTGAATTCCATAATGAAAGCTATATGATTGATAGATATAAAAATACTTTGATGATTCAACACGATCGACGCAACGGATTTTGATGCCGTCGAACTGACGAGGTGGGCGATCGGCTCCCTTGAAATGCAACGAGCACTGGTCACCTAATTTGCATCAGCAGCTCCATAAGAGTCGATTTTCCCGCCTCTGAAGGTCCAAAGATCACGATAATTAGAGACGGGTAAGATTTTTTCTTGGTAGCTAAAGACATTATTCACCTAATAGTCCTATAAATATCGCATGATCAAATCTTAACTACTTTATTGCCCAGCAGTGCTGAATTATAAAAAAGCCACCAAGTGTGGTACTTGAGTTTAATCGTGCCATTTATTTTCGATTGAAGAAATCGAATTTTGTTTTAAATGCCGGCATGATAATCTCTACTTTGTAAGATTTGAATTATCAAATTTAGATCTGCTGTAAATTCATAAGCCTATCTAGAAATACAATGAACCATTACAAACAGCTTCAATAAACCCAATGGCAAAACCATTAAAAACTGGATTACTGATTCTATTCAGTCTCATCATTTTTTCTGGAGTGGGACTTTATGCATTGCGTAATCCTCTTTTGGAAATGCTCATCAGCGATCAGTTACGCAAACAAGGTTTTCCGTTGCAATCTGTTGCACTGCTCGATATTTCTCTCAATGCCTTCCGCTTGCATGACCTGACAGCAGGTAACAAAAACGAATTGCATGTAGATAAAATTCTAGTGACCTGGCAATTCAGTGATCTGCTCTCCGGAAAGCCGGTATCTTTTGAAATTAACGGTCTGCAAATGACACTGGACCTGGATGGAGAACGTTCTTCTTTGGAATCCATAACCGCGATACCCGATAAAGATATCACCATACCGTGGCTACCCGCACTCTCACTGAAAGATTCAGTTGTTCGCCTGCATTCTGCTGCGGGCGCTGTGACGATTGCTTTGTCAGGCAGCATCGCGCAAGACCACGCAGGTATTCATTTGATACAGTTCAACACCATAATCTCCGGTCCACTTGCTCAAGCCAAGGGTGAACTGACTGCAGCCCTGGATGCGCAGGGAAATATACAAGGCAAGCTCGCTATTTCGGATGGTATGCTGAGCATCCCAGAAGCTAAAATATCAAGCTTCTCAGGCGAAACCGCTTTTGCATTTGCAGCATTGCATTTGCAGCATGTGCAGACTGAGTTTGCATTATCGGGTATTCAACTGCCGGAAAGGAAGTTAGAAAAAACTGTACCGGAGCAGACGGGTGAGAGTCCAGCTGAATTGGCATTGCGCAATGCAGCCATTGATCACGTTACCGTAAAAGGAAGCATTCGCGGACTAACGGATTCCTGGAATGGAGAACTTGATCTAGGTATTAATGGAGGAAAACTGATGATTGGGCCTGCAGAAATTCAGCAGTTATCGGTCACTTTACCGATGCAAGTTCAGTTCAGTCCGGACAACTGGCACATTGGACTGCGTAATCCTGGGCAGGTCTCATTGGGAAAGATAAATACCGGATATCTCCTACGTTTTCGAGGTCCTCCCGGTTTCTCAATTCCTTTGGCCGATCTGGAACTAACAAAAAGCCCACAGGGCTGGATACTTAAACACGATATTACTGTAATGCCTGCTAACTTGACCCTGCTGGTTAAACGCGATGCATCACCTGAAATTGAGGCAAACATTCGTCCGGGAAAAATAACTGCAACGGGAAAAATGGATGTCAACGGAACCTATCAAGGACAGTTGGCTATTGGTAAAGCCTCCTTTAATCTGCCACAATCTCAGATACAGTTTAAAGATATCTCAGCCACTTTATATTTGAATGATAGCGAAATTGTTAGTGCCGCTGATTTTGACATCGGCCAACTACAGCATTTGGCGCCCGAGTCTCTGTTTGCAGCCTTATCCATCACCGGTGACATCAAAAATAAAGCTAAGCAGGGAGAATCCGCAGAGTATGCACTGCAGATTACTGGCGGCATTTCAGGTTCGCAATTTCTAAAAGTCAAAGGCACGCATGCGCTGGATAGCGGTAACGGATTACTTAAGGCGGAGATTATTTCATTAAAATTTTCACCTGGTGGTTTACAACCGAGCGCACTCTCCCCCCTGCTAGTACAATTGAATAACGTCAGCGGACAAGTCAGTGCAATCGCTCAATTGAAATGGTCCACAGCAGGTATGCACAGCAGTCGCGGTACATTTGAGATGCGCAATGTTTCGTTTACGCGTGAAACTACAAAAATAAAGGATCTGAATATCACGCTGAATTTGGATAATTTGCTAACCTTAAGCAGTTTGCCAGGGCAAAAAATCACGGTAGGACAGATTGACTTCGGAATTCCATTAGAAAATTTACTGTTTTCCTATCATATTCTGGATACAATTCCCCCCCAAGTTGCGCTTGAGAAAGCACAATTCTCCATGATGGATGGCATAGTATCGGTGGCGCCCATCATCATTGATCCCACGGCCAAACACTCCGACATGCTGATACGAATCAGTAATATCAATCTGGAATCATTCTTCAACCTGATCAAAGTCGATGGACTTGCGGGAAGCGGACATCTTGATGGTCAGATCCCACTGACAATAGAAAATGATCAATTAACAATAAAAAACGGCTATCTTGCTGCCAAGGCACCAGGAATTCTACATTTTCAATCCCAAAAAGCTTCACAATTGCTTGCTTCTGCCGGAGAAGAAATGAATTTATTGCTGCAAGCGATGCAGGATTTCCATTACACTGAGCTATCACTGAATCTCGACAAATCGGCTGCAGATAATTTGGTAGCCAAACTTTCTTTATTGGGGAGCAATCCTAAGGTTATGGAAGGACAGGATTTTCGTTTGAACATTGGGCTTGAAACGGATATAGACAAAATCCTGGAAAAGATTAATTATGGCTATAGTTTATCCCATGAAATTCTGCGCGGCTCGTTCAGATTGCATTAAGTTAGGTTGCGCTAAATTGCAGACACAGAGCGCTATAATGCTCATTATTGGAGAGGAGGAGTGCAATCATGTGTAAAATTGAACGAATGACAAACGCTATAATTATCCCAGTAATCTTGATTTCTTACTGTTTGATAATCGCATCTTGTGCCCCGACGGTTAAGGTGGAATCCCCCAAGGAACCGATCACGATAAACCTTAATATCAAGCTGGATGCTGATATCCGGGTAAAGCTTGAAGAAGAAGCCAAAAAAGACATAGCCGCCAATCCTGACATCTTCTAACAGCAAACGAGAAAGGAGAATATCATGCTGCGTATTTCAAATAGAATCTTTAAAAAACCTTCGTCAAAAATTTCTGGAATCATCTTTCTGGTGTCAGCACTGTATGCAATTCCGGCATGGGCCGACAATCTGGAAAATCTGCGCGCGTTAGGTGCAGTTGGTGAAAGCAGTACTGGCTATGTCATCGCCAGAGAGCCTAGTGCCCAGGCAGAGGCCGATGCAATCAATGCCAAGCGCAAAGCAATTTACCAAGAAAAAGCTGCTGCACAAGGCATTGACGCTAATCAGGTAGGAAAAGTTTATGCTGAGGAAATTATCCAGAAGGTTCCGTCTGGGACCTGGATTCAAATTAGCGGGCAATGGAGACAAAAATAATCAATGCCTGAGTCAGGTTTTGATCGTATAGATTTCATTTCTGCGCGCCTTATGCGGCATCCTAATAACCTTGCGGCCCATGCGATAACGGCTCTGCCACTCCATTCGAAAGTATAAAAACTCGATCCGCTGCGTTAATAACCGCTGGCTGATGCGAAACAGCAATAATGGTCAAGCTCTTAGCCAATTTCTGTAACGTCTCGCAGATAGTACGCTCGCTTTCCGGGTCTAATGCACTGGTAGGTTCATCGAGAATCAGGAAAGACGGGCTATGCGCCAACGCTCGAGCAATCGCGACACGTTGCCGCTGCCCTCCGGAAAGTAGACCGCCACGTTCACCGACAACCGTTTGCAACCCTTCCGGCAATGCGTTAACAAAATCCCAAGCGCCAGCCTGACGGAGCGCCTGCTCTGCGTCACCAACTGTCAATGTGGGTTCTCCAACCAGAATATTATTCATGACAGTATCGTGCAATAAGATCGTATCTTGCGAGACATAGCCAATCATGTGACGCCATTGGCGCAGATTAATATCATGCAAAGACGTATTGTCAATTAGAACTTCACCGGATTGTGGTTCGGTCAATCCACATAACAAATCCAGCAAAGTGCTTTTACCGGCACCGGATGGTCCCATAACCGCCGTAAATGAGTTGACTGGTATTTCAATATTCAAATCTTCGAAGATGGCTTTCTGTCCATAATGAAATTTCACATGCTGCAAGGCAATGCCTTTTTGCAATGTAGGTTGTATTGTCCCGGTCGATCTTTCTGCCTCTGCACGTGCAGTTTCGGCTGCTTTGCGTAATGCCCAGTAAGCGCTTTCTTGCGCAGCAAGCTGCTGATGTCTGCGTTGTGTCTTATTCAATAATCCCAAAATACGGGTCAGCAAAAATACCATCAACATCACTTCCGGTAGCGATAATTCCCACATCACCAGCGCAATGTACAAACCGCTAGCAGTCAGTGCGGCAAGAATAGGTTCCTGCAATGCGGTCAGAGCTGCTCGGTTCATGACTTCCTTGCGCGTCGCTTTTTCCAGATGTTGCGTCTGCTCATGTAAAATGGCGTCGGCCACATTATCGCGCGCCATGGCTTTCAGCGATTTCACCGAGCTGAGCACATCGGACAAATAAGTAAGCAGGTTGCGTAACAAATGGGTTTGTTTCGTGCCCGCACGACGGGTTGCACTGACTAAGCGATTCAATGCAATCAATAAAAACAAACCGATGACTAATGAAGCCAGCGTTGCTTCCCATGAGATGAATAACGCTACAATTGCATATACCATCACTTGAATGGCCAGTGCCAACACGTTCACACTGTGCTCAAAGCCATTGGCGGCACGGTAGGCTTCGGTTGCAATCGAATTTGCTAGAGATCCGACAGGCTGCCGTAAATAATAGGACCATCGACTGGCTAGCAAAGCCTCAATCAAATCCAGCCGTAACGCTGTCGCGACATGCGCAACAGTGTAGCCCACTTGGCGATTCGCCAGCAACAACACCAATCCCTTGAAAAACATACCGCCGACGATAATGATCAAAATTGTATCCAACGTAGGATCAATACCGATATCTTGCAATGCTGTTTCCATGAATCTACCGACACCGGAATCGCCCGAATCGCCCGAATCGCCAACAGCTATTGATAACAAGGGCAGCAATGCGGTTAGACTCAATCCTTCAGCGATACCCGCAATCAATAGTGCGAACAGAACAAATGCACTGCGCCGGGGAAAAACCATAATATACGTGAATAAAGTACGCATAAGCCGGTTATGAAAAAGGATCAGAAAATAATGATTCGTTTACATAGATATCAGACATTCGGTACATCGCATAAAACTCCATCAATCAGTTGCTGGATGCGCTGCGCGCGATTGGCCAAACTTGTATCATGGGTGACGATGATCAGGCTGGCGTTGATTTTACGATTCAACTCCAACATCAACTCAAATACATGCTCAGCTGTTTTCCGATCAAGATTTCCTGTAGGTTCATCAGCCAGAATACAGGCTGGCTGCGTAACCAAGGCACGCGCAACAGCGGCACGTTGGCGCTCACCGCCGGATAATTCACCAGGCGTATGTGTCAAGCGATGACTCAATCCGACCAGTTGTAACATTTCAGCTGCGCGGTCATAGGCTTCCTGACTCGGCAAGCGACGAATCAGCAGCGGCATGGCTACATTCTCCAAGGCACTGAACTCCATCAGCAAATGATGAAATTGATAGATAAAACCAAGCGAGCCGTTACGTAACCGGCAGCGTTCCTCTTCGTTGATCCGAGCGATATCTTGCCCAAGAATCCGAATGCTCCCGCTGGTCGGCGCATCCAACCCGCCAAGCACATGCAACAAAGTGCTTTTACCGGAACCTGACGCACCGACAATCGCCAGCATTTCTCCTTTGACCAGATCCAGATTAACCCCCTTTAATACCGGAACGGCTAATTCTCCTTGCGAAAACTGCTTGACCAGATTGCGGCAAGAAAGAACCACATCATTCATAGCGCAATGCCTCCGCCGGGTTCACCTTGGATGCACGATAGCTGGGATAAATTGTTGCCAGCAAACTGAGAACAAATGAAGTTACGGCGACGGTTGTGATATCCGTCATCTGCGGATCAGTTGGAATCGTACTGATGTAATAAATTTCCCGCGACAGGAATTGGACATTAAACAAACCTTCAATAAATGCGACCACTTCGCCCACATTATAAGCTAACAGCATACCCCCGGCCACGCCTAGGATAGTACCAAAGACCCCAATAAATGTTCCTTGGACGATAAATATTTTCATAATGCTGCGTGGGCTTGCGCCGAGTGTGCGTAAAATCGCGATATCAGATTCTTTATCAGTCACCGCCATCACTAATGTTGAAACAATATTGAACGCTGCGACCGCAATGATTAATGCCAGAATTAACGACAACATGCGCTTTTCAATTTGGATCGCGCGGAAATAATTGGCATGCTGCCTGGTCCAATCGCTGATATAGCTGTCAATCGTCAACATCGCAGGTAACTCTTGGACCACTTGAGGAGCTTGAAACAAATCCTTTAGTTTCAAACGCACGCCGGATACATCGTCGTTCTCCATGCGATATAGTTTTTGTGCATCGAACATGTGAATCAAGACTAATCCGGAATCATATTCAAAATGCCCTACCTCAAAGATTCCAACCACAGTAAATTGTTTCAAGCGCGGCAGAATACCCGCTGGCGTAACTTGCCCTTGCGGTGAGATCAGCACAATTTTATCGCCGATAAAGGTGCCCATAGTACGCGCTAATTCCATGCCGATCACGATGCCGAATTCCCCCGGTACCAAATGACTCAAATCACCACTTACCATTGTTTTGGAGAAATCAGCCACATGATCCTCCATTGCTGGTAATATGCCGCGCACTAGAACACCCTGCACTACTTGATTATGTGACAGCATGCCTTGCGCACTGACATAGGGTGCAGCGGCTTCCACTGCTGGATGCTTGGCTGCTTCTTCTGCCGTTTGCTGCCAATGACTCAAGTTACCGTGAAAACTACCAATCTGGACATGCGAAGCAACACCCAAAATTCGTGAACGCACTTCTTTCTGAAAACCGTTCATTACCGACATTACGGTAATCAGCGCCGTCATCCCCAGCGTGATACCCATCAGAGAAATTAAAGAAATAAATGAAATGAAATGATTGCGTTTTTTGGCGCGCGTATAGCGCAAACCAATGAAAAGTTCATAGGGAGACACGAATGATAGTACCCGTTATAAGTTTGACCACGAAGTTTGCCATATTTACACGCAGCTTAACAAAATAATCAAGGATTGTGATTAGGATTTATACTACAAGAATTCGTTAAAAGCTGCCACGAGCTTCGTTGACCATCTCAGTGAGCTTTGCAATATCCAGTATATGCAAATCATGGCCTTGACGTAGTATCAGTTTACTTCTGCTCAACATGTTCAGTTCGCGTGATACTGCTTCCCGGTGCGTACTAACCAGATTAGCGATTTCGGTTTGGGTCGGTGCCGGAGAAATAACTGCAACATTTGCGGAGACCATGTAATTCCTTGCCAAGCGCAACAACTCTACTTGTATACGGTTACTCACCGCCAGAGTACTATAATCATAGACGCGCTCGGTCAGGCGGCGCACTTGCCCCGTTAGGCGCTTTAGAATGATCTCTGCGATCTGGCGATTGCCATAAACCAGATTCTGAAAATCCGATGCAGGCATTGATGCTAACAATACACTGCCCCTCGCAATTGCGGTAGCCGAACGGGGATGACCATCAATCGCTGTCAATTCACCAAACATTTCACCCGTTGGCAAATCGCACAAGATAACTTCCTGCCCCGATAAGCTGTGATACATGACACGGATTTCACCCTGTATAATAAAAAAAGCACTGTTAGTATGATCGTGATAGCGCACAATCTCATTTCCCGCTTCATATCGATGCCACTGACAAGCGGCAGCAACCATTCCGATATCTTGCGGCGAAAGACATTGAAACTCCTTGATCACAGACAGCATGGCGGTTGTACGGTCAGCTGGAATGTTTCGTGTAGTCATCCTTATCGTCTTGCAAATAGTTTTATTTCACCGGACTCGATCATTCTCTATGGCTTAACTTGCCCTTGAAATGAGTAATGATATATCAATTATAGATCGATACACCGTTTTGCAAGGAAATAGGATGCCGCATTATAGCGATTTTGCACTAATGCTTACTTCCGGCTGATTCTATCGCTGAGATGCTCCACTTTCACTCTATCGACACCATGCAGGCCAATCTTCTTAGCGGCACCTTGCGACAAATCAATGATCCTACCTTGCTTAAAAGGTCCCCGATCATTAACCAGCACATCAACATGACGGCCGTTTTTTAGATTAGTAACTCTGACTCTGGATGGCAAGGGAAGTGTTTTATGAGCAGCGGTAAGGCCGTGCGGAACGAAGCGTACCCCCATCGCCGTACGGTTGCCGGATTCTGAGCCATACCAGGATGCGTGACCAACTTCCCGGTATCCAACCGATGACCGCATTGGATAATAAGTAACGCCACGTACCTTATAAGGTTTGTTATATGGTGCGGCAAGATTGGGTGCACGTTGGCTAGAAATATCTGAAGAGCGCGGCAGATCGCCAGAAAACATCGAAGCACAACCGCTGATCAGGCCAGCGATCAATACCATCACACTCACTTGCCTGTAATTCACTGAATGCTGCATAGTACTTTAAACCAGATTTAATTTTAAATAGGTACAGATTATAACTATATCAATCTATCAAGATCTGTTGTATTGCTGTCTGTTTATCTGTGTTAATTAACCGACAGCACTTGAATCCGCAGTAATCAGCAACATATTATTGCTTGTGTTTGCAGCACTAGATGATCACTAAAAGCGATATGACGACATTCGACAAAAAGGATTTATAAATTATGACGAACAACAGCCACATCAAGATCAATGACGCCCAAGTACGCGAAAATCCTTATGGAATGCAACGCGAACCCACTTTTTCCGGTATCTCATCTTTTATGCGGCGCAAATATAGCAAAGATATTGGCGGCGCTGATCTGGTCGTCAGCGGAATTCCATTCGATTTGGCCGTAACCTATCGTTCTGGCGCCCGTTTCGGGCCGCAGGCAATTCGCCTTGCATCGGCGGAAGTTGCTTCGACGAAACCCTATCCATGGGGCTTTGATCCATTTGAGAATCTGGTAGTCATTGATTTTGGCGATTGCTTTCTCGATGTACACAATCCATTATCGATCCATCAAACAATTATCGAGCATGCTCGCCATATTCTGGAATCAGGTGCGCGCATGCTAACTTTTGGCGGCGATCACTATATTACTTACCCGTTGTTGAAAGCGCATGCGGAAAAGTTTGGCAAACCACTTGCACTAATCCATTTTGATGCGCATAGCGATACTTGGCCAGACGATTCACCCGATTCTCTGAATCACGGCTCAATGTTCTATAAGGCAATGAATGATGGGTTGATTGATCCCAGACATTCCGTGCAAATTGGCATTCGTACCTGGAACGATGATTTTATGGGCATACACATTCTCGATGCTACTTGGGTACATCGCCATGGCACTGATGCTGTAGTTACGGAAGTTGAACGCATTGTCGGCGACCGCCCAGCCTATTTCACCTTTGATATCGATTGTCTCGATCCTGCTTTTGCTCCCGGAACCGGCACACCGGTTTGCGGCGGTCTATCCACTGCCCAGGCATTGAGCATCATTCGTGGTTTTAGCGAACTTAATTTGATCGGCATGGATATTGTTGAAGTAGCACCCGCATACGACCATAGTCAGATCACGGCGCTTGCTGCTGCTCATATTGCAAGCGACCTTATTTGCTTGCTGGCAAAACGCAAAACGGAGAAATGAAGGCGCTTCAGGAGAAAATTCCTAATTAAGGGTCATCTACATTGAATTTAACTCGAGCAGAATTTTAAGTTTTTTCTAAAAAATATAGCGCAAATTGATGCCACCTCCCCAATCAGGGCTGCGATCGGAAAACCCTCTTATCCCGTATGCATTCAGTCTGAAGTTATTGGAAACTCTTTGCGAAAGATATAGCGTCAGATCCCTGCTGTCTTCCAAGCGCACAGGAGATTGGCCCATGGTGTAATTTGCCCCTAGGGTGACACTGGGAGATAATTGATACCCAGCACCGGTTGCACCATAGAGCACGTTATGAAAAGTAATCCCGGATGGGTTACCCAATATTCTGTAACCAAACGCTGCGCTCAATGTGAACTTGGAAATTGTTTTAAACAAATCGCCTTGAATAGCATAATCGACTTGACCACTTCCCATATTCTGCTTGGCACTGGCAGTCGGTATTTTTATCCGAGTGGTAATATCAAAAACAATACCAGTCGGTGCATGATCAATCAAATTGTAACTGAATGCGGCAACGATATCGCCCAATCCCGATTGCGTTGTTCTGTTAAACGATGATCCACCCAGCGGAATACCTCCAATCAGTCCGGAAGCGATAGTTTTGCTTAACCTGACACTATTTATCGCATCATCTGAATCGTCATCTTCATCGCCACCACCTCCGCTTCCACTATTGTCGTCGCCCCCACTACCACCGCCACCACTTCCGCTATTGTCGTCATCCCCACCACCACCGCTACCACTGTTGTCGTCGCCTCCACTACCACCGCCACCACTTCCGCTATTGTCGTCACCCCCACCACCACCGCCGCCACTTCCGCTATTGTCATCACCCCCACTACCACCGCCACCACTTCCGCTATTGTCGTCACCTCCATCTCCGCCGCCGCTTCCACTATTGCCGCCATCATCACTTCCACCGTTGCCGTTGCCCCCACCCCCACCAGAACCTGAATTGCTTTCCTCGCGACCTGGATTCTCACCTGAGCAATTCTGTGTGTTCTCATCACAAACAACAATGACACCACCACTACCTGAGCTGCTACCACCAGAAATTCCCCCTATAATAGGGCCCCCACCATCCACAACACCACCGATCCCCGGACCAAGCACATTACCCGGACCGGTGATATTAAGATAAGGAACAATCACTCTGAAAGATGCTCGATCCTTGTCGTAGCGGGCCGTGAAAGGAACATACCAGATATCAGTTGTAGTACTCCCTCCGTATTTACCTGTGGTAAAGTCAGTTGCCGCACTGAAGCTTAATCTATTGGCAAAAACGACGGGGCAATTGATGCCAAGCACTAATAACAATAATGCTAAGCTTTTTTGTTTAAAAGAAAAGGATAGGTGCATGAAAGCCTTTTTACGTATAAACATTCAGCGTAATCATCCGGTGCGGTTGCACGAATTAATAAACTACGGCCCATGTCTCAGTTAATTAATGCTGATCCCCGGTGTAGGTGTAGGTGTAGGTGTAGGTGTAGGTGCATTTTCTTTTATAGCCAGAATGGTCACTTATTCTACTTTTTTCTTTACAGGGGAAATTTTAAAATAAGAAAATAAATCACGTTCATATTTAATTTATTACCTTCTGAAAACCTAATCAGCTAATCGCGAATTCTATCTGGAACATCAAGATCTCGTAGGCTTTCTCTATGATCGCCAACCCGATCTGGAATATCGATATCCCGTATACTCTCTCTGTGATCACCAAGCCGATCACTCATACCAGAATCAAATTCGTCCGGCCTCTCATGTCTGTCAATAACTAAATCCTTGTCATAACGTTCTGCATCATCGCGCGCCCTATCTGGAGTGTCAGTATCACGCACACTATCTTTATGATCACTTGGCCTATCCCGCACATCTGAGCCGGATTCTCTTGGATTCTCAGGCATTATGGACTTGCGATTCGATGCATCGTTATCGCGCATATCGAATGATTTCTCTATCGGATCCCCTCTTGTAGAGCCGGAATGATCACTCTTTTTTTCGTCTTCGACACGGAATGAATGATCCATACGCGAATCCTTGCCGGATGACTGATCATTGCGTGAGTCAAGGTCGCGTCCTTTTTTTAAATCGCTCGGATTCTGATTGCCGCCATCATGCCCACTGCCGCGACCCTGACTATCTTTACCGCTCTGGGAAGGCTTGACTTCCGATTCGTTGCTCGTATTGTTTTTACCTTTGCCGCTGTTATCAATAAAAGCCCTATCATTTCCTTCCTGTATCTGAGGCGGCAGTATGTTTCTTACTTCAATACGTTCCGAAATAATCCGCTGATCCGCACTAAGCCTACCGCTAATGAGTACACGCTGATCCAACTTGAGGTCATTCCTCGTTGTTCCCGCTAACTGCGTATCGGGATCAATGATAATTATCCGGTTGCTTACGTTTAATTCCTTGCCACCCAGGGCATGGATATACCCTTCAATCACAAGATGTTCTACATTTCCAATACTCCGAGACATTGGCTCGACCTGGATTTGCTGGGCGTGCAAATGGATGCCATCCCATTGCCCCGTAACCTCGATTTCCATGCCTTGAGAAATATCCGTTAGCGATGATTTATCATCATGCTGAACGCGCGTGCCATTAACCACAAAACCATGTGTGTCAATTTGAGTGATATAACCATTTATTTTGGCTTGCACATGCGGCGGTGTGGTTTCGATTCGTGATGCTATAATCGCACCATTGGATTGTCTGTGACCACTGACTTGCACCCAATCGCCTGCCTTCATGCTTGAAACATAGTCATGATCCACAGATTTTCCAATCTGTACAGTTTGATCTAATACACGCATTTCCCCGGTTTCTGAATTAATATTGCTAATCGGCCCAATCGCCGCATGCACTACCGCAATGTTCCGAGCCATCAATTCGTGGCCAGCGCCTAGCGCACGCGCGACAACAACTTGCCCTACCGCAAGATCGCGTGCTGTAGAAGGTCGTCCATCAATAGAAATGGGAGTATTGCTGTCATAATGAACCTCAATGCCATTGACACAAATACTTGCAAATCCGGTGATAACACCAATAATTCCCGTTCCTCCAAGCCCCCCATCGTCAGCAACATGTCCAGTTCCTCCAATACCGCCTTCTCCCTGAACACCGGTACCGCCCACTCCTGATTCGGCTACTGGCGCACCAGTCCCGCCAATGCCGCCTCCCGAAACACCGGTACCACCCATTCCCCCATCGCGCACACCTGTCCCACCCACACCCGATTCGGCTAATGGTGTACCCGTGCCGCCGATTCCAGATTGAGGTTGCAGCATAGGGTTGGTCAGCGAAGCATTGACATCGCAATTGTTTTCAGCGAGGGCACTAGCGGAATAGAAAAACATCAGAGTGATGACACTCAATATATATGTCCCGCAACGGTATAGGGCGGCCAATGAAGTTTTTGTCATTTCGCTTTACAAACGTCCTGAATGATTAGCTCGGTGTATCATTGCTATCTGCTTTTGTTGATTCTTCCGAATCAACCGGCTCACTATAATAATAAATGCCGAATGTCATGCGATAACGCGATTCGCTTCTTGGTGTATCATTTTTTTCAAGTTCCATCGCATCTTTGTTAATGGCAAGCAACGATTCCATCCCAAGATAGGTGGATTTTTCAGCTAACTTCTGCACCGAATCAGTAGTTAATTCATCGTAAGAAACACTTCGTTCAAAGAAGGGCTGTTTTTCCCCTAATAAATTATTGGTTGCAGCAGCGGCATGATCATGCAAGTTATGACCGAAGTAATACACTTTTTCCTCAAAGCCGTATGCTGGAACAAATGCCGACGTATTGAGGCACACTCGCTTCTGATCGTCAAAATGCGCCACCCCGAGTCTCAACCATTCATCAAGTACAACTCGCGAACGGATATCACAACTTACATTGGCAACAAGTTTCTCAAATGAAATTTCACCGCCTTCTTTAATAAATCTAGGTAATGGCTTAGGTTGATTATTTTCATCGAGATAACGTGCGTCACTGGTCCAAAGACTCACCAATCGAGCACCCATTGAAACTGCTTGAGGAATTGCCTCAGCATCGGAATGATTCTCATGTCGCAACCGCTTAATATCTTTACGATGAACACCCGTTAACAAACTTAAATGGCTGTCCGTCGAAGATTTTCCCTCAATCTTAAAATCTTTATCTGCGATCTCTACGAACAATTCTTTCAGTAATTCCAACAAAAAAGGATAAGTAATCCCTTTTGACAGCATTAACCTGATTATTGGACGAAGTACGCGCCGGAGCGCAACAACGAGTGCTGGCGAAAGCGTTGAGTTAGGTGTTTGAATACTGTGCATAAAGCTTATCCACGAATAAATGGGCCACAAAGTTGATGAATACAAGCTATTTTAACATATCGTGGGAAATAATCACACAATATGTTGACATGGGAAAATATCCCACGTATAGTTGATTCTGTGTGAGGAAAAATATCACACGCACATCAGGACACATTACTGATGCTGCATCAATTCAAATCAAGGAGAAGTATCATGAAAAAACTCTCAATTATCACAATTCTAATGTTCAGCATGGGATTTGCATCTACATCTTTCTCTGCCGGAAAAGCTGTAGATGACTACCTTAGATACTCGAGCACAATGAACACTCCGACAGATCAGATTCGCCATGACCACAGCACGAATGATTCTAGCAGAACTGTGCATTCAAAAAATAATCAAAATGTCGCTTCACCTATCATACGCGACGGACAAAACGTCGATGATCGTGAAGCCAGACGAATCGGAAAACTGCTATGGAAAAACGACCATATTCACGGAGGTCATGGCAACACGAAATAATATAAGATAGTAAAACTCAGTGGCGCCTATCACAGGCGAAACTGAGTGAAAAACCACATAAAAACTATTATTTTTAATTGCTCCAAGGAGAATATTCAATGTTTAATAAAAAATTTTTAAAGCAAGCAGTCAATTTGGGGATCTGTTCCTCAGCACTGCTCATGTTATCAGCAGGCAGCGTCTCTGCCGGTGATAACGAAGTCAAATTTGAGCTGACGGATAATCCTGGACGATGGTTTGATACTGGCACGTCTGTCGCAGGGAATCGTTCAATTGCCATAGCTTCCCCAGGCGTGCGCGTGAAGTTCTCGGGCAATTCAAATACCGTGCATACCCGAACCAGCTTAATTTATCCGACGGGCGCTGCTAATATGCCTTTCAATACGGAACCGAGAAAAGGCGGAGATGATGTGACGCTAACAACACCCGGTTTGTATGTTTTCACCTGTAGCGTTCATCCCTATATGTTTGGCGCGGTGATTGTCGATGACCCCAAAACTACCGGGTTGGATTTAGGCTCTTCAATCAGCCTGATTAACGGCATTACCGTCCCATCCAGCAGCGATCTGGCAACAAGACTCTTACGGACTTTCTTTATTGCCACCAACCCTGCCAACTGGCAAGACTATGCAAGCAACAAACCGTGGCATATCACCTATCCGAATGTTGACGTGCGCGTAGACATTGGCGTTGTTAATCTACCAAACGTACTGAATGAACTTTATGGCAATGATATTTCGCTAAACGCACTAGAAAACCCTAAAACCCCCGCAGTTGGTGAAATATGGGTTGCCACACAATTTGAAACCACTCGCGGCAAGGAGAAACCCGGCACAATATCAGCAATAGATGGATCTTCCTGGCAAGTGACACGCAAAGTAGCATTACCTTCCATTGAAATGAACAACCCACACAATATGTGGACCGACAAAGACCAAACCGTAATTTATGCCACCCAATGGTTTGACAGTAAACTGGCTGTATTTGATCGTCAAACAGGCGCACTCATACGCAATGTATCCGTAGGCGAATCACCTGCACATGTGATGACTTTGACTGACTCCGATCGCCTTCACGTTACGAATAATGGCGACACACGCACGGACTCAGTAATGGAGCTAGCCCCCCTAGGAACCGGAGTACTGCGCCGAGTGGATATTGGGCGCGGTAATCCTCACGCACACTGGATGAGTCATGATGGCAAAACCATGGTAACGCCCAATGTTTTTTCAGGGGATTCCACGCAATACAATTTCCATACCGATGCTATTGAGGCCATTCTTCCGGTCGGCAGCCCTTTCGGCCATCCTATAGCAACGGGCATGATGCCCGATGCCAGCAAATATTACGCGGCTAACCTGCTCGACAGCACGATCGCGGTTGTGAATATGGATACCCACAAGGTTATGAAACACATTAACCTAATCAAAAATTATGACCCGGTTGCAGGAACCATTACCGGCCCAATAGGCGCATTACCGATTCAAACCCCGGTTTCTCCTGATGGTAAAAATATGATAACCGCCAATACGCTCTCAGGCACGATAACTATTGTCAATACGAATACCGATAAAGTGGTTGCGATGCTGCCCTGTGATCCTGGTTGCCACGGCGTACAATATGGAGCCAAACAAGGTGGCGGTTACTATGCGTATGTATCCAGCAAGTTTTCCAACAGAATGCTGATCGTGGATCCTGATCCAAATAATGATGGCGATCCATCGGATGCAAAAATTGTTGGTGCGGTAGGATTATTTGCCGCAGGCACTACACAGAAGGATGACGCAATAAAAGGGAATCCAGGCATGGGCGGGCAAGGCATTCTGCCGATCCCGGTAGTATATAACGGCTGGGTGCAGAATCTACCCGCATCTTGGAGCAGTCAATTGACTCCAGCTCAACGCAATCCGATTGAATAATCGTATTTTTAATATAACTAGTTCCATGGATAAATGACAACTACAGATAGTATTTGATATCGCCTTACCCTATTAAATGCTATCTGTCACATTGACTTAATTGATTTTTTAGGAGAACCAAAATGAGCACAGGACATGATGATTCATCCAACAGCAACAAACATTTTACGTTCACCATTGAAAACGGAGCTGTGACAGCCTATTTCGAAGTTGAAAATGGAATAACTCAGCAAGAATCTATCGACAATAGAGATTCTTTTGTAATCGATGGCACTCAAATCACCCACACCAAACAATCGTCTAACGGGCCGGAAATCACTGTCTATTCTGACCCCGAGGGTGATGGATCCTACAAAGCCATCTCTGATTCCAACGGCACCGATGATGATGGCAATAATGATGATCGCCCTGGCAGTGGTGACCGCAAAGGTTACCAATTCACTATTAACGAAAATAACGAAGTCGTTGAAGTATTCGAAATTAAAAAGGGTGTACCGGAACTTGAGCCCATCGATGATGATGGCACTGAAGTCTATTCTGTGACGGATGCGGGTGATGTAATTCGTGCTGACGAAGAACCTTTCGGCACAGAAATCACACGCTATTCTGATGCAGATGGCGATGGCATCTATCATCGTGTTTCTGAAGAATGGTCCCCTAGCTCTCCAGGAGCCGGGTTTAAGATTACAGATCGACTCGATTACTCTCCATCTAGCGGCGATGATCGAATTGGAGTACGCGGTGGCGAAGATTGCCATGGCGGACAAGGTGCGGATGACTTTGTGATCCGCGAGGCCGCACATTTACGAATCGGAGACTTCAACTCCAGCGAAGATAAATTCATTATATTTGATACCGGGCTGGGCCTTATTTCAAGAGAACATCTAGAAAGCTTTGTCACTAATATTCACCGTAGTGATGATGATCAAGATTTCATAGTAGATTTTGGTTCTACCGCATCAGTCACGCTGGTTGGCGTCGCGTCTGATCAAATTAGCTGGGATGATGTCAGTGTATTGAGTTAGACAACTACTAACTCGAATACTTCGATAAGCTCATAACGGGCAATTAAGTTTTGTTCTTTGTTCTGATTGAGCTTGTCGAATTGAGAAAATAGTCATCAACCAATTGGGCGTTTTCCTAGCACTTTAGCCAAAGGAACGATAATCCCTAGAGGCTTATTATTCTGTTCCTCGGGTAGAAAACTCTCTGAATGCCGGTTAATACCGCATATTCTGCGGCAGAGGAGTTCTGCGTCACTTTTTCCGGCTTCGAATAGATTGGCTTAATCTCTCCGAATAATTCATCTACATGATTCACAAGGAATATCAGCAACTATCAATTCCAGTTATCGAGAATTCCTCGTGAATACATACAATATAAATAATAAGGGAGCAAATATGAACTACCCGCTAAAAAGACACTTAGTTTTAAGACTCATTATTGGCACATGTTTAAGTGTTATGACCGCATCACAGGCATATGCCCAGGATACGGCAGCTCAACGCATCAAGCAACTGGAAAGTACCCTGCAACAGATTCAAGATGAATTGAA
>NZ_CADEGP010000016.1 GCF_902826915.1 uncultured Nitrosomonas sp.
TATCAACCGTATCAAACTCGAACTTGATTTCTTTCCATGTTTCCATGGCGATTTTCAGTTCAGGGCTGCTTTTGGCTGCTTTGGTCAGAATCGCTTTGCCTTCTTTCTCGATTTCAACGCCTTGGTTACGTGCTTCTACGCAGGCTTCTAATGCAACCCGGTTAGCAGCAGCACCCGCAGCGTTACCCCATGGATGACCCAAGGTGCCACCGCCAAACTGCAAGCAAGCATCGTCACCGAAGATCGCGACCAGCGCCGGCATATGCCAAACGTGAATGCCGCCTGAGGCAACCGGGAATACACCGGGCATCGAACCCCAGTCCTGATCGAAGAACAGGCCGCGACTGCGGTCTTCTTTGATGAATTTATCACGCATGGTATCGATCCAGCCGAGAGTTGCTGCGCGATCACCTTCAAGTTTGCCGACCACAGTGCCGGAATGCAGGTGATCACCGCCTGATAAACGCAGCACTTTGGTTAGAACGCGGAAATGGATGCCATGGTGTGGATTGCGATCAAGCACGGCGTGCATAGCACGGTGAATGTGCAACAGCATTCCGTTGTTGCGGCACCAGTTTGCTAGTCCCGTATTGGCTGTTAAACCACCCGTTAAGTAATCATGCATAATGATTGGCGCGCCTAATTCCTTAGCAAATTCTGCGCGTTTATACATTTCTTCTGGGGTTGGTGCGGTTACATTAAGATAGTGACCTTTGCGTTCTCCGGTTTCACGTTCGGCTTTCTGGCAAGCTTCCACCACGAATTGGAAACGATCGCGCCAGCGCATGAAAGGTTGGCTATTAATGTTTTCATCGTCCTTGGTCAGATCCAAGCCGCCGCGTAGGCATTCGTATACGGCACGGCCATAGTTCTTTGCTGACAGACCGAGTTTAGGTTTAATAGTACATCCTAACAGCGCGCGACCGTATTTATTAAAGCGATCGCGCTCCACTTGAATACCTGCAGGAGGTCCGCCACAGGTTTTGACATAAGCAATCGGGAAACGGACATCTTCCAGACGCAATGCACGCAGCGCTTTAAAGCCAAATACGTTACCTACCAACGAGGTCAACACGTTAACTACCGAGCCTTCCTCAAACAAATCGATTGGGTAAGCTACGAAAGCATAATAACAAGAGTCATCCCCAGGTACATCTTCAATCTTGTAGGCACGCCCTTTGTAGTAGTCCAAGTCGGTCAGTAGATCGGTCCATACCGTAGTCCAGGTGCCCGTAGAAGATTCTGCAGCTACTGCAGCAGCTACTTCTTCGCGAGGTACACCGGGTTGTGGCGTAATTTTAAAACATGCCAGAAGATCAGTGTCTAATGGGGTGTAATCAGGGGTCCAGTAAGTTTGTCGATATTCTTTTACACCTGCGTTATATGTTTTTACTGCCATAATTTTTCTCCAGTTAAATTCCACTCAACTCCAGTCAAAATATCGGACAGAAACGAGGGGAGATTGCGTTACAAACAACAAACATGACTACTTAAATCTATGAATGACACTATAGCGTTATATATCCATAAGAACAAATCAATAATATTGATGTGTACAATAAGGCATTGCTTATACTAAATCTTGGGGAAGCGATACATGCTACATCTTACATTACGTCAATTGCAAGTGTTTGAATCGGTTGCCCGGCATTTGAGTTATTCGCGTGCAGCTGATGAGCTCCACTTGACACAACCTGCTGTTTCCATGCAAATCAAACAGCTGGAGGGCAACATTGGTTTGCCGTTATTGGAGCAGTTGGGAAAACGAATTTATCTGACCGAAGCGGGACGTGAATTGTATCAATACAGCCGATCGATTGCCCAGCAGCTATCCGATATGGAAGTGGCTTTAGATGAATTAAAAGGTATGGAACGTGGCAAGCTGAATATTTCCGTCGTTACTACAGCGAATTATTTTGCGCCGCATTTATTAGCAAAATTTTGCCAACGTTACCAAGGTGTGACCGTGAGTTTAAATGTTTCCAATCGTGAAGCAGTTTTGAAACAACTGGCGGATAATTTGATTGATCTTGCAATTATGGGGCAGCCTCCCGAGAATCTGGATATTGATAGCGAATCTTTCATGGAGAATCCATTGGTTGTCGTAGCGCCGCCGGATCATCCATTGTGCATCGAGCGATTTATTCCCGTAGAACGATTGGCCGAAGAGACCTTTTTAGTGCGGGAATCTGGTTCTGGCACACGCAGTGCCATGGAGCGTTTTTTTGCTGCACACAAAATCACGATTAATAAAGGCATGGAAACAGATACGACTGAAGCTATCAAACAAGCTGTACAGGCAGGTATGGGGTTGGGTATCATGTCGCAGCATACTGCGGAACTGGAACTTGAAACGAACCGGTTGAAAATTTTGGATGTTCAGGGTTTTCCCATTGTGCGTTACTGGCATGTCGTGAATCGGAAAAATAAACGCTTATCCAGTACTGCAAATGCATTTAGAGAATTCTTGCTGAAAGAAGCAGAAAAGCTGATGTTGGTGTCGAAACGATCATAATACTTTGACTAATATAAAAATATCACGCATTCTTGCGTGTGCGAAGTGCCTAACTTTTAGTTAAGCATAATTCTTAATAAATAATCAACTTTAACTTGATAAAATTGCTATCAAAGTGCATAGATCGACTACAGTAATTGTTAGTTTATGGTGTAGTTTAAGCGCGTTGTTGATTCTATTGATTGATGTTAAAACATCATTGGGTATTGCTGGCGGCGTTCCCTATATTATTGTAGTATTAATTTCATTGAAATCACCGCACAAACACTTCACCATAGCAGTTGCAACATTCTGTACCATTTTAGTTTGGGTTGGATATCTAGGATCGCCGCCCAGTGGAGTTGAAATGTATATAGCTTATACCAATCGCTTTCTAAGTATCTTAGCAATCTGGGTCACAACCGTTTTAACATTATCGCAGCGCGATAGCGTTAACCAGTTGCATCAAGAACGACTAATACACTTACAGTCGCTTAGAGAAGCTGAAATTCAGCAAGAAAAATTAAAAATACTCAAAGCGACTATGCGAACAGTACAGGATATTACTGGTAATTTTCTGAACAATTTACATTTCTTTAAACTGGAGATTAATAGAAATAACACGTTGTCACCCGAGTCAATGAAAAAGCTTGATCAGGTGACCCAGGAAACAACACTGCGGCTAAATAAGTTAGCAGATTTGGATGAAATTCGTGAAAAAAAGATGGCAGGCGATATGGTGGGTATTGATTATGATCAGCCAACTAAAGATAAAAATACAACCGACGCGTGAATTAACTTATTGAAATAAATAAAGAGGACGAATAATAATGTCAGAGCAGGGATCGGGTGGAAACGTATTAGCTGCAGTATGCAGTTTTTTTATACCGGGGTTAGGGCAGCTGGTGCAGGGACGTTTGTTGCCAGCTTTTTTGTTTTTTGCTATTTGTGGTACAGGTTATTTTTTTGCGGTGCTGATTATTCCTGCAATCATCGGCGGAATTTTTCATCTTTGGTCAATTATTGACGCGGCCCGATTTGCTAGGTCTACGTAATTGCCAGCTCAAAATATTTTCTATGTAGCGGTAATATTTGGTGTCACCCGCCGCACCCGCAAAGGAAACTTTCGCAATCAAATCGATTACCTGATTGATTGGGAACCGATAGAAAAAGCAATCGCTGAATATTATGCTTCTACATTTGATGCCGCAGACCGTCCTGCCTATCCCGGGTTGCTGCTGTTAAAAATGTTGCTGTCAGGAATCTGGCACGGTGGATTCAGTGAATCGCCCCGGATTTTCTGGAGATAAAATGATTTGAGAGGAAGAAGAGATGAAGAATCAAATCAGTTATTCACCGGAAGTACAGGAACGAGCGGTAAGATTGGTATTTGAACGCCAAAAGGAGTATGAATCGCAATGGTCGGCGATCAAATCGATCGCATCAAAGATTGGCTGTACAGCGGAGACATTGCGCATATGGGTAAGACGAGCAGAGACTGATCAGGGAATCCGGGGCGATTCATTTTTGCTTGGCTGCGTATAACTGATCGCTGAATTTCTGAGTAGGCTCTACTTAATTGACGGCACATCTTTGTGGATTTTCGATTTTCTTGAGATGAGCTAATTCAGTTTTTCCAGCTGTAAAGTTAGGTGATCGAGTTTTTTGTTAAATGTAACCAGGCGGTCTTTTTCTTGTGCGACAACCTGCGCCGGGGCTTGTTTTACAAAGCTGGTGTTGGAAAGTTTAGTTTGTGCTTTGGATACTTCTGCCTGAATGCGGGTAATTTCCTTGGATAAGCGTTCGCGTTCCGCTTCCACATTTACCTCAATTTTCAGCATTAATTTGAAATCTCGGACAATCGCCACCGGAGCATCTGCAGCAGGTAATCCATCTGATTGAATCTCCATATCTGATAATTTGGCTAATGCAAGCAAGTAGGGCGAATACTTTGCCAATATTTGTGAATCACCGGCAGCCAGAAGCGGCACCTTGAGTGCGGGTGATAGTTGCATTTCACCGCGCAGATTACGGCAGGCATTGATTATTTCTTTGAGTAACAGAATCTCTTCAATGGATTGTTGATTGATTTTTGTTGTATCAGCAATTGGATATGGCTGGCACATAATGCTTGCACCTTCTTTTCCTGCCAGTGGTGCGACTTTCTGCCATAGTTCCTCGGTAATGAATGGAATGATAGGATGTGCCAGCCGCAGCATGGTTTCCAATACACGCACTAGCGTTCTGCGTGTTGTTCGTTGAATCGAATCCTGTGGGTTGTTTAGTTGTACTTTGGCCAGCTCAACATACCAGTCACAGTACTCGTCCCAAACCAGCTCGTAGATTTCGCGTGCTGAAAGATCAAAGCGATACTGGGTAAATGCCAGTTCAATTGCTTGTTCAGCTTGTTGTAATCGACTGATGATCCATTGATCGGCTGCAGAATAAGTGAGTGGTAATGTTTTGTCCAATCCCGTATCTTTGTCTTCACAATTCATGAGCACAAAGCGTGTTGCATTCCAGAGTTTGTTGCAGAAATTCCGGTATCCTTCACAACGTTGCAGATCGAATTTAATATCCCGACCGTGCGAAGCCAGGCTGGCAAATGTGAAACGCAAGGCATCGGTTCCAAAAGCCGAAATACCCTGAGGGAAATCTTTGCGGGTATTTTTTTCAATCGATTCGGCTTCTTTCGGTTTCATCAGTCCGGTGGTGCGCTTTGCGATCAAATCGGGTAGGGTAATGCCATCGATCAAATCCAGAGGATCCAGTACGTTACCTTTGGTTTTGCTCATTTTCTGACCTTCAGCATCGCGGATTAGACCCGTAATATAAACCTCCTTGAAAGGCACTTGGTTGGTGAAATGTAACGACATCATCACCATGCGTGCTACCCAGAAGAAAATGATGTCAAACCCCGTGATCAATACCGATGTCGGCAGAAATGTTTTCAGTTCTGGCGTTTCATCTGGCCAGCCCAAAGTAGAGAATGGCCAGAGTGCCGATGAAAACCAGGTATCCAGTACATCATCATCCTGTTTCAGATTGTTGTTGCCGGAAAGTTTCTGCGCTTCTTCCAGACTATGGGCCACGGTGACGTTGCCATCTTCGTCATACCATGCCGGGATACGGTGTCCCCACCATAATTGGCGTGAAATGCACCAATCCTGAATGTTCTCAAGCCATTGGTTGTAAACATGCGTCCAGTTGTCCGGCGTAAACTTAATTTCACCAGCGGCAACAACTTCTAATCCTCGCTTGGCCAAATTCTCCATTGCGACATACCATTGATCAGTCAGCATTGGCTCGATGATGGTATTGGTGCGATCGCCTCGTGGGACCATCAGTTTGTGAGGTTTGGTTTCAACCAGAAAACCTTGCGCATCCAGATCGACAATAATTTTTTTTCTGGCCTCAAAACGATCCATACCTTGATATTCGGTTGGAGCCATATCATTGATTTTTGCGTCCAAGGTGAAAATGTTGATCGGTACCAAATGATGTCGCTGCCCAACCAGATAATCATTAAAGTCGTGAGCTGGAGTAATTTTCACACAACCGGTGCCAAATTCAGAATCGACATAAGTGTCCGCAATAATTGGAATGGTGCGTTCACACAGCGGTAGTCTGAGGTGTCGCCCAATTAGATGTTGATAACGCGGATCCTCGGGATGCACGGCGACGGCTACATCACCCAGCATGGTTTCTGGGCGAGTAGTGGCGACAATTAAAGCGTTCGTTTGTTCTGTGCCAGAACCATCCGTTTGTTCCAATGGATAGCGAATGTGCCACAATGAGCCATTTTCTTCAGTTGCAACGACTTCCAGATCGGATACGGCAGTTTGCAAAACAGAATCCCAATTCACCAGCCGCTTGCCGCGATAAATCAGTCCTTCACGATATAAGCGAACAAATACTTCGGTGACAGCACGTGATAATGCGTCATCCATGGTAAAACGCTCGCGCGTCCAGTCACAAGAAGTACCCAGGCGTCGCATTTGCCGGGTGATGGTAGAACCAGATTCTTCTTTCCATTGCCATACCCGTTCTAAAAATGCTTCCCGGCCCATTTTGCGACGATCGAGGTTCTGCTGATCCAGTTGACGCTCAACTACAATCTGCGTAGCAATGCCGGCATGATCAGTGCCCGGTTGCCATAAAGTGTTGTACCCTCGCATGCGGTGATAGCGCGTTAGTGCATCCATCAAGGTGTGCTGGAACGCATGCCCCATGTGCAGTGTGCCGGTAACATTGGGAGGCGGCAGCATGATGCAATAGGCGGGGCGATCTTCAGTGGCAGTAGGTTTGAAATATCCGGCGGATTCCCATTTGGAATACCAAAGATTTTCAATATGCTTAGGGTCAAAACTTTTTTCGAGATTCATGAAATTTTAAGGGTGTGAATTCTGCTAAGAAAATAGCCATTATACTACTGGATGTCATATCCGAGCGCATGACAAGGGGCGCAGGTTATTCAGATGCAGGTCGACATATCTATTACTACAGTGGGGTAGTATTTGTAACGGTTATTTAACTTGATTGGTCAATCGAGCTTCCAAAGCGTTTGCTAGCGCCTTTTTGTTCAGAGTATCCATTTCGATATTAGCATCTTTTAACGCGGCTTCGAGTATTAGCTGGATCGGTGTTGGGCGTGCTGGCTGCAGTTGAATTACGGACGGATGAAGTACCACCACTTCGCTCAATAACGGTATTGTACCTGCATCCATGGAGGCTGTCTTGTCGGAATGCTGCGCGTTTGCAGAGAGCGTGACATTACTTATTGCGGGAGTAATTTTACCTTGACTCTGATATTTGTTGAGTAAGCTACGAAATTTCTCCAGTATTGCAGCATCATCAAAATCGATTGCAGGTTTATTTTCATCCATGATAGAAGAAGTGGCTGTTAATGTGGATCGAGCTGATCATTTAAATGGTGATGTTGTATCTCATAACCGGCATTCTTATAAAAACGGTAGCGTTCGCGTGCTGCTAGTTTGTCCTCATGAGAGGTGCCTGCGATTTCAATTAATCGCTTAAACTGATCCAATAAATTTGGAGGCTGATCATGCAGATTAATCAATACATCAAACAAAGAGCTTACTTGAATTTGATTACTTAAAATCACCGGTGTTGCGCCTACCAACTGATCATCGTCCAAGATATTGCAATGAGGAATAAAGCTGGTAGGTGAAAATGTCCATAGTAATTTATCCAACTGATCTAGCAATGTTGATCCGGGCGTGTAAATCAATACTCTCATATTTTTCTGTACTGCTTTGGCGCAAAGCCGACACGTTGTTTGTAGCTTATCGGTTGATCCCGAGTAAAAAAGAATATGTGTCATAAAAGTCAGTGTATTGAATTTAGACTGATAGAATTCTAGTTAGAGGCCTTGGATTGTGCAATCAAGAATTGTGTTAATAACGGCACTGGTCGACCGCTTGCTCCTTTATCTTTACCTGATTTCCAGGCTGTTCCTGCAATATCCAGATGCGCCCAACGGTATTTCTTGGTAAATCGGGATAGGAAGCAAGCAGCCGTGATGGTTCCTGCAGTTCTTCCTCCGATATTGGCGATATCTGCAAAATTGCTTTTTAGTAAATCCTGATATTCATCCCATAAAGGCAGTTGCCAAGCACGATCAGCCGCCTGTTCTCCAGCATCTAATAATTCTTGCGCAAGCTTGTCATCATTACTCATCAGGCCAGTGGTGAGATTGCCTAGTGCAATTACGCAAGCGCCTGTCAAGGTGGCGATATCAATCACTATTTTGGGGTTGTAGCGTTCGGCGTAGGTTAATGCATCGCATAAAATCAGGCGTCCCTCCGCATCGGTATTCAAAATTTCAATGGTCTGGCCGGACATGCTGGTTACTACGTCTCCAGGCTTTGTCGCGTTACCGCTGGGCATATTCTCGGTTGCTGGTATGATCACAACCAGATTGATCGGTAATTTCATTTCGGCAACTGCAAGTATCGTTCCCAACACGCTACCGGCTCCGCTCATGTCGAATTTCATTTCATCCATTTCAGCAGCAGGCTTGAGCGAGATACCACCGGTATCAAAAGTCACTCCTTTGCCAACTAAAACAATGGGGTGTTCTTTTTTACCCAATCCATAGTATTCCAGCACAATTAGCTTTGCTGGTTGTTCGCTACCGCGGGCAACAGAGAGAAGAGATCCCATACCTAACTTTTCCATATCTTTTTCATCTAATATGGATGCCTTGAGCTTATACGTTTTGGCAAGATCTTTGGCTTGCGTGGCAAGATAAGTAGGGGTGCAGATATTCGGAGCAAGATTGCCCAAATCTTTTGTAAGATTCATCCCATGAGCAATGGCTAAACTTTGTTGCATGGCCTGTTCACACGCAATGAGTTCTGCCTGAGTATCGATGCAAAATAGTATCTTGCGTAATTTGCTCTGATTGTTCTCAGGTTTACTTTTTAGCTGATCAAATCGGTAAATGCTACTGATTGTAGCAATGACGGTTTGGGAGATTTTCCAATCATTTGTCCGCGCTTTAATAGGAAAATCAGATAAAAACAGCATGACATCAGTCACCGCTGTTTTGTGCAAGGCATTTAACGTTGAATTGATCACCGCTAAGAATGTTTTTTCATTAAATTCCTGCTCTTTTCCTAACCCAATTAATAAAATTCTTTTAAACTGCGTCCCCGGGACATTATGAAGTAACAGGGAGGTATTTACTTTTCCGTTGATATCGCCCGACGCGAGTATGCTTTTAATATGCCCTTGTGTGGTTTTTTCCAATATTTTTACCGACTCAGTCATTTTTCTTGATTCGAAAATTCCAACTACAGCACAAGCGCCTCGTTGTTTCTCCAAGGTTCCAATTTTAATTCCAAAATCCACGTTTGACTCCTTTAGCAAGAATGTTCTTTCGAACAATTAATTAGTTTAGTATTTATCCAGTTGATTGTCTTATAACTGCTTTGTTCCAAATAATCAAAACAATTTCTACGATAATCTAATCACATACAATTTGGTTAAAAAAATGAGCCTCTGATTAGAGCCGATAAGGGTATGGTGAATATTTTCAGAAGTTATAGTAGATAAGATAATCCTTGTGGAAATAAGACAAGATGCTATGCTATGCTATGTATTATAATCAGTATGTTACTCAATAGTATATAAGTATTGTATGACAATAAGGGCGATAAGTGATTGACGATGTATTGAAAAGGAGATTAAATTTTTGTGCAACGTTGCCGAGTTTGCCCGCGGTTGCTGTTAAAATAATTGAACTGGCGAATGACCCTGATGCCGATATCGGAGCGGTTTGTCAATATATTTCAATGGATCCGGTGCTTGCTGCAAAATTACTTCGAACTGCTAATACCCCATTATATAAATCCCGCCGGACTGCGACAAATATTCGCCAAGCTGTCAGTATACTTGGTACGCATACCGTGCTTGTTATTGCCTTATCTTTTTCCTTAACGAATTCCCTAATAAAAAATCCTTTATCGAGCCAAGGTTCTGCTTTTGATAGCAATATTTTCTGGCGCAGGTCGATAGCTACAGCGCTAGCTAGTCGTGCACTTGGGGAAAAGCTTGAATTGAATTTTCTGGATGATTTATTTCTAGCAGGCTTAATTCAGGAAATTGGCATTCTTGCATTTTGGGTTATTATGCCGGAAGAATATGGACAGGTTTTTGCATCAACTACTGATCATGATACATTGCTTAAAAACGAGCGTGAGGCATTTGGTGCTGGACATGATGAATTAGGGTATGCTTTACTCAAAAAATGGCATATCCCTGATTACATAGCTTTATCG
This sequence comes from uncultured Nitrosomonas sp., assembly GCF_902826915.1. GTDB lineage: Bacteria > Pseudomonadota > Gammaproteobacteria > Burkholderiales > Nitrosomonadaceae > Nitrosomonas. Next base: position 10,300 of record NZ_CADEGP010000016.1, read on the forward strand.
TGTATTAATAGCCACAGCCAGCCGGAACCAAAAAACTTTGGCCCAACCTTGCAGGCATGTTTGGTAGTTTCTCGCTATATGGCGGATTATTTTTTGTACCCTCATGATGCTGATAAAATAGCCGCCTTAAATCAAGAGGCACAAAACTGGCTTGGATTTGATACAAATGTACTCATTGATGTTATTAAAATCATGGAAGTCGGGTTGAGTGCTGTTGAGGATTTGTTTGAAATGACGTTGCATGATCCGTCAGAAGTCAATGGGATTTTAGCTGAAGCCAAAGAATTGTTGATGATCCATAGTCTATCTAGGATCAGGGATTTGGAAGATAAGTCACAGCGCGATGGATTGACAGGTGCTTATAATCGTACGTATTTTGACGATACATTACGGCGAGAATTTAATCTGGCAACACAATATAATTTGCCGTTGACGGTTGCAATCATTGATCTTGATCATTTTAAGCACGTCAATGATACTTATGGCCATATTGCGGGGGATTCACTTTTGGCCGCTGTAGTAAAAACAGTTTTTGACCAAATCCGCCAGGATGATACGTTGAGTCGCTATGGTGGTGAAGAATTTGCTTTGATTCTTCCGGGGACGCCGCTTTCTGCTGCAAGGAACCTGATTGCCCGCTTAAAAGATTCGATTGCCGCAATTTCGTACAAGTTTGATAGCAGCAGCATTATTCATATTACTGCCTCCATAGGAGTTGTTTCATATCATGAAAATGCCACGCATTTTCATGATGCAAAAGACTTAATTAAGGCTGCGGATTCAGCACTCTATGCGGCTAAACATGCGGGACGAAATCAAATTATAGAATGGAGTCCTAGCTAGACTAGACCTATACTACTTATGAATCTAATCATCCAAGGGCTGGAAGTTAATAACAGCGATTTACGGTCTGTTGCAAAACTATCTCATGCAGACGGAATTGAACGGATTACCGGTCAAGCCTTTCGTTTGACAAACGCGATACAGTTCAATGATATTCCTGAGTATTGTTCGCGCTCGGAATTGGATTGTGCGTTTATAACCCCTGAGCAAAAGCTTTCCGACATTAAATTAATTGTAATGGACATGGATTCCACGTTGCTGGCAATTGAATCCATAGATGAAATTGCGGATATGCAAAATATCAAACCTCAAGTTTCAGCCATAACACAGCAAACGATGAAAGGCGAAATAAGCTTTGAGGAAAGCCTGACACGCCGAACTTGGCTGTTGCGAGGTGTGCATCAAGATGCTTTGCAGAAAGTCTATGATGAACGTGTCAGACTTAGCTCCGGTGCCGAGAAAATGTTACAGCAGGCTAAACGATTTGGCATAAAGACAATGGTGCTTTCTGGAGGCTTCACATTTTTCACCGAACGGATTAAAGAAAAATTGGGGCTCGATTTTGCGGCTGCCAATATACTGGAGATTGAAAATAATAGATTGACCGGAAAAGTAGTGGGAGACATTATTGGCAGACAAGGAAAGGCGCAAGTATTAAAGCAGGTGCGTGATACACTTGGATTGAAGCGCGAACAGATCATTGCGATTGGAGATGGCGCAAATGATCTGGACATGATGTCCGAGTCTGGAATTAGTATTGCTTATCATGCCAAACCCATTGTCAAACAGCATGCGACGTATTCGATCAATTATGTGGGCTTGGATGGTGTTGTCAATTTATTCACCTGAACCGACAGATTCTTTAATGCGGTGGGTTATCTAGTAATTCGGTTCATATATCAATGACCTAATGTAGCTGCTAATATCCTCTGGAAAACTCAAACTGGTTAGTTTTTCTTGGATTGCTACTCGGCAGACAACGACAGCGATGGCGTGAGATACTTCACGCACTCGAGTCAGAGAGGGATAAACTGCGCCACTGTGGATTTCTTGTTCTGAAACAATGTTTGCCAGTACCTCTGCGGCTGCCAGAAACATACTTTGTGTTACTAGTCGCGCGGCACTGGCATAAATACCAAGGCCTATGCCTGGAAAGATATAAGCATTATTACCTTGCGCAGGCTTAAATAACTGACCCTTGAAAGTTACGGCGTCAAATGGGCTGCCGCTAGCAAAAATAACTTGTCCATTACTCCAATGATAGGCTTGCTCAGCCGTACATTCCGTATGCGAGGTTGGATTAGATAAGGCTATAATGACAGGACGCTCATTGGCTGTAGACATTTCACGCACAACGGCCTCAGTAAATGTTCCAGCTACCCCGGTAGCGCCAATCAGCACGTCCGGTTTGATTGTACTGATGGCATCAACAAAACTGCAAGCAGCATGATCGTGCGCAAAGGGTTGGATGCGTGGCTTAATATTTTTGTTGTGCGAGGTAACAAGCCCTTTTCTGTCGATAAACCAAAGTCTTTTCTGTGCTTGCGATTGACTTAATCCAGCGGCAAGAAATGCATTTATCACCAGTTCCGCAGTTCCGCTTGCTGCAGACCCGGTACCCAAGAACATGATATTCAGGTCGGTGAATTTTTTCTTGGTAATACGGCATGAGGTATAGATGCCCGCTAGGGTAACTGCGGCGGTTCCCTGTATATCGTCGTTAAAACAACGTACTTTCGGAGCATAGCGATCTAAAAATTCAAATGCATGAGGTGACGAGAAATCTTCAAACTGTATCAATGCATTTGGGTAACGCGATTGCACTGCTTTGACAAATTCATCCACTAATGAACGGTAGACATCATCGTTAATACGTGGGTAGGGATAACCTAGATAAAGTGGGTCTTCACGCAAAGGTATATTGTTGGTGCCTACGTCGAGCATGACTGGCATACATTGCGCTGGATGGATTCCGGCACATGCAACATACAGGGCGACTTTGCCGATGGAAATACCCATGCCATTGGCGCCTAAATCTCCCAAGCCTAAAATCCGTTCTCCATCGGTTACAACAATGACTCGAATATCTTCTTCAGGCCAGTTTTTTAGGATGGTGGCAATTTCACCACGGTCTTCAGGAGAAATATAGAATCCTTGTGCACTCCTATAAATATGCGCAAATTCTTTGCAAGCTTCTCCAACGGTCGGGGTATAGACTAATGGCATAATCTCTTCGATATGATTAATCATGGTGCGATAGAAAAGCTGCTGATTGCGCTCCAGCAAGGCGTTTAAAAATATATATTTTTCTATGGTGCTATTTTTGCGACGCAGGCTGCCGAGCACGCGCTCTATTTGCCTGTCAATGCTTGCAACATTGTAAGGGAGCAATCCTCGCAGGCCGTATAGTTCGCGTTCTGCATGTGTGAATCCAGTTGACTTGGTATGAGCTGGATTTGTAAGTAGTGTTCTTCCGCTTAAGTTTTTCATAGTAATTGGGATTTCTTAGAAGATTAGATGATCATACTACTATCTTGCTATTCTGGATAATTCTGAGTGATTTCAAGTTGGACAATCCAGGCAACGAGAGATAGACTTATTCGTTCCAGTAAGAAATATTTAAGAATTTTATTTTCAGTAATTTGGTAAATTTTTTTCGGATAAATCTAGTCGGATTTGAGTAATCGCAACAAGCTTGGTGAAATTGTGACAGCGTATTTTTGATGTTTCTTTTTGTATCGCGAGGTGATGCAAAAAGAAAATTCACATCAGTAGTATGAATTGATTTTCCACGACAATAGATTCGATTCAAGTTTAAAAGTCCTGTTGTAAAACTATCCTTAGTTAACTTTAATCAATAACCTTAATGAGGTAATCAATAAAATTATGAATCAAACGCATTTTCCCATGCCTAATCCCAGTTTATATACTGAAGAAGATGTAGCACAATTAGTGCATACTTTTTATGCGAAAGCCAGAAAAGATCCAGCGTTAGGTCCTATTTTTGAGGCGCATGTGATCGATTGGGAAGCGCATTTTGTACAAATGACTAATTTCTGGTCAGCGCAATTACGCGGAACTAGCAGATTTCGTGGAGCACCGATGCCCAAGCATATTGTGCTGCCAGAACTTACTGCCGAATTATTTGAACGCTGGCTTCAAATTTTTCGGCAAACGACTGAGGAGCTGGGTAATTCGAATTTACAGCAGCAAGCCAACGCAATCGCATCTTTTATCGCAGGTCGATTATGGCAGGGCTATCAAATCAGCAATTATCCGGATAAACAACCCGTAGCGCTTCGTACGATGTAACTTATGATCTATCAAGGCTGAATTTGAATATTAAAAGCAAAATTATTGTTTTCTCTATTTTAGCTACACTGATTCCTGCTGTGGGGTTGGGTGTATTTTCGTTTCAGCAAAATGAAACAATGATTAACGAGAATACTACGCGTGAATTGCGTGCACTGGCTAATTATGCTGGCCGGGAGTCGGATTTATGGGTTAAAGAACAAATTTTAATTGCGCGCGATCTTTCGACATCCATTTCAACTTCTAAGATTCTTATTGAGGAATTATCTTTAGGAAGTCAATCTCAGGAAAATACGTCTGTAGCACAGCAAGGAGCTCTGGAACTTTACTTAAAATCAGTGCATAGGCGATTAGAGGATGTACTGGAGTTGACGGTGGTTGATGTAGAGGGCGGAATAGTTGCGAGTAATGTAGCAATACCGTTTTCAGTAACATTGTCACAGGACTGGCCAGAAGATGCTTCTATTCAGGGGGATGTGGTAATTTCTCCAGAGTGGAATGAGAATTATGCAACTGCAATCTTAAGTGTCTCGGTGCCCATATTGTCGATCGATGACTATATCTTGGGAGCGCTAATTGTGACGTTTGATATGCGCAGCATTCAATCAAGTTTGAAAGATAAAGTTAAATCTCCTCCTGGCGAAGTTCTGCTGTTAGATAAAGCTGGAAATATAATACTGGCCAGCGATGCCAAGATTCTTAACACAAATGAGTCCAAGTTGTTTGATTCAGACATGATGAGTCGCTTGCAAGAGAAACCGGGAGAGTACGAGATTTTTCTTGGGCCACAGCAAGAAAAAGTGGTTGGTCTGGCATACGAGTCGGAGAAACCTTCTATCACGATAATTGCGCTCAGAAACTATCAATTTGTCTATTCGGCTTGGGAGCAGCAACGTGATTTGTTTGCTGGTCTGATCAGCATAATGATTCTTGTAGTAGCAGCTATTGCATTGCGTATGAGTCATGCCATTGTGACTCCTTTGCAAAAACTAATTAGCGCAACAGAGAAAATTGTAAAGGGTGATCTTGACGTCGAATTGGTTAATTCACAGCACGATGAAATAGGGCAGCTTACGCAGAGATTTAATCAGATGACTGATAAGTTGCGGCAGAATCAGGGCGAAATAAACGCTGCAAGTGATGCTATGCAGAAAAAAAATCAATTATTGGAAACGTTATCGGTTACCGATAGCCTTACGGGTCTTTATAACCGCAATAAACTAAATATGATCATTAGCGATCAGCTAGCTCGATATGAACGGAACAAACGGCCTTTTGCTGCACTGATGATCGATGTTGATTATTTTAAAAATTTAAACGATAACCTTGGACACATAGCTGGTGATGAGGTTATCGCTGCGATAGCGAAAAAGATCTCACAATCAATTCGCAATGTTGATTTCGCGGCTCGTTATGGGGGTGATGAATTTATTATTATTCTGACTGAAACCTCTGTAAATGAGGCGGTGAAAACTGCAGAGCGGATACGAGCGCAAGTGGCTAGTGTGCATTGTAGTTCGCTCAATAAAACGCTGAAAGTTACACTAAGTATCGGGATCATCCAAAGTGAACCAGAAGATTTGTCTTTGACGATGCTACTATCCCGTGTTGATAGTGCGTTGTACCAAGCAAAGCGTTCTGGGCGTAATCAGGTCCACTGCGCAACGCCTATGCCTGAGGTAAAGCAGCAACATAATTAATATACTATGGAGTGTTGTTTTCTCTTGCTTCAAGTCCTGTACTCAGAACCCACCCCTGATTCTGGTCAAGTTGAACTCGTAGCCATAAACCTAAGCTAGCGTTAGCTGACACCTTTGTGTCTTTTTTTAGCGTGCTGATTATTTTTGCATTAGCACTTGGAGCCGTGCGCATATTGACATTCGTTTTTGTGTGCAATTGTATCGGTGTATTAAATTCAAAGAAGGAATTATTTTCATCGGTTGATTTCTTGCGATTAGGATGGGTAATCAAGTCGATCAATTGCTTTGCCTGTGCAATGTAGTTCATGGCTGCAGCAAATTGATCCTGAGTAAAAAGAACTGAGGCTGTTTCAACAAGATGATATGCTTGTATCTGCAGGATTTGATCGGTTGCTGGAATTTGAGTTTGTTTGAGGCGATTTAGGATTATTTCAGTTTCTGCTAATGCGGAAGCAGTGCTTGGCTTAGTAGCTAATCGATGCAGCTTTACTTGCGATCGAGCCGCCTCTTGATTGACTTCTTGCAGTGTTTGCGCCTGGCTATCTTGCTTAATCTGCTGATTCTTGATTATTTGATCTTTTTCTGCAATTATTTTTTTTAAGCGATCAATTTCCTTTTCTGAGCTTTCATCCTGAGGTGTTGCCACTGGTACTGGTTTAATGTCTGGAATTGGAATTGGAATCGGCTCTTGGGATGCGCACCCGATCAAATTTAAGGCGAATAGACATAGAATAACTTGGGTTAATAATGAGCCGAAAAGCTTGGTTGGAAAAGATGATACCAATGAGAATAAAAGTTTTATATTTTTTATTTTCAATAATTTTGGATCGCCTAGCATGACATTCTTAGTGACATTTATTAAATGACTCATATTCATGTGTTTTAAGATTGAGCTGGTTTAATTGTAGTACCGATGCAAGAAATCTTTATTGCCCATTTATACTTCCGTAAATTAATTACAAATCTAAGAAATTAATAAAAAATAGAGCGCACTGAAGAATTATCTGATTTTACAGGTTTAAGAAGAAATGTCGACAATCGAATGTGCTTGAAACTGAGTTTTTATTGCTGCCAGCTTTTTGGTTTTCTCTATGTGGGAATATACAAGCCGTTCTAATTATTTAATGAAAATTGTTCCGTAAGTAATCTTTTTGCAAGCAAATACTCTTTGGTGGGCTCAATACAATAAAATATCAATAATCAATCCAGATCCCTGCGACGTTCTGAGCTAATGATGAATTCAGATTCACTGATCAGTTTTCTTTCCTAGCGGATCAAAATAAACTTTTATATCAGGAGCTTTTTATGAAATGGCTTTTCGGGATTATTGTTTTAATCTTGCTTGTAGTATCAGCACGCTTTAGAAAATTTGCAGGTTTTGTTGTTTTGATTTGTATTGTGGGAGGTGCTTTATTTTTGGGGTATCAAGAATATGAAAAAAATAAATCCAAAAGCAGAATTTCTGCTTCAGAAGTAACCTTGAAAAACATATCTTTTGAAACTAGAGACAATAATTATGAATTGACGGGACGCATCGTTAATAACTCAGAAAAATATACTTTGAGTGGTCTCCAGTTAAAAATTACTGTAAAAGATTGCACGAATAATGATGATACGCACTGCATCATTTTTGCAGAAAAAAAAGAATACATCTATCTTTCAATTCCTCCCGGGCAGGCTAGAGATTTTAAAAAAGATATTTATTTATACTCAAACCAGAGGATAGAGAATAAGTTAGTATGGGATTACTTGATTGAATATGCGGAGTCAGAATGAAAGAAGTTTGTAAATTTTCTAGTACTGCTAAACTTTAGCCGCTAACAGTAATATGGCGTTGTATGAAAAATAAAAGAAATGAAAGGTATATAGGAGAAACTTAGAAAGTTGCTTGGATTTGGTGCCGAGAGGGGGAATCGAACCCCCATGATGTCACCATCGCGGGATTTTGAGTCCCGTGCGTCTACCAATTCCGCCATCTCGGCCAAGCTATTTGACTGTTTTTGAGTGCTTGAATAAACAGAAGGCGCAATTATCACTGAAAACCTGGCGTACAGCAAGCAGCATGGGCGGAAAACCAATTGCGCCGGTATAATATATAGCATGAAGACTCAGGATTTTGATTTTTATCTGCCCCCCGAACTGATTGCACAATTTCCCGCTGAACAACGCAGTGGCAGTCGCCTACTCTATCTGGATAGTATCAAAAATCACTGGCAGGATGCCTTGTTTGTTCATCTTTCCGATTTTTTGCGGACGGAGGATGTTTTGGTTTTTAACGATACGCAAGTGATCAAAGCGCGCCTGCTGGGTAAAAAAGCCAGTGGCGGCAAAGTGGAAGTGATGGTGGAGCGCGTGTTAGATGATCGTCATGCTGTGGCAACAATACGCGCCAGTCATGCGCCGAAACTGGATTCGCAACTCATTCTGGCTGATGCGATACCATTAACCGTGATTGCACGTGAACAAGAGTTTTATACGCTGCGCTTTGAACATGAAAAAACCGTTGCAGAATTACTGAATTGCTATGGTCTGTTACCGCTACCCCCCTATATTGCCCGTCCCGCTACAATAACTGATGAGGCCCGATATCAAACGGTTTACGCCAAAAACTCCGGAGCTGTTGCGGCGCCAACTGCCGGTTTGCATTTCGATATCGATGTGCTGGCACAATTGCGAACTATTGGTGTCACTATTGCCTATGTTACTTTGCATGTGGGCGCAGGAACATTTCAGCCGGTGCGCGTTGAAAATATTGCCGATCACACGATGCACAGTGAAACTTATCACATTCCACAAACCACTGTTGAGGCAATCCAGCACGCAAAATTGTCAGGCGGGCGTATTCTCGCGGTTGGCACGACATCTCTGAGAGCACTGGAAGCCTGTGCCTCGCTTCATCAGGGTGGATTAGTTGCGGGATATGGCGATACGCGGATTTTTATCACGCCGGGATATCGCTTCCAAATAATTGATCGATTATTAACCAATTTTCACTTGCCATGCTCAACCTTACTTATGTTGATCTCGGCCTTTGCCGGCATGGAGAATATTCGCCAAGCCTATCAACATGCGATTAAAGAGCAATATCGTTTTTTTAGTTATGGAGATGCCATGCTGATTGAGAAAAACTCATGAAATTTCAACTGCATTCCACCGATAAAGCAGCCCGCCGGGGCACACTGACTTTGGCGCATGGTACAATCGAGACACCAGTTTTTATGCCCGTAGGGACTTATGGTGCTGTAAAAAGCATGTCGCCTGCGGCGTTGCAAGCAGTTCATGCGCAGATCATTCTAGGCAATACGTTTCATTTATGGTTGCGGCCCGGATTAGAGGTTATCGAGGCGCACCAGGGGTTACATAACTTTATCGATTGGCATGGTCCGATATTAACCGACTCAGGTGGATTCCAAGTGTATAGCCTGGGAGAGTTGCGCAAAATCACCGAACAGGGGGTCCATTTCAAATCACCGGTCAATGGCGATAGTTGTTTCTTGTCTCCGGAAGAGTCGATGCGAATCCAGCGCAGCTTAAATTCTGATATTGTAATGATTTTTGATGAATGCACACCGTATCCAGCCGATGAGATCGCTACTAAACTATCGATGGAGTTGAGTCTGCGCTGGGCGGAACGTTCCAAACAAGCACACGATGAAAATCCAAATGCATTGTTTGGCATCGTGCAAGGGGGCATGTATGAGCATTTGCGCGAGCATTCGCTTGCCGGTTTGAACCAAATCGGTTTTGACGGTTACGCCATCGGTGGCTTATCCGTCGGCGAGCCCAAAGCGGATATGCAGCGTATTTTAAAACACACTACACCGCTGCTGTCAGCTGATAAACCACGCTATTTGATGGGTGTCGGAACGCCTGCTGATATTGTTTATGCAGTGGCACAAGGTATCGACATGTTCGATTGCGTGCTGCCAACCCGCAACGCCCGCAATGGCTGGCTGTATACGCGTAATGGGATCATCAAATTGCGTAACAGCCGTTATCGCTTGGATACATTACCTCCCGATGAACATTGTGACTGCTATACCTGCCAGAATTTTAGTCGCGCCTATCTGCATCATCTGCAGCGTATCAATGAAATGCTCGGCGCACACTTGAATACTGTTCATAACCTATTTTATTATCAGCAACTTATGTCAGAAATTCGTGATGCGATTGAAAATCAGCGATTTGAGGAATATGTACAAGAATTTCTGGCATAAGCGGTCATCATGCTAATATGTGCCCTTTTCTAATAAAGGGAGAATATGATGCTGATTAATGATGCATTTGCACAGGCTGCTTCTTCGACAGCCCAAAGTGATGCCGGCTGGGCCACTTTATTACCGATGTTCGGTATACTCGTCTTATTTTATTTTCTACTCATTCGTCCGCAAGCCAAGCGAGCTAAAGAGCATAAGCTGATGGTGGAAGAGTTGCAAAGAGGCGACGAGGTTATTACAAATGGTGGTATTTTGGGGCAAATACTCAATGTCAGCGAAGCGTATGTCATTATCGAAATTGCCCCAGCTATGGAGGTCACTGTACTTAAATCCTCGGTGCAAACTTTATTACCCAAAGGAACACTGAAGAGTATTGAGCCTAAAAGTAAAACACCTAAAACAAAAATAAAATCAGCGGTGTCAGAAAGTAATAAAGCTGAAGCTGCTGACGAATCTACAGAAGCCATTACCGCTGAAGCCGATAAAAATATCGAAAAGAAATAATTACGTTTTACAAGGGAGGAATTAGTCATTTAACCCCCTACCTTTGTTTATTTTTTACCCATTACTTGATACTTAACTGATACCCATGAACCGCTACGGACTTTGGCAGTACCTCATTATTGCGGTTTCACTGCTACTCGGCTTGCTTTACACTTTGCCGAATTTTTACGGCGAATCTCCAGCAATACAGATTTCTCCTTTACGGATTTCTACAAGCTCTGATACCGCATTGTTGCAACGAGTTGAAGAAACATTGAAACAAGCCGACCTTGGAATGAGTGGAATTTTACTTGAGGAAGGCAGTATTAAGGTTCGCTTTGCCGATACCGATTTGCAGATGAAAGCGAAAGACCTACTTGAATCTGTGCTGGGCAACGAATATATCATTGCTTTGAATCTGCTTCCCAATTCTCCGCAATGGCTGACAAACCTTGGTGCTTTACCCATGTATCTTGGATTAGATCTGCGTGGCGGGGTACATTTCATGCTTGCGGTTGACATGGAGGGGGCACTTGAGAAATCACTCGATCGTTATAGCATCGATATTCGCAGTACATTACGCGAAAAAAAGATTTCGTACACCGGACTTGAGAAGCAAGCTAAGAAACTAATCATAAAGTTTCGCGATGTTGAATCACGTTCAAAAGCAGAAGCAGAATTAAAATCAAATTTTGCGGATTTCGCATTAAGTACAGAGGAAGCTGATAATCGCTATCATCTGATAGCTGAAATCAAGCCTGAAGTTCAAATACGCATGCAGGATTCGGCTGTGATGCAAAACATCACAACATTGCGCAATCGTGTCAATGAGTTAGGTGTTGCTGAACCTATCATACAAAAGGCTGGTGCAGATCGCGTGATTGTTCAATTGCCGGGTGTGCAAGATACCGCCAAAGCAAAAGATATTTTGGGGCGAACAGCTACGCTGGAAGTGCGTATGGTCGACGATGAGCATGACCTTGATGCGGCTTTGCGTGGCAGAATTCCAGCTGGAACAGAGCTGCACCAAGAGCGTGGCGGAAGTCCGATTCTCGTTAAAAAACAGGTTCTGCTCACGGGTGAACGCATTACTGATGCACAACCAGGATTTGATAAGGATAATCAACCGGCAGTCCACGTCAGCCTGGATAACAATGGATCGCGTATTTTTAAACAATTAACGCGTGAGAATGTTGGTAGAAGAATGGCGATTCTGCTGATTGAAAAAAACACAGCCGAAGTAGTTACCGCACCGGTTATTCGTGAGGAAATCGGTGGCGGACGTGTGCAGATCAGTGGACGCATGACCAGCTTGGAAGCGCGGGATGTCGCGTTATTATTACGTGCGGGTGCATTGGCGGCACCTATGGATATTATCGAGGAACGCACTGTTGGCCCCAGCCTGGGTGCGGACAATATTACCCGAGGTTTTAATTCAACCCTTTATGGATTTATCGCTGTTGCCATTTTTATAGTGGCCTATTACACAGCATTTGGCGTTATTTCTGTTATTGCGCTTGCATTCAACTTGTTGCTGCTGGTTGGTTTGCTATCCATCATGCAAGCAACATTGACATTGCCTGGAATGGCGGCACTGGCTCTCACAGTAGGCATGGCAATCGACGCTAATGTACTTATTAATGAGCGTATTAGGGATGAGTTACGTGCGGGCGCTTCCCCGCAACTCGCCATTCACGCAGGATATGAACGCGCATTTGGCACCATTCTGGATTCCAACATTACCACCTTGATTGCGGGCATTGCCTTATTTGCGTTCGGTTCGGGACCGGTTAAGGGTTTCGCGGTAGTGCTATGCCTGGGTATTATGACATCCGTGTTTACGGCAATTTTTGTGTCAAGGGGTATGGTTAATTTTATGTACGGCAATCTTCGTAAGCTCGACAATATTCCCATCGGAATAACCTGGATACCGGAACCTAGTTTAGTTATTGGCAAATCCGACTCCCTCTCCGAGAATGAGATTACTGAAACTACAGTTAATACAGAACCTAAACGCATTGAACAGACTAAAGAGAGCAGTATAAAGCCGTATATTGACAGTCAATCATCAGCCATAAACGAAGATAAAAGCGTAGCAGAAGATTCGGCGAAAGCCAGAGCGATATCTAAAAATAAAGCTAAAAGTAAACGTAAATCAGCTGACACTAAAAAAACTAAACAGTAATAACCCGCATTAAGGAATACCATTATGGAATTATTTAGATTTGAGCGTGACATTCCCTTCATGAAATGGAGGCGAGCGGGGGCAATCGCTTCAATCGTAACGTTTATTCTTGCAATCTTTTTTATCTCGACAAAAGGGCTCAACCTGGGAGTGGATTTTACAGGTGGAACAGTGCTTGAAGTTGGTTATACCCAACCAGCGGATTTAGAAAAAATACGCGGTGTATTGATTGGTCTTGAGATGCCGGATGCGAGCGTGCAAAACTTTGGTACCTCGCGAGAAGTTTTAATACGATTGCCCATTAAGCCAGAGTTTTCCAGTGCCCAATTATCGGAAATTGTTTTAGATGCACTGCGAGAAGCTGATTCTTCAGTTGAAATGAGACGGGTAGAATTTGTGGGCCCGCAGGTAGGGCAGGAATTATTGGAAAATGGCGCTCTTGCCCTGTTATTCGTTTCATTAGGCATCGTGGCATACTTGGCGATACGATTTGAATGGAAGTTTGGCATAGCCGGTATTATTGCTAATTTGCATGATGTGATTATCATTCTCGGCTTTTTTTCCTTTTTTCAATGGGAATTTTCATTGACTGTCCTCGCTGCGGTTTTGGCAATATTGGGCTATTCAGTGAACGAATCGGTGGTCATTTTTGACCGTATCCGAGAAAATTTCCGTAAGCTTCGCAAATCTTCAGTGACACAAGTAATTGATAGTGCGATCACGCAAACCATGTCGCGTACAATCATCACGCATGGCAGTACACAAATGGTTGTAATCGCAATGCTCTTATTTGGCGGTGAAGTGCTTTATTATTTCTCGTTAGCTCTGACAATCGGCATACTGTTTGGAATTTATTCTTCAATTATGGTAGGCAGTTCTATCATCGTACTTCTTGGAGTTAAGCGCGAGGATCTGGTCAAGCTAGAGAAGAAGCCATTAGAAAATGACGGAGCAGTCGTATAAGAGAGGTTTTTGGCTTGTTGCCTCTGATAAACTTGCAATTGACTGATAGTATGCTTAAATATTACATCATATCTGTTCATGATTGATTTCTACTCAATTCGATCTTAGTCTTTTTGATTAGAAAAATTGATAGGAAATGTGAAATATAAGGTCACAGACTGCGGTTCCAATCAATAGGCGCTGCAAGCTCATATTTACTCGATTTTTTATTGCATAATCTCACTATTCCCCGCAAAATTACAACCATCTGCACACGTTATTCTGCATGACTCGCTACATTTGCTTGAGTCGGACAGGCGGCTGTTAACAACCAAGAGAGAAAATAAAATATGTCCATAACGAATAATACCGCACCGGAAAAGAAAAATATTTGGCCCAAACTGATTACATTTTCATTGATATTGCTGGTGATCTTCATTGCAGTGAGCTTACTGCCACGAAGTTTTTCTCAAGATCTTTCGGCCATAGGCCAGGGGACTAACGTGGTTGTATTGGTGCATGATGGGAATATACTTCAAAGCACCGACACTATGGTTGCCATGAATGCAGTAAGAGATGATTTCGAAGAGCGTGTTGCATTTATTGTGGCTGATATCAATACGCCAGAAGGCAAGCGGTTTGCAGATAGCCATGGATTCGGCCAGGCAGCCTTGGCATTTTTTGCAGCGAATGGAGATCGATTGCAAGTATTATATTCAGAGCAAACGGGTGAATCTTTGAGGCAGCATTTGAATACAGTCTTCAATATTAACCTAATTTCATCAGATTAATTGATGGTTTGTAAATAAAATTCATACGAAGATCATAAAAGTATTACAAAATGCCATCATAAGAATTCTTGTGCGAGAATTGCGCCACTTGTTTTTTGTATTTGCATTTTCGATAGGCTAATCAGCCAATTTGGGTAGTCCATATTAGGAGACGGGCAGCATCATGTTAAAAGGCAATCACAACACTCAATTGAAAATTAACAATACCAGTGTGAAATCATTTGTCGTTTTTGATCAGCTTAGTTTCTATACCGATAACAATAAAACGACAAACCCTGTATGGATGCATCTTTTTCTGATGGCTCTACTCACGAGTGTTTTTGTTTTATTCGTATCAGATGCACATTCGATGGCGGGTGTAACTGCGCCCATTAAAAAAATGCTCAAAGTGCAAACGAATGAAAACAGATGGATCAGCTTAGGTGCAGGGTACCGTGGCTCAGGTGTATGGGTGGAAAATCCAAATTCTGGTAATTTGAGAGATGGAGCCTACAGCAACGACAATGCGCGTCTTTATCTCAATGGACAGTTTAATGAGCATTTCAAATTCGAGGTCAATACAGAATGTTTTTTCTGTAACAATACGGCTTCGGGTGAAAATCCAAGAATGTCGTATAACATTCTCGACGCGATAGCCAAATTTGAATACAACCGCTATTTTAATATTTGGGGAGGCCGTATGTTGGCACCCACAGAGCGGGGGGAATTGAGTGGCCCTTTCTTTCAGGCTACCCATGATGCATTCAAAACCCCATTTTTTTCTCAAGATTTTAGTGTCAAATTTGGCGATGGTGGCGCAGGTCGTTATGGTCGTGACGACGGTGTAACGTTTTGGGGTAATCTAGAGCCTGGTATTATTCCCGGTACACTTGGCTATGCAATGGGGGTTTTTCGTGGTTTGGAATCCTCGAAAACTGCGGGTCCGAATCCGGGTGGCACTATACTGACAGCTGCGCGCGTTACCTATAATTTTATGAATCCGGAAAAAAATCCAGGCTACTACACTTCCAGTACGTATTATGGTAAAGCTGGTGATATTTTAGCATTGGCGTTTGGTATGTCATACCAAAAGAACGGCGCCGGATCGTTTGCAAATCGTAGTGACTTCCTCGGTTTTACAGGGGATTTACTATTTGAAAAGGTATTACCTAAAAATATGGGTGTTACTACTGTAAATGCTGAATACAAACAATTTTATGCAAATTATTCGACGGCTGCATTTTCTGATCGTGATTGTTTCTGCATGTTCGATGGCAAATCGTGGACAGTAACAGGTCTTTATATGTTTCCAACTAAAATTGGCATCGGACACTTTCAGCCTTACGGCAGATTTACCAGCATTCAACCTAATCAGAGCAGTAATAGAGAAGAAATTGAAGCGGGTCTAAATTACATCATTGACGGCTTTAATGCACGTATATCTGCGTATTATCAGCATGGAGATCTGCTGAGGAAAGGATTAAATTACGCACCCGGAGTCTCAGGTCCAACGCAGGATGTTTTTAAAATCTCTTTTCAGCTACAGATTTAGTGACTATCTACAACCATTTCTCATAAACCCTGAAAGAACTATGCTGCTATCCACTTATCCAGAAGAGTCAGCAATCAAACAACGGAGCTCTCCTATTCTGAATAATCCCCAGCAGGCAACAGATGCTGCTATAGCCGGTTCAATTGTAAATTCGGATCACAAGCCACTGCAAGCAAGATTGTCGCTCAAGTTTTCTGAAATGGATGGAACAACGCGCCTCGTGGAACGGGATCACTTCGGCCCTTTGTTGGTACAGAAACCTTTTTACCCAGAAAGCCGAAAGATTTGTCATGTGGTAATTATTCACCCACCGGGCGGAGTCGTAGGAGGTGATCAATTAGAAATTTCGGCTCAAGTTGGTGCGTCCGCAAGTGCGCAAATAACCACACCTGGCGCTGCTAAATGGTACAAAGCAAATGGTCGCGTTTCACACCAAAAAATTAGAGTCAGTGTAAGCAAAGGTGCCTCTCTTGAATGGGTGCCGCAGGAAACTATTTTTTACAACAATGCTAACGTCGACGTCGATCATCAAGTAATTCTGGAAGATGATGCAATTTATGTGGGTTGTGAAATATTATGCTTTGGTCGTACCGCATACGGTGAAACATTCAATAGCGGACAAATCAAGCAGCGCACTAGCATTCAACGAAATGGAAAAATGATTTGGCTTGAGCAAATACGTCTCTTGGGCGAGAGTTCTGCCATGAGTGGCCCTTTGACATTATCTGGAAAAACAGTCTGTGCTACACTCATTTTGACTGGAAAAGTGCTGCCTCAGTCTTTAATAGATTTTGCACGTGAAGAGGCAATGATTGTTACAAAAGGTGTGGGCCAAGTTGGTATATCCCAACTGAAATCGGTAATTTCGGTTCGCTATTTGGGTGATTCGAGCGAGATTGCACGGCACGTCATGCTGCGTGTGTGGGGTTTGTTCCGTCCAGAAATTCTTGGGTGCGCTGGAATTGTTCCGCGTATGTGGAACACTTGATTAAAGGTATCATTGACTTATGGTGGTTTTCTAAAATAATCATACGGTTGTAGTAACTTAAGAAAATTGAAATGTTATTTTATTCAGGAGAAAAACTATGGACTTAACGCCTAGAGAAAAAGACAAGCTACAGATATTCACTGCCGGATTAATCGCTGAAAGGCGTAAGGCACGTGGCCTAAGGCTAAATTATCCAGAAGCGGTTGCACTGATTACCTGCGCAGTATTGGAAGGTGCCAGAGATGGGCGAACGGTTGCGGAGATGATGACAGCTGGTCAAAAAATACTGACCCGTGCTGATGTCATGGAGGGCGTGCCCGAAATGATTCCGGATATCCAGGTAGAAGCAACATTTCCGGATGGAACTAAATTGGTTACTGTGCATAATCCGATTGTTTAATCATTGAAAATAGGAGATCGTCATGAGAGTACCAATGATTCCAGGAGAGGTGTTCACTGAATCGGGTGAAATTGAATTAAATGTCGGTAGGAATACTAAAACACTCACTGTTTCCAATGGAGGGGATCGTCCAATACAGATTGGCTCCCATTTTCATTTCTTTGAAGTAAATTCTGCCATGAAATTTGATCGGGAAGCTGCCTATGGCATGCGCCTGAATATTATGGCAGGGACAGCTATCCGTTTCGAACCAGGACAAGAAAGAACCATTGAACTCGTTGATCTTGCGGGAGACCGAACCGTTTATGGGTTTAACCAAAAAGTGATGGGCAAACTTAAATAGTTTGTATCGTAATAATTTTACAGGAGTAGAAAAATGAGCGTAAAAATTTCCCGTAAATCCTACGTTGAAATGATGGGTCCAACGACTGGCGACCGCGTCCGTTTAGCCGATACAGAACTCTTTATAGAAATTGAAAAAGATTTCACTACTTACGGCGAAGAAGTGAAATTTGGTGGTGGGAAAGTAATTCGGGATGGTATGGGGCAATCACAGCGTAATCATGCTGATGTCATGGATACTGTCATTACCAATGCAATTATTATTGATCATTGGGGCATTGTTAAAGCGGATATTGGTATCAAGAATGGCAAAATCGCGGGCATTGGCAAAGCTGGAAACCCGGATATTCAACCTGATGTCACCATTGCTATCGGGGCAGCGACTGAGATTATTGCTGGCGAGGGGCAAATCATTACTGCAGGTGCGCTGGATGTTCATATACATTTCATTTGCCCACAACAAGCAGAAGATGCAATGATGAATGGGATAACGACCATGCTTGGCGGTGGTACAGGTCCGGCTGTAGGTACGGCGGCGACTACCTGCACCCCAGGACCCTGGCATATTCATTCAATGTTACAAGCTTCAGATGGCTTGGTAATGAACACAGGCTTTTTTGGTAAAGGTAATGCGAGTCTGCCAACACCTTTAGAAGAACAAGTGCTTGCCGGTGCTTGCGGTTTAAAACTGCATGAAGACTGGGGTACAACTTATGCTGCCATTGATAATTGCTTGGATGTTGCGGACAAATATGATGTACAAGTCGCTATTCATACCGACACCATCAATGAAGGTGGATATTTGGAAAACTCCATTGCTGCGATGAAAGATCGTACTATTCATACCTTTCATACAGAAGGCGCGGGCGGTGGTCATGCGCCGGATATTATCGCAGTCGTGGGCCAAGAAAATGTTTTGCCGTCATCGACCAATCCTACCCGGCCTTATACTGTCAATACCCTTGATGAGCATTTGGATATGTTGATGGTGTGTCATCATCTACATGCCAATATTCCAGAAGATGTTGCCTTTGCAGAGTCACGTATTCGTAAAGAAACGATTGCCGCAGAAGATATTCTGCACGACATGGGGGCAATCTCCATGATGTCCTCGGATTCACAAGCAATGGGCCGTATCGGTGAAGTTGTGCTACGTACATGGCAAACTGCGCATAAAATGAAGATACAGCGCGGCACATTGCAAGAAGACACCTCAAGGAATGATAATTTTCGCGTAAAAAGATATATTGCTAAATATACAATCAATCCGGCTATTACTCATGGTGTTGCACATGCGATTGGGTCGATAGAGGTTGGTAAGTACGCAGATCTGGTGCTGTGGAGACCGGCATTCTTTGGCGTAAAACCATCCATGATTTTAAAGGGTGGAATGATCGCTGCAGCATTAATGGGTGATCCCAACGCATCGATTCCAACGCCTCAACCCATGCATTATCGCTATATGTTTGGTGGCTATGGTGGCGGAATCAAAACATCATGTTTTACTTTTGCCTCGCAGGCAGCATTAAATGCTGGGCTGGTTGATCAATTAAAACTAGACAAAGATATCATAGGGGTTAAAGATACCCGGAATCTGCGCAAGAAAGATATGATTCACAATGGCGCAACGCCTAAGATGGAAGTTGATCCGGAAACCTATGAAGTGCGTGCTGACGGGCAATTGCTGACATGCGGCGCTGAAGACGTATTACCGATGGCACAACGTTACTTCCTGTTTTAGCAGTTTCTTTATGCCTTGTTCTTTTTTGTAAAGATCACGGGTACAGGGGGGGTCATTTTTTATAGCAGCTATCGCACATTTATTGCAGTGATAGCTGCTATGTAAACAATAACTGATCGTAATAATAAAATGCTTACTCTGAATACTAAAATAGATCACGCAGACTCAGTGTTTGCACAACTCGTATTACCTTACGAAATGCGCGAGAACAGTCGGCTAAGGACGACACTTGCATCGGGTGAGGAAGTGGCGATTTTTACTGTGCGAGGCACAATACTGCGGAATAATGACCTGCTCAAGAGCGATGACGGGCGTGTAGTGCAGGTCATTGCCGCTCGTGAACCTACTTATCGGATCACTTGTAAGACACCTCACGATTTATTGCGCTGTGCCTTTCATCTGGGTAATCGGCATACGCAAACCCAGGTTGGCGAAGCTTTCCTGCGGATTCATCAAGATAGTGTCTTAAAGCAAATGTTGGAAGGACTAGGTGCTTCTGTCATGGAAGAAGATGAACAATTCGAGCCAGAATCAGGCGCTTATGGGGGAGGAGGGCATCATCATCATGACGATGGTCATTACCATGCTCATGGTCCGCTTGCGCCCATACCGGCACGTCAAAAGATTCACAGACCATCCGACTCGCAATCTTAGGAGTCATTCATTGTGCAATCCGTTTTATTACTTCGCTTACTGCAACTAGCAAGTCCCTCGCTGCCAATTGGTGCATACACGTACTCGCAAGGTTTGGAGTCCGCCATTGAAAACGGTGCCGTGCATGATGAAAGCTCTGCGCGTGCATGGATTTCAGAAGCATTGAATGTCATCGCGGATTTTGAAGCGCCGATCGTATGGCGCTTGCTTAAAGCATTTGCCGAGCGTGATTTGGCAGCCGTCAGTTACTGGACTGAATGCTTTGTTGCAGCACGCGATACCACGGAGTTTCGCGCGGAAACAATACAAATGGGATATTCTTTAGGAAAACTCGTCACAGATCTAAAGATTGCAGACGATTCCCTAAGTGCACTGTTAGCAAATCAATCCGAAATACCTTTACCTACCGCGTTTGCATGTGCCGCAGAAGCACTTGAAGTGCCACATGAGTCGGCACTGCTTGGCATGTTGTTCTCAATGGTCGAGAATCAAGTGTTAGTTTGTGTTAAATCAGTGCCACTGGGACAGGTTTCCGGGCAGAGTCTTTTATTGTCGTTGCATGCAACAATCGAAAAAGTGTCGCTACATGCACAGCAACTCAATGATGACGAACTATCGAATTGGGCGCCAGGATTGTCATTGTTGTCGATGCAACACGAAACACAATACAGCCGAGTTTATCGATCATAATTTTTGAGGTATTACACGTGAGTAAACAATCAAATCCGCTTCGAGTAGGTATCGGTGGTCCGGTAGGATCAGGAAAAACGGCCTTATGTGAGGCACTGAGCAAAAAGATGCGCGATCATTACGAAATGGCGGTTATTACGAATGACATCTATACCAAGGAAGATATGGAGATTTTATTACGCGCCAATGCGTTGCCTCCAGAACGTTTGATGGGTGTGGAAACAGGCGGATGCCCGCATACGGCTATCCGTGAAGATGCATCCATTAATCTTGAAGCCATAGCGCGCATGACGGCCGATTTTCCCAATCTTGACCTTATTCTGGTTGAGTCCGGCGGCGACAATCTAGCTTCTACCTTCAGTCCCGAGCTTTCCGATTTAACTGTTTATGTTATTGACGTCGCGGCTGGCGAAAAAATACCGCGTAAAGGTGGTCCTGGCATTACGCGTTCAGCACTGCTGATTATTAACAAAATTGATCTGGCTCCTTATGTTGGAGCAAGTTTGGAAGTAATGGCACGAGATGCAAAAAAAATGCGAGGTGATCGGCCATTTGTGTTTACCAACTTGCAAACGGGTGAAGGCGTCGATCAGGTCGTTGAGTTCATTGTGAAACAAGGATTGCTTGAAGAAGTGAAACAACGAGCAGGTTGAGAATATCTTTGCACAAATTTAATCATTAACCCTAAGCTGAATGATTAAGTAGATTGTAGTGTTAGTTACCGTGGTTTCTTTTTTCATACAAACTTTAGGAGCTAATCATCATGGATTGGTCTTTATCAATTGACAAGGCAATGCCGAAACCTTTGCGTGTAATATTCAGAGGTGTCGGACAAGTATTTTTTTGCTGCAATGCGGTCACGGGACTTATTTTCCTAATCGCCTTATATGTAGGTGGGATTACTGCAGGGCTCGCAGCGACTGTGGGTGTGATCAGCAGTACAGTCGCCGCTTATTTATTAGGATTTTCAGACGATGATATTGATGCAGGGCTGTATGGATTTAACGGCACCCTGGTAGGTCCCTGCTTATTTTTGTTCATGGAGAATACTCCGCAACTCTGGCTGTATGTGGTGCTTGCTTCGGTTTTGTCTACGGTAGTGTTGGCTGCATTGATGCGGATCTTGCAACCTTATAACATTCCCGCATCTACGTCCCCGTTTGTTTTGACCTGCTGGATGTTTATGGTGGCCGTGTTTTCATTTGATGCGTTTTCGCGCGGCCCAGTGCTGCCCGCACCGGGAATTCCTATCGACATTGTCGCTGCCTCAGTAGTTGCGGCAGAGTATGCTACTTTTACGCAAGAAGCGGCTGAAGCTTGGTATACAGCCGTTACCAAAGGTGTTGGCGAAGTGATGTTCGCCGATAGCGTCATAGTAGGTATTCTGTTCTTGATTGGTATTGCAATAACCTCACTGCGTGGTGCATCTATGGCGCTGGCCGGCGCAATTGTCGGAGTTGCCTTGCCGATCTGCCTAGGTGCCGATAAAACGCTGATCGAAATGGGGCTTTATGCTTTTAATCCGGTGTTGACCATGATGGCGATCGGTTGGGTTTTTCTTAAACCTAGCACAGGTACTGCAATTCTTGCCTTACTGGCGGGTATTTTGACGGTTATTTGTCAGGCTGGATTGGCTAATTTCCTCGCGCCGATTGGCTTGCCGACATTGACGTTTCCTTTTGTTCTGGTGATGTGGATGTTTTTATTTGCAGCTGGAAGATCCAAATATTGGGGAAATTTACACTAAAATTAGTTGTTCTTTAAGATTAAGCCCCGCTTAGAAGCGGGGCTTTTTATTGGTAGTGACAACACTGGAGATCATCAGGTGAGCGGACTGCAATGCGTATGAGGAGTCGCAGAATGTGGATGAAGCTCTTCTGATAGCTCGATCGGCACAATATGCAATTTGCCGTGACGCACGCCATTGGTGGCGATCATTTGATTGGCAAAGCGCCTAACATCTTGAATTGTGCCACGCAGAATAGTGGTTTCGAGACAGTTATCATGATCCATATGAACATGCATACTGGATAAAGATAAATCATGATGGTGATGGTGCGCAGAAGTTACCTGGCTGGCTAGGTCTCTTTGGTGGTGATTATAAATATAACTGAGTGTCGCAATACAGTAGCCTTTATTATCTTTTTCCAAGCGTGTGGTTTCTAGATAATCCCGAATGAGATCGCGAATAGCTTCCGAGCGATTATCGTAACCGCGCGCATGGGAAACTTTATCAAATTGCTCAAAAAGTTGGTCATCCATCGAAATAGTAAAGCGCTCCATAAAATCTCCTCTGGGATTATCACTCAAAATCATTTATCTAAATACTGAATATACCATTACAAATTTATTGTATGGATCAAAAATTAGCGACTAAATTAACGCGAATTGAGCGGCTTTCTATCGGATGAAAATGTAAGTCACTCACGCCGGCGGCGAGCTCACCCGGAAGTCTCGAAGTATAATAATAATCTATTGCATGCGCTTGCGTATTGAGCAGATTAAATCCCTGCACGATCACGCGCACACTGTTACCGATCTTATAGCCAATTTGGCCATTGAGCGTAATGGTGTGATTGGACTGTACGCTGTTATTTTCGATCAAAGAACGTTTGCCGAAATAGCGCAACTGCATACTGCCAAATAAAGGGCCTATATTATCCACCGCTACTGCTAATTTTCCTACGCCTCGTATTGCTCCAGGTATTTGGTTGCCACTTGGATCAGCATCGCTGAAACGTGCGCGCGCCAACGCGTAATCCAGATCAACCATCAACCAATCTGTCGGCATATAAAACAGTGAAGCTTCAACTCCTTCCCGCTTACTTGGACGGCTGGCCTCAGTTGTTCCGGCATCACCCACAAATAATAATTCCGAATCAAAATCCAGTCGAAACGCGGCAAAAGAAGCCTGCAAGCCTGGAATGATGGCGGTGCGAACTCCAAATTCATAACCCGTCGAGCGCACCAGAGGATTGACTCTGTTAATGGGATCTCCTGACTTTGGGTCAACGGTAGAAGTCGCTCCACGTGCGTCATTGCTATGAAATCCGCTGCCATAGTTAAAATAGAGTTCGGTTTGCACCCAAGGTCCTAAAATTAGGCTGAGCTTGGGATTGGTCATGCTATCGTAACGGTTTCCCGAGTTAGCATTGATATTGCTATTGACATCAAACCAGTAATAATCCGAGCGCACGCCGGCTACGCTGCGGAATTTTTCCAGCCACTGTATGCTGTTTTGATAATAAATGCCTATACTGTTCTGATTTATATGATCTTTGCGGGTAGTCGATAAGGTTCGGCGTTCTTTGGTACTGAGCAATCCATTGTCAATGACATCATTCTGAAATTGAACGCCCACCATACTTTCGATCTCGATTCCACTAATTTTGTTGGTCCAGAGATGATTTGCATTCATCGCCGATTGAAAGCGTTTATCAATCTGAGAGAATTGATCTCCATTCACTGGGTCATCGAGAAAATAGGTGAAATTTGAGAATAATGCCAAATTACTATGCAGCGTATACAGATTCAACTGAGTGATGCCATAGCGACTGACATGCTGTAGTGCACTGGAGAGACTAAAGCGGTGAGATTCACCGCCAGAACTGGGATCAATGGTGCCCAGTCGTGGAACAAAACCGCTGGTTACACCCCTTTGCGGAATTTGATCGGTTGAGTTCCAGTTTCCACCATACCCCATTGCTGTTACGTTAAATTTAGTCGAGCCACTATCTTGGCTATAACGCAGTACCGCGTTAAATTTCTTAAAATCCTCATGTTTAACCCATGGCCCATCTTTTGTCAGTAGCTCCACTGCATACAATACATTGCCCGCGCCTACTTCATGTGATTTTGCCAGCAATCCCCGCATAAAGCCCTGTTGTCCAAGTCCGTAGCTGGCAATGCCCTTCGGTAATTTGTCAACGTAGCTCATACTGACAGCGCCCGCTGAGGAAAAATCGCCTTGATTGGCGTAATAAGGGCCTTTTAAGTACAACACATTGCCTGCCAATTCAGGAATGATAAAGTTAGTATCCGCCCAGCCTTGTCCGTGCCCATGCGAACGTTGATTGACCAGCATTCCATCTACTGAAATGCGTAAATCTGTGCCATGATCCAGATTAAAGCCGCGCAGAAAGTATTGGTTGGCTTTACCCTCGCCGCTATGCTGGGTAACAATTAATCCCGGTACTGTTTCCAGTAATTCTCCCGGGCGATAAACGGTGCGTGAATCAAGTTGTTGCTTGATTACCGTACCTTCAGTGGCGGAGTTGGCTGTGCCGATTAGCTCTCGCGCATTGGCGCGGATAATCATTTCCTTAAGGGTTGGAACTCCCGCAGCGTTGACTATTAATGGAATGCAACTAATTGATATAAAACTGCTACTCCCGATAAGCCAATGCAGTGTGATAGCCAGCTTAGTTTTTATTTTCACGTTCTTTTCATCCTAAAACTACGTGTCATTTTCTTAAAAGCCGCATGAACACTCATAATAATTCAAAATGTATGATAAATTGTTTTTTTTTCATAAAATCTAGTGCATTAATTGGGAGAAATCTTGTTATGAAACTAGCAACCTTAAGAATTGCAAAGTTTTTTTTATGTTTATTGCCACTGTTCTTACAAAACCCCATACTCGCGGCAATTGCTGACAAGAAGACTGAAATTGTTACAACCGTTTCACCGATCACGAATATTGTTCAGAATGTTGGCGGAAAGCACATTAAAGTAACCGGTATCGTGCCAGATGGAACCGATTCTCATACCTTTGAGCCCATCCCTTCGGATGTAAAAATATTACAAGCAGCCGACATGATTATCGTGAATGGCCTTGATCTGGAATTGCCGACATTAAACTTGGCGAAAAAAGTAAAAAGGCCTGAAACTCCGATTTTGCAATTGGGAAACCTCACTCTTAAAGAAGCGGACTGGCAGTATGATTTTAGTTTTCCACGTGAACACGGGCACCCTAATCCTCATTTATGGCTGAACATTGAGCTGGTCATGCGTTATGCAGAAATAATTAGAGACAATCTGATTATGCTTGATGTGGCGAATAAGGTGAGCTACCAGGAAAATACCGCAGCGTATTTGGCTAAACTAAAGAAGTTGGATCAGGCAATTTTCAAGTGTGTTGAGACAATTCCTGAGAAGAATCGTAAGTTAGTCACGTATCATGATTCTTTTGCCTATTTTGCACCGCGTTATGGCATGATAGTCATTGCAGCTGTACAACCCTCTGATTTCTCCGAACCGGGCCCCCAGGAAGTCATCAGCATTATTAAACAAATTAGAGAAACCGACGTGCCGGCAATATTTGGATCAGAAGTGTTTCCCAGTAAAGTGATGAAGCAAATTGCCCGAGAAGCAAATGCCCGATTTATTGATCAACTTGCGGATGATGAGCTTCCAGCCGCGCCTAATAATTCTTTCATCGGTATGATGGCCAGTAACATGGTCACCATGACCGAAGCACTGGGCGGTAATTCAGCCTGTATGGCCAATATCGATGCCAGCAACATTGCATTCTGATTCACCCTTAGTTCCTGCGGTAAAGTTAACCGGCGCCACCGCGCGTTATGAACAAAATGTGGTATTTGACGATCTTTGTCTGGAAATTGCTGCGGGTCAGTTTGCCGGAATTGTCGGTCCCACGGCTTGCGGTAAGTCGACGTTGCTGAAAATTATTTTAGGAATCCAAGCGGTTAGTGCGGGTCAGGTGGAACTCTACAACTATCCAGTCAACAAGGTGAGGCCAGGCACGATTGGTTATGTACCGCAGCTTGGGAGTGTCGACTGGAATTTTCCGGTAACGGTTGAAGAAGTAATTTCCATGGGACTTTATACCAATGGACGTATATGGCCTTGGCTCAGTAAACAAGAGCGCACTTGCATTCAGGATCTTGCGCATCGATTAGGCGTTAATGATTGCCTGAAAAGCCACATTAGCGATATATCAGGCGGTCAACGGCAACGCACGTTTCTGGCACGTGCCTTGATCAACAATCCCAAGCTTCTGATACTCGATGAGCCGACTTCTGGTGTTGATATCAAGACTCAGCATGAGGTATTGCATTTGCTGAGTGATATCAATAGAGGAGGCATCACCATATTATTAACCACGCATGATTTAAATGCGGTGGCTTCTCATTTGCCCTGGGTGATTTGTTTTAATCGCGGCGTTATTGCCCAAGGTCGACCGAATACTATCTTTACCAATGAAATCCTGACTAAAACATATGGTGGTGATATTGTCATTGTTAAATCCGAAGGACATCTCCTGATTGCTAACAGTACCCCTCTCAAATTTATTGATGAGCCCCCCTGATGGAGTTTCTACTTGAACCGATCGAATATGAGTTTTTTCGTCATGCTTTACTTGCAGCGTTGATGGTAGGTGCGTCCGGCGGTTTAATCGGAGTATATGTAGTGCTGCGCGGCATGAGTTATGTTGGCCACGGATTATCTCATGCGGCAATTGGCGGCGCAGTGATCGGCATTACACTGAATCTGAATTTTTATGCGGGCGCATGCGCGATGGGATTACTCGCTGCATTCATCATCAACAAAATTACTAAAAATAACAAAATCAAGCTGGATGCGGCTATCGGGATTGTAACCACGGCTATGTTCGCCCTGGGTGTGGCCATTGTCAGCAAGATGCGTAATTTTAAACAAAACTTCGAAGCTGCCTTATTTGGCAATATTCTTGGAATCACCGAGCAAGATCTGGTGATCATCGGATTGGTCGCTTTCTTTACACTGATTACCATGTTTATCACATACCGTACCTTACTGTTCTCCACGTTCGATAATGAAGCGGCGCGCGTATTCGGTATTAAAACCGACTCTGTGCAATTGCTGTTCTCATTATTGCTCACATTCTCGGTCATTGCATCCCTGAATGTCATTGGCGTCACGATGGTCGCCGCCACGCTCATTGCCCCAGCCATGACTGCGAGAATGCTGACGGATCGTTTTAGCCGCATGATTATTTATTCAACCATCATTGGTGCGGTGACTGGTGTAATTGGTATGTATTTGAGTTATATTTTCAACGTCGCTTCCGGTACAACTATTGTGCTGTTCAGCGTGTTGGTGTTTGGCGTATCAATGATGGTGAGACCCTTACGAAACTTCTATCGATCACGACAATATTGAATTGACGTAGATAGTCAGTTTTTAGTCGGCTGCAAAATCCAAGATGATTCAGGTTGTGGAGCGAGAGCCGTCCATCGGAATCTGTATTCACCAAGGCACAATCTGCCCGTCAAAAGCGTAAAACTTCCCGGAATCTTCGAATGTTAAGTTGCTGATCACGCGACGCATGCCAGTGACGCTTTGCTCGGCTGAGATTAATCCATTCGGCCCACCCATGTCTGTTTTGACCCAACCGGGGTGCAATAGCACCGTAGTGATTTGTTGGGGACTTAAATCTATCGACAAGCTTTTCATCACGATATTGACGCCCGCTTTACTGGAACGGTAGATGTAGCTGCCACCGCCCCGGTTATCTGCAATGCTGCCCATTTTACTGGTAATGGTGACAATGGTTCTTAGACTGCTACGGGAAATGAGTTGCAGAAAAGCTTCAGCCATTTTCAGCGGCGCCATGGTATTAACTGCGAAAGTATGCGCCCACGCCTCGTAATCCGTCTTGCCGAAAGCATCGCCCGATTTTGGCGGATAAACGCCGGCGTTATTGATTAATAAATCAATGGTCTCACCGGATAACGTTTGCGCCAGCTGTTCAATCTGCGAATAATTGGCAATATCCAGCGGGAAAATGCTGATTCGGTCTGGATGTTGCGCAACTAAACGGTTCAAAGCATCGGCAGACGTCGGATTGCGGCAGCAAGCAATGATACGCCAACCATCCAAGGCGTATTGGCGCACAAATTCCAATCCAATGCCACGGTTAGCGCCTGTGATGAGTACTGTTTTCATAGTTTTTACCTGAATATGGGAGATGTTATGTTTCAATGATAACGCTAATCAATATATTTGGCAGCACGCTAAAAATCCTCCAGACAATCTCTTCGTGATGCTACAAGATATAAACCATCGGATAGCTCAATTCTTAATGGTCTTGTCATTACAGTACAGGTTTCTATGGAATATACGTCATTTTTGCAATGCATGAGACCTGGCGTCGTTGGGTATTCAGCACCGTTCGATATTTGAATGTAAGGCTCAATGGTGTGTATGCAAGTTGTAAGAGGCGACACCATGATTTGTTCAAAGAGTTTGTTCTAATTTGATTGTTACATTATCGAGTGATTAAGGTTTATTAACATCGAAAGGACTGAGATTAATGTTACTAAACTAAAGCTCTCATGCAATGGCAAGCGAGCTTTAGAATTAGTAGTTGTAAAATTTAACGCTTAATAGCTCCTTGACCTTCAGTGGAATCTGCTGCTGAAGCAGCGCTCGGCGAATCACAAGCAACAAATTTACTTTTTTGACCACCGAATCCAGAATCATAGTACCAGGCAAATTCTGAATAGGTTCCTTTTAGCTTAAAATAGTCAATACAACCCGATAATGAACCTTGGGGTCTTATGGCAGTAATTTCTTGAATCTTATACTGCTTGTCTGACTGAATTATGACATAACTACCAATAACGCCCCAAGTTTCATCAGCGCATTGAGCCATTTTGGCTGTGCCAGTAATAGATTTGTATTTGCTATCAGTCACAATAGTATATTGATTGCCATATTGATCCTGGATACATGCTGCATTACTTATTCCAGAAAACCCGAATAGAGCGATTGCAAATATTTTTGCAATTAGATAATTTTGTTTTAACATTTTCTTTCTCCATGAATTTTAAACCTTAGAAGAGCCAGGAAAATAATGGATGTAAATTATTTCTCTGATCCAGCAACAGCAAGTTGCCGCTGAAAGAATCTCACGAAAGGAATAAAAGATGATGTGAGTTTACTCACATGAAATGTGATTTTTCTGAAGCTGAAGATGCTAATTCTTGTGCTATAGTAAACAATGCGGTGTTCGTATGCTTCAATTTATTGAAATTGGAGATTTTGCAATGGCGAGATCATTAAGAGTATTAGTAAACGATCCAATTGGGTTTTCACCTTCGGTTATTAAGTGATTATTCATGGCAGTTAATGGTCATGATTTTCATCACTGGATACATCTCTCGAATGCTTCGAAGATGTATCTGTCTTTACAAATGCAGCAGCATGACGTACGACCGCTAAATCTTGTGCCAGGTTCAGCGCGAGTCGTGCACGTTCCAGCGCCAGCCGTGCGTGATGCTTGGCGGCTTCCTTCATCGGCGCATCGCCAATCAAAGCCAGAGATTGAAGCGCCTTTTGCAGCCGAACCATTACTTCCACCGTGCCGGCGCCGTCACGAGCGATTCCGGTGAAGGCGTCATCGAACATGTCTCGCACGAAGATCTCAGGGACTTCCACGCGGTCATATTTTGGGATATGTTCGTCCGCTGCCTCAGCCTCAGCCTTTGCAGGCTCATTCCATAGAACAAAAAGCCGCACTAACGTTCCAATAATATTGATAGCCGTGCCGGGATCGTTAATCGCGGGCGACAACGCGCGACAGGCAATTTCCGACAAGACCACGAGGCCGAATCTTGGATCATCGTCGAAAATTCGATCATTCCCGATTTGAAACGATTGAATAATCTGTTCGCGGTCACTCTCTGCTATTTCTCCTGAGCGGGTGCTGATGCAAGCCAATTCCCGCCCGGGTGCTGCAAATGTGCCTGGTAAGGCCGCGATCACGACTCGGCCATCAGTTTTTTCCGCCCATGCTTGCAGTGCTGCAAGGTCAATATGCTGCACGTAACCTACACTGGGCGCGAATACCACCCATCCATGAACTTGTGGCAGCACCGGTACACCATGGAGGGTTGGTGCATCCTTGCGACGCACCAAAGCCTGGGCGGTTGCTTGCTCAACTTTGGTGATGGTTGTTCCAATGCGGCCAAGGCGGGCGATGCTGTCCATCCAGCGCACAAATGTTATGATTACAACGCCGAACGCAATGGCCGTAAGAACGAAGAGCGTAAAATGTCCCGCTGCTTTGAAATAACCATTCTTCAGCGCTGTCAATGCCACGATACTGTATATAAATGCGCCAATGAACGTCGATAACGCGTTCTGTGACTTATCATCGCCGATAATCAGCGAGAACGACCGCGGTGTTGCTGTGCTGCTTGCGGAGGCATAGGCCGATACCATGGATGACACTGCAAAGGTGGCAATGACCAGCATGCTGGCAGCCATGATGGAAAGCATGGTTTCAACAGGCTCGGGTTTAATGGCTGGAAGAATTGCCCCTAGTTCGGTGTCGTCTGCGAGTTTAGCCGCGAGCGCCGCAGCGATCGACAGCAGGCAAGTCGCCAATGGCCTTACCCAAAGTCGTTCGTGCAGTCGATTGATAAAAAACCTAAGTCGCTCTGTTGAAATGAAAGATGGCATTTTGTGCTCCCTGACGCCGCCACACAATGTTGTAGATAAGCCTGATTATTGCTTGGTTTGTATCCATATACAAGTTGAATGCATTATAACGCCGATAGCACTGGATTTTTGTAAGTTGGTTGTTACTGTGGAATACAAAGAAACATTTATAATGCCTCCATTAGCAGATCGTTGAAAAACTTTCGATGGGCCAACACCTGATCCGGGGGGAGAACTCGGCGTACCGCAAAATGCGCGCGATGTGTTCATATTGCTGGCGCACAATGAATGGATTGATACTCTATTAACCGACAACCTCAAACGCATGGTCGGTTTTCGTAACATTGCAGCGCATGATTATCAGGTGCTGCAAAATCGCGAAATTAAAATTTCTTATGGTGTGTATTCAGGGACGCTTATCAGTTCAATCGAAAATTTCAATATAAAACCTCCGCGTTCTCTGTGTTTCCAAGATAATGGCGGTAGCTGGTTGTAATTGTGAATGACATCAAATCTTGCCTTGGCCGCGTGTCATAGGATGAAGAAATCAAGGCGTATAAAGTGTAAGGCCAGACCCAAAGATTGAGTAATGGCAGTTGGAATCATTGAAGTGATTACATTCGGCCAAAACCGGATAATCACTACTTTCAATAAATCTCAGATAATCTAGCCAAATAAAATGAGACGGCAGTACAATCATAATCTTCATATCTGTATATCGTTTCATTTAGGATGCTATATAGTTAGTTGTGGCAGCTTGCAAACTTAACAGTTAGCATAAAGGCGGCAACCCCAGTATTTTTGTGCCGTTTAAAAGTTAACTTCGCAATACCAAAAAAACAGGTAATTCCATCAATTAAGATCAATCCGCCGATTGGCAGCCGCTAAAAACCTCAAGAATAAGAATGTTTAAAACGGTTCCGGTTGCAGCACACGACTCTGGAAACTATTCAATGGAAATCAAAGTTAATTTTCTCGACAATCTCAGACTTGAAGCTAAGTTTGATGACTTTACTGTCATCACCGATCAGCCTATTCGCTACAAAGGTGATGGCTCAGCACCAAGTCCTTTTGATTATTTTTTGGCTTCATCGGCTCTTTGTGCGGGCTATTTTGTGCGAGTGTATTGTTTGTCCCGTGGCATTCCTACTGAAAACATCAGGCTGTCGCAGAACAATATTATTGATCCTGAAAATCGTTATAACCAAATCTTCCAAATTCAGGTGGAGCTGCCAGAAAGTATTTCTGATAAAGATCGCCAAGGTATCTTAAGATCAATTGACCGTTGTACAGTAAAGAAAGTAGTGCAAACTGGCCCTGAGTTTAAAATCGAGTCGGTTAAAAACCTCGACGAAGACGCACAGGTCATGCTTATGGGTCAGTTGGAAGGCAACTCCAGCACTTACATCTTAGGTAAAGACCTGTCACTTGAACAAACCATCACGAACATGACTGGTATTTTGGCCGACCTTGGCATGAAGATCGAGATTGCTTCCTGGCGCAATATCGTACCCAATGTGTGGTCACTACATATACGCGATGCGGCTTCGCCTACGTGCTATACCAACGGTAAAGGTTCCACCAAAGAGAGCGCACTTTGCTCGGCGCTAGGTGAGTTTATCGAGCGCCTTAACTGCAATTTATTTTACAACGATCAGTATTTTGGCGAGGAGATCGCCAGCAGAGATTTTGTGCATTATCCCAACGAAAAATGGTTTAAGCCGGGACCCAATGACGAACTGCCAGCAGGCATTTTGGATGAATATTGTTTAGATATCTACAACGAGGACGGTGAACTGTGTGGCTCAAATCTTATCGATACCAACTCGGGGTTGGTTGAGCGTGGCATATGCGCTATCCCCTATGTGCGTCAATCCGATGGAGAAACCGTGTATTTCCCATCCAATTTGATTGAGAACTTATTCGTAAGTAACGGTATGAGTGCGGGCAATAACCGGTATGAAGCGCAAGTACAATGTCTATCGGAAATCTTCGAACGTGCGGTAAAAAAACAAATTATTGAAGAAGAAATTGCCCTGCCAGACGTACCGCAACACGTGCTTGAGAAGTACCCCGGCATCTTAGAGGGCATTAACGCCCTGGAAGAGAATGGATTCCCTGTGGTGATCAAAGATGCTTCATTAGGCGGTCAATTTCCGGTGATGTGTGTGACGTTAATGAACCCCAAAACGGGTGGCGTATTTGCATCATTCGGCGCCCACCCAAGCTTTGAAGTGGCGCTGGAGCGCAGCCTGACTGAATTACTGCAAGGGCGCAGCTTTGAAGGTTTAAATGATGTGCCGCGACCAACTTTTAATAGCCTGGCGGTGAAGGAACCAGAAAACTTTGTTGAGCACTTTATTGATTCAATGGGTGTTATCTCTTGGCGCTTCTTTAGTAGCCAGCATGATTATGAATTCTGCGAGTGGGATTTTTCCGGATCAAACAAGGAAGAAAAAGAGTATTTAATGGGTATCTTAAAGAATCTGGGCAAAGAAGTTTATATTGCCGAATTTTCTGACCTGGGTGCCATTGCTTGTCGCATCCTGGTGCCGGGTTATTCAGAAGTGTATCCAATTGAAGACCTCATTTGGGACAATACCAACAAGGCGCTGGATTACCGCGAAGATATCTTGAACATTCATTCTCTGAGTGATGACGCTTTGGTGAGTTTGGTCAATCGTTTAGAAGAAAGTCAGCTAGATAACTACATAGATATTAGAACCCTGATTGGCATTGAGTTCGATGAAAATACTGTTTGGGGACAGCTGACCATTCTTGAGCTGAAAATTCTTATCACCCTTGCCTTAGGCCAACTTGATGAGGCCATTGAGTTAGTAGAAGCGTTCTTGCAGTACAACGACAATACCGTAGAGCGTGGCTTGTTTTATCAAGCGGTTCATGCAGTACTTGAGATCACTCTGGACAAAGAATTAGCGCTTGAGCATTTTATCGTCAACCTAAATAAAATGTTCGGTAAAAGAACCATGGGTAATGTGATCGGTTCTGTAACCGGCGAAGTGAAATTCTTTGGCTTAACCAAAACTAGCATGAAGCTAGAAGGCTTAGACAAACACCTAAGACTAATCAGGAGCTACAAGAAGCTTCATCAAGCTCGCGAGGCGAATAAAGCATAACGGGTTAAGTGACTTGAAATTCCGGGAATACAATACTTAATTGCGCTGAAAATAAAGCACCCCGCCGCAAGCAGCGAGGTATTAAAAGCGCTCTTCAGACTGCCGGTTTTCAACCAGCCTTCGCCCCAAGGAGCGAGGAATTAAACCCGGAAGAGATTCAATCAAACTCAAAACTGATGGAATCAGTTGCAGAATCGCGGATATAGATTACAAAACAAGAAAACAAGAATTCATGCAATCCATCGAAAATATTCTTAATTCTAGACCTGTTCCCATGTTTCTCTATCGGTGGAATTCTCAATTCGCGACCTGACCCCAATCCGCGTGACCCCAATCCTTTGCCTCCCGAGGCACCTAACGCCCAGGCTCAGGGGCGGCCGAGCTATAGTCAAATCTGGTGTATGAGAATCAAGCGACCTGCTGTTTTTGAT
>NZ_CADEGP010000017.1 GCF_902826915.1 uncultured Nitrosomonas sp.
AGCGCATTCATGCATAATATCAAATGATTATGCATATTTCAGGACCGACTATTTAGCAGTGCATATCTGATTGCTGAATTTCTGAGTAAGCTCTACATATCGCCTGATCATTATGTCGATAAAAATCAGATGTGGTAGTTCCGTGTTCTAGTCTGGCATCACTTTGTTAAATCAGGTGATTGTCAGCTCAGGCTACTGCTACAACAAATCGGGTTATATTCCCCGCCGCTTGCGGCGGGGTTCTATATTAATGAAGAATAAATACCTTCGGTGTTGCTGGCGGTAATTTACCTGTTAGATATTTTCTCTAGAGTCACCACGTTACCATTCAACTTTACCTGCATGTGCCCAAGTCAAACCACCATCGGTTGAAATGTAAACGTTTGCTCGTGTGGTACCTATAATAGTGGCATCAATTGCAAAGTTAGGAGATAAGCGGAATTCTGTAAATTGAATATTTTGTTGCAGTAGGCTAGCACCGATATTTTCCGAGGATATTATATGCCCTTTATTATTCAGAGTAATCCGATAGAAACCTTTCCCATGAACGATGGCAAAGAGAAGGCTATCATTAGAAAAATTAGGAGAAAATTCAACTTGCTGGATGGCGGTTCCCGGCCCTATATGGTTTTGAGTCATTGTAACCCAGTTAATGCCTCCATTTTTTGAACGATATAAACCATTACTTGTACCGGCGAAGATTAATTTATCCGTGGCGAATTGCGGCGAGACTGCAATTGACAAATGTTGTTGTCCCGGTAGGCCGCGCAATGTGATTAAATCAAATTTCAGCAATTGCAACCAACTGTCACCACCGTTAGTTGTACGCCAAATCTTTCCGGAGCGAGTTGCAGCGAAAGCAGTCCGATCATTTGCATAGTTAGGGGAAATAGCCAAGCCTACAATATGCGATGTGGTGGGGACGCCTCGCAGCCAACGCCAACTGGTTCCGCCATCAAGTGTTTGCAGAACTCCGTGTGACCTTGTGCCAACATAAATTTCTCGGTCGCTTTCATACGTGGGTGACAAAACAAAGGAATTGATATATACAGAAAATGGTGAGATTTCAGGGATTTTCGGAATAGGCTTTGTAGTCCAATTTTGTCCGAAATCGCTGGAAAATCCAATATGCGTAGTATTTCGTGAGGCAACAGCCGTAGGCGGGCCTGACTGATTTTTAGCAAAATCGACATCGAAAGCACTCATTGGAAGATCTAAACTACTTGGGACTGGCCAACCGGTTCTATCGTTAGTCCATGTTGTACCACCATCGGAAGATCGGTATAAGCCTCCACCGAAGTATGATGTTGCAATCATGCTTTGGTCGTTGATGAAATTTGGTGACAAAGCCAAGCCTGTGAGTAGATTTTTGCGAGTTTGTTTTTGGATCCAGGTGATGCCGCCATCTTTCGAGATGAAAAGCCCGTCATACGCAGAGAGGAATACCGTTTGGTCTGTCAAGAATGTGTTAGATACTTGTAATTCACTGAATTCTTTTAATGGATTTGTTTGTCCGGTGACTGCCGCCCCAGACGCATGAAGCACCCAACTGTCGCCGCCATTCGTTGATTTATATACGGATTTAGTTAAACTGGTGCAGAAAACTGTGCGATCAATTAAATAATTCGGTGAGAGTGATACATTATTGATGGGTTCCAAAGGTAAATTGGCTGGTTTGTTGTTAAATGTTATACCCGTGTCATTGCTATAAAAGATTCCATTGCTAGTGGCTAGAAATATCTCTTTAGGATTTCCTCCCGAGATTGCTATATCGTAAACGGTTGAACCGCTAACATTTCCGATACTGCTCCAAGTGATACCCCCATCGATGGATTTTAGCAAACCTCCGCTCTTATTTACTGAAATAGCTGTCAGGTCAGTCGTGAAGCTGGGTGATACTGCAACCAATCGTATGCCCGCAGATACATTTTGTATTCTAGTCCAAGCTGCATCTGTTTTGGAGCGCCGGTAAAGTTGACCGTTCAATGTACTCAAAAAAAGCACATAATTATTATTTCCCAACTTTGCAATAGTTAATTGATTGACTCTCAGATTGAAAAGGCCAGTATTAAAAATCTCCCAAGTATCTCCCTGATCTACTGAGCGATAGATGCCATCTCCCTTAGTCGTGGCAAAAACCGTGTGATCACTGCTATAGTTTGGTGAAACACGAATACCAATCTCTGAGTAAACATTGTCCAACCCATTTGGGAGTCTGCTCCAAGTCGTGCCGCCATCGGTGGATCGCAGAATGTTTGTATATTGATCTGAGGTCAGTTCTCCATCGGTGGCCAGGAAGACCGTATTATCATTGGCAAAATTAGGGGAAATGCCTAACCCATATACCATATCGTGTGGATTATGAGCGTGAAGGTTATTGCTGATGACGCAAAGTAATATGAAAAAGGTGAAAAATGTTACTTCACGCTGAAAAAAACTAATTTTCATTCTCTAGTACCTCTAGTTAAAAATAATAAATAGCAATATGCGTTATTTCTGGATAATTGCATTTGCTTGATGATGATCGATAACGCTTAAGATCTTTAGCTAACTTTAAATTATTAATGCGCTTTTTGTTGTTAAATTTGAGCGACTATCTAAAATGCGAGATCTTATTATTTACTAAGGGTTAGTGTGAATGCTGTCTTATTGATTGATTATTTGACAACTCCAAAAGATTCTTAGCTTCCTGCTGGAATATTATTAAATTGTATATTATAAAATGTTGGAATCCTAATCGCTGCTAGTAGTATTCATTGTAAACATTCAGTATTCATAACTGTGACTATATAAATTGTATGTTCGCTTAACACTGCTAACATTACGAAAATCATAACCTTGTGGTCTTGAATTTAGTCAGTAGTGTCTCAGGATTCTAGAGTTAATGTATAACAACTCTCGGGACGATCAATACCCGATGATAGTTTTTTTATAATCTATTTTTACTCGTATCATATCTGGCGAGCAAGTATGCACGTAAGAAAATTATGTTTGCCCGATTAATTGTGGATGCGGCCATCTATAAGAT
Organism: uncultured Nitrosomonas sp.; assembly: GCF_902826915.1. Taxonomy (GTDB): domain Bacteria; phylum Pseudomonadota; class Gammaproteobacteria; order Burkholderiales; family Nitrosomonadaceae; genus Nitrosomonas. The sequence continues at coordinate 3,029 of NZ_CADEGP010000017.1, forward strand.
TAATAAATTGATTAGGATTTCTGTGTCCCGAACTTTATCCATAACAAATCGCATCGTTTGATGGTCCATATATAATAATATTGCTTTTCAATTTGTTATTTTTAATTTTTCATTCGTTTCTGCGCTTTGAAGGTTGAATAATATTCTTATAGTTCTCAGGCGATAAGTGACAGGCTGCCTTAATTTTGTAGTTGTACCGTACTGAATATGTCCTGGTATATGTAGGAGTATTCTTTACTTAAGATATCGTTTCTATGTTTTATGGCAGCAGAAATACCGGAAGCCAATGGAATATTTATGAGTTTCGCACTGGCGTATGGCGTGAACTAAAAAAGATAAAGAGATGCGCTATTGCAAAGCGACAAGGTCATGCCTGAAGTAGCAGTTACCTAGAGATTTCCCGATCAGCTCTAGGCTTTCATGCTGTAGTATTTTTCTGAAAAAAACTAAACTGGTTTTACATGCATGTTGAATGTTTAGCGAGAAATTCTCCAGCAATAATGTATCTTGGCATCGCGCGCAAAATCCTCGGGGATCATCGCTGCGCTGATATCCTCAATGATCAAATCGCTTAATATCTCCTTGTCGAATTTAAAACGACGGAAGTTGGTCGAGAAATACAATGTTCCGCCTGGTGCTAGTAAGGCTATGGAATCGCGAATCAGCGGTATGTGGTTTTTTTGGATGTCGAAGATTTCATCCATTTTCTTGGAATTGGAAAAAGTGGGAGGATCAAGAAAGATAAGGTCAAATTGTTGTTTGTGCTTTGCTTGAGCCTGTTGTGCCAACCAGTCCGTGCAATTAGCCCGAATCAGTTGGTGTTTGTCGTCGCTGATGCCATTGAGGTGAAAATTTCGCTTGGCCCAATCCAGATAGGTGTTAGACATATCCACCGTGATGCTCGATTCCGCACCGCCGATCGCTGCATGCACTGTGGCGCTGCCAGTGTATGCGAATAAGTTTAAGAAATGTTTATCCTTGGCTTGTTGCTGAATCAGCAAACGCATTGGACGGTGATCGAGAAACAGTCCGGTATCTAGATAATCCTCAAAATTCACCCAGAATTTGCAACCGCCTTCTTGCACGACATGAAAGCGACGGGAATCGCCCTGCTTTTCATATTGATCGGTGTTTTTCTGTTTTCGACGTATTTTTAAAAATACTTGCTCGGGAGGAATTTTCAGTGCCTTGGGTATTTCTGCCATTATTCCGGCCAGTCGCTGATTAGCCTTGATGGGGTCAATCGATTTGGGAGACTCATATTCCTGGACGTTGACCCAGGTTAGTTCGCCCTGATAAACATCCACAGCCACCGCGTATTCTGGTAGATCGGCATCGTACAGTCGGTAGCAGTGTACTTGATTCTGCTTGATCCATTTGGTCAGTTTTTTTAGATTCTTGCGCAGGCGGTTTGCGAACATTTCTGCCCGACTGTCGGGTTGCCCGGCTTGGGCACGGCGGTTGATAAATTCAATGCGTTCCTGCTGAGATTTGGTTTTAGGTTCAAAAAAAGATTTTTCCTCAATGGTGAATCGCAACAATTTGCACTCCAGCGCACCATTGAATAGCGTTATCGGTTTGTGCGAGCGTATTCCCAATCTGAAACCAAGCTCCGGATCGCCGATAATGATTGCTGCTTGCCAGCCGGTAAAACGTTGCTTCAATACCTCTCCAAACTCGCGGTATAACATTCCGATTTGTTCTTCATCGCCGAGTCGTTCGCCATATGGCGGATTGCAGGCAATCAATCCTTTTGGCCAACTTATCGCCGCAGATGCATCCGCGATATCACGCTTTTCGATGTGAATCTTGCCTGACAATCCTGCGTTCTCAATATGCTGCAATGCGGCATTGACGCTATCGCGATCCTGATCAAAACCAACGATTATCGGTAATTTGACTAATCCTATTTCACGGCGTTGCTTGGCGTTATCCAGAATGTTTTGCCACAGCGCAGCATCGTGTTGCTTCCAGCCTAGAAAGCCGTAATAATCACGTTGTAAGCCCGGTGCGATATCACCTGCGATCAGTGCGCCTTCTATCAATAGCGTACCAGAACCGCACATTGGATCGAGTAGTGAATGACCTTGCCGGGCGATTTCCGGCCAACCTGCTCGTAGCAAAATCGCCGCTGCAAGATTTTCCTTGAGTGGCGCTGCAATATTGATGTCACGATATCCACGTTTATGAGAGCTTTCGCCGGATAAATCCAAACTCAATTGTGCAATTTCGTTATGCAGATAGACATTGACGCGAATGCTGGGATATTCGGTATCGACATTAGGTCGACCACCAAACTTGGCACGCATTTGATCGACGATAGCATCTTTTACTCTAAGCGCACCAAAGTGCGTGTTATCGATTGCCGGATTATTTTTGCTGCTGAATGATACCGCTAAGCTGTCATCAGTACTCAAATGCTCGGACCAGTCGATGCGTTGGACACCATCATAAAGATCTTGCTGGGATTTAACCTCGAAACTGCTGAGCAATAATAAAACGCGGTTGGCAGTACGCAACCATAAGCAGGCTTGGTAAGCCAGAGTCAAATCACCCTGAAAAGACACACCAGCCAATTTCTGGTGTATATCTTGCCCACCGAGGGCGCTGATTTCGTTAGCGAGAATGCCTTCCATCGCTTTTGGCGTGGTGGCGAAGAGTTGGTATTGCGTCATAATTTGTAACTGATTATGGAGTAACCGCGTAGGATACTCGAATGTTCGGTCGTCGCGCAGTTTTTTGCTTAATCTCTGGCCTGTATTTGAAAGAAATTGAATTTCTTTTTAAACATCGTCGTGATAATCTTTATGTATAGTTGCTTTTAGATCCACTGAAACTTCCTGAGCCTCTTGGTTGAAAAGGAGCAATGATGGATAGACTGGGACTTCCAATTGTTTTGCTGGCAGCTTTATGGGGAGCTGTAAACACGACACTGAGTTTTTTTCAAACCATTAATGCGCGGCGTGATTTGATATTTGAGCTGATTGATGAGTGCGGATACTGTGCCGAGAAAACATTGGGGCCGATAGAAATCTATTTTACCAATCTTCTGCCCCTTACCATTGGAAATATCATCTTTCTTGGCTTGATTAGTTATGTAATCTTATCAATTCCGCGTCACATGAAGATTGAAAATATTGCGGAAGCTGAGCATTTAAAAATAGCCTGCCGGGTTATTGCGGTACTTCCTATTTTTGGAGCAATTTCTTTTGCTGTTGGCGGAATATTTGATATGGTCATTCTTATTCGGTCTTTTAATTAATGAGGAACTTTCCAATCAGAGTTTTCGTTTTTGCCTTTTTGTCTGCGATTCTCAGTCTTGGTGGCTGTGCAGTCATGGACAAAGATATTCCGGGTTGGCCACAATATCGTAATTCAGGGACGATTAGTAAATTGCAACTAGCGTCTAAAAGCTACGGCAACGGCGATCCGGTGCTTCTGATTCACGGTTTCGGCGCCAGTAGTTACAGCTGGCGACATATTATTGAGCCTTTGGCGCAGAAATACCGTGTAATCACTATTGATCTGAAAGGTTTTGGCGAATCACCTAAACCTCGTGATGACGCTTACTCTGTGTATGAACAGGCAAGATTGGTAAGGAACTTTATTCTCGAGAACGACCTGAAGAATCTTCATATTATCGGTCATTCTTATGGTGGCGGGGTAGCGCTGGCTACGTCGATATTTTTGTTCTCATCGTATCCGAATCTACAACGTAGTCTGGTGTTGATAGACAGCATTGCCTACCCACAAGAATTACCAGAGTTCGTAAAAATATTGGCTACTCCGGTATTGGGGCCACTAGTGATTTACGCTATTCCAAATTCTATCCAGGTGAAAAGCCTGCTGAAGAAAGTGTATTTTAACGATGCTATGATTCCGCAAAGTGCCGTCGATCACTATGCCAAGAATCTTAGCAAGCCCAATGCAAAGTACGCAACGCTCACCAGCGTGCGGCAGATGCTGCCAGCAGATTTACAACTATTCTCAGAAAACTATGCCAGTTTGACCCTCCCTACGTTAATTATATGGAGCAGTGATGACGAAATTGTGCCACTGGCAATAGGTGAGCGTCTTCATGAGAATTTGCCCAACTCAAAACTGGTTGTCCTTAGCGATGTCGGCCATGCTGTTCAAGAAGAAGAGCCATCACTGGTATTACCTTATTTACAGGAATTTTTGGATACAGAAGCGCATCATGCGTTGCCTGAATTGTAATTGTAGTCGAGTAGAAAGATTTAACTATTATTGTTTATCATAAAGTTAAAGCCACCGGTTTTAGGCGGTGGTTGTTTTGTCAGTTTTTACTAGGGATATGCGCTTTAGCATATGCAAATTTCTCTTGACATTCTAAATCGTCCACAATTCTGGCAAGATACAGTGACTACTAGAAATAACTTAATACCAAGCTGAGGAATATCTCGTAACCATATGATAAATTTTCCATAATAATATTGTGAACTTATTAATCAATCCAAGAAAAATCCTTAGAAATATTCGGGTTAGCCCGCCAAACAAAGAGTTGTTCACAAAGTTATCCACAGAAATTGTGGGTAATAGAAGAAACTTTATAACAAATAAGGCAATAACTCGAGAAAAAGGAATTGCAAATTATACTGAGATTTTTGCACCAACAAAGACCCACTGAGAAGGGCAAAGATCTCCGGTGGTGGGCGGAATTTCAAAACCAGGGCAGCTATGGTGGACTGGATATTCTCTGTGAGAATTACTGTCGTTCTTTGCGCATTCCATTGCTCCACTTTTGCGTAATTTTACGTTTAATTGCTTGTCCATATTTTTAGAGAAGGTTCGTTTATTCTATGAGTTAACTGTCAGTATGAGTTTTCCAACTTGCGATTCCCCATGGTCTTGCCACGGGGTTGTTTATTGAATTGGTTTTGTTCAAGAAAGCGTTGTGCTGCAGCAGCATCTGCCAGCGCAAAAGTACGCGCAATTTTCACCTGTATTTATGGGTATTAAACAATGTCGCGCATTGTTGCAGTATTTCGCCTTGATGACGCTTCGCGTCTTCCAGTTCGAACAAAGCTGGTGTCAACATTAATTCAAGACTGAAGCGAATATTTCGCACACGCGCCTCTCTCCAGTCAGTATCCGGTGCGGATTGCAGAATGGTTACGATGTCACCGTAGGGCTTGAAGCAACGAAAACAGCTTTGTAGCATTTTCGACCCTGCGGTATCAAGCACAATATCCATGCCATTATCGTTTGTCCAGCGCAATACCTCTGCGACTACGTCCTGCGTGCAGTAATTGATGGTTAGGTCTGCATCTAGGCGTTTTGCAAAATTTACCTTTTCTTCAGTGCTTACTGTGGTGATGACGCGGGCTCCAGCCAGTTTGGCTAATTGAATAGTGGCATGACCAACGCCACCAGCACCGGCATGGATCAGTACAGTTTGATTTTGGGTGATGTGAGCACGGTCATGTAATGCTTCCCACGCGGTGATAAAAATCAACGGTGCGGCAGCAGCCTGCTCGAAGGTAAGTTAGCGTGGTTTTAATGCAAGTAAATTAGCGTCGACATGTACGTATTCGGCATAAGTGCCTTGGCGATTGTTAAAGCCGGGTTGTGAAAAATAAACTTCATCGCCAGGTCTGAATTTATTCACTCGCATTCCTACGGCTTCTACAATACCGGCTCCGTCGCATCCCGATATCACTGGAAAAGTGATCGGAAATCGTTCAGGGGCTGCGCGAATTTTGCAGTCGATCGGGTTGATGCCGATTGCTTTTATGCGAACTAGAACTTGATTTTCATCGCAATGACTTGATAGTGCAATATCTCCAAAACATAAAGTATCCGCTGAACCACCTGCGTCAAAATAAACTGCTTTCATCTTTTTCTCCGATAGTGTGGTTGGTTGCTAGGGACTTATACAAAACCATAGTTCTTAATAGTTAACGCCATGCATCAACATTAATTATTGGTAATCATGCCGTAGAGTTTATCTTTATGTAATAGGCGCTTCTTTTTCAATTCTTCCAGATATTCGTCAGCAGTGTTTTCGACACCTTCTTCGATTCTGAGAATCTCGCGATTGATATCATGGTATTCGTCAAATAGTCGGGCGAAGTGATTATCATGGGTTTTTAATTCATGAATGCGATCGTAATATTCAGGGAATTCATGATGTAAATCATGTTTTTCTATCATGGTTGGCTCCTTATTAGCTATATGAACGTAAAATTATAAATTTTAGACTACAAAGATTATGAATATTTAGTGAGTTTTTCTACATGCAGTGCATTAGAATCTTTTTTTTGAATTATTTTTTAACACGTGATTTAAAGTTTACTGATATGCAGTTAGATTTTGCAAGCTATCTTTTAATTTCCTAAAAGTTGAGACAGAATTTACAGGAAAATTGCATAAATAGTGAGCACCTTAGATATAAACAGATCTGCTAGAACCAAGCATGTTCGAAGTTACATAGATTCTTTTGAGTAAGCGGACTCAGCTTCGATGCGCTATAATTTTGCGTTTATGTTTCCGAAAGGTTCAAACAATGTTGCAGGGGATTAATCTTGCCTGTGTTCGCGGTGATCGAGAACTCTTCAAAGATATCAATTTTTCTCTCGAAGCCGGCTGTTTGCTGCAAGTTCGTGGCCCTAATGGCAGTGGAAAGACCAGCTTATTACGTATGTTATGTGGTTTGTCAAATCCTGCTGCTGGTGAAATTCTCTGGCGTGGTACTTCTATCCGATCGCTAAACGGAGATTATTTTTCCGCAGTCACCTATATTGGTCATTTGAGTGGCACCAAAGATGATTTAACGGTTATTGAGAATTTGCGTATTTCAAGTGCGTTGGCAGGTTCTGAAATTAGTATTAGTCAGGCCAGTGATGCGCTGAAGCATATGGGGCTGAGGGGAAGGGAAGCTTTACCCGTTAAGGTTTTATCGCAAGGACAGCGTCGTCGCGTTGCTTTAGCACGATTACTGGTCTGTACTACCACATTATGGATCCTCGATGAGCCATTAGTTGCGCTAGATGTCATGGCTGTTAAATTGATTCAAAAGTTACTGGAGCAGCATTTGCAAAGAGGTGGCGTGATTGTGATGACAACACATCAGGAAATTGAGGTGACAGCAACATCAATAATGCAGTTGCATTTGGCTTAATATGTTTATGTGGATAATTAAGCGCGATTTATTGTTGGCAATGAGGCGTCAATCAGATGTGTTGACTACGTTATTTTTTTTCATCATTGTAGTGAGCCTGTTTCCTCTAAGTGTTGGGCCCGAAATGAATATGTTGCGCACGATGGCGCCCGGTGTAGTTTGGGTCGCAGCTTTATTGGCTTCGATGTTATCGCTGGGAAGAATGTTTTCAAATGATTATGTTGATGGCACATTGGAACAGATGTTGTTATCACCTCAATCATTATCGCTGTTAGTGCTTGGTAAGGCGTTTGCACATTGGTTGGTAACTGGAGTGCCACTGGTTTTAATGGCACCAGTATTGGGTATTCAGTATGATTTACCAACCGATGCATTACTTGTTTTAACAGCGGCTTTATTATTAGGGACGCCGGTTTTAAGCTTGATTGGAGCAATCGGTGCGGCATTGACCTTAGGATTACGAGGAGGAGGGGTGCTCGTTTCGCTATTAGTGTTGCCGCTTTATATTCCTGTACTGATTTTTGGTGCTGGCGCGGTTGAGGCCAATATGGCAGGGGTCGCGTTTGATGCGCATTTATCATTGATTGGCGCATTTCTATTAGTATCGATTGTATTTGCGCCTTGGGCTGCTGCTTCGTCCTTGCGAGTTTCTTTAGAATAGCTGAGATATTGTTTTTGAGCTTGTTTCAATATCGCGAGATCAAATGAGGGTAATTTATTACACCTTTTATATAATTTCTGATTTTTTGGTATAAAATTACTGGCTGTACAAATTGGGGATAGTTTAGGGATGAAAATTAACATGAAAAATTTTAATATTAAATATGGCGATTAATTGGTTCAAGTACTCTTCTCCTGCTAGCTTTTACTTATTGGCCGGAAAAATGGTTCCGGTATTTGTTTTTATTTCGGTAATATTGTTGGTAGTAGGGCTTTATGTCGGTTTTTTTGTTGCGCCAACCGATTTTCAGCAAGGTGAAGCTTATCGAATTATTTTCATACACGTACCTGCGGCATGGATGTCAATGTTTTTATATGTCGTGATGGCATTTTGGGCGGGTATAGGATTGGCTTTTAATACAAGATTGTCCTCTATGTTTGCAACTGCAATTGCGCCAACAGGAGCCATGTTTACTTTTATTGCGCTATGGACTGGTGCGGTATGGGGCAAGCCTATGTGGGGAACGTGGTGGGTATGGGATGCGCGATTGACTTCTGAGTTAATCTTGTTTTTTCTTTATATTGGCTTTATGTCCTTACAAGCAGCAATTGACGATCCACGACGTGCTGATAAAGCGGGCGCAATCATTGCTTTGGTCGGTGTTATCAATATACCGATTATTTATTTTTCAGTGCAGTGGTGGAATACCTTGCATCAAGGTGCATCGGTAAGCCTTAATCAAGCACCTGCGATGGCGACGACCATGTTGACCGGTATGCTAATTATGGTGTTAGCTAGCTGGATGTACTCCATCGCAGTAATATTAAAGCGTACACGCGTCATCATCCTTGAGCGAGAAAGCCATACCGCCTGGGTAGCGGAACTGCATAAGAAAGGAGCCATATAGTGATTTGGTCAAGTTGGTCAGAGTTTTTCTCAATGGGAGGATATGGACTCTATGTTTGGGGATCATATGTTGTGACTTTCATATGTATAGCAGGTGAAATCCTGTTAATTTCGAATCGTCGACGAACTTTAGAAAAACAATATAGTCACATCGAAGACTTAGATAATAATGAGACAAAAAATGAAACCACGTCATAAGAAGCTTATAGTCATAGCCTCTGGAGTTACTGCATTAGGAGTTGCAGCAATTTTGGTATTGAATGCTTTTCAAAGTAATTTAGTGTTTTTCTTCAGTCCATCTCAAGTTATTGCGAATGAGGCGCCAATTGGTAAAAGTTTTCGCATTGGTGGATTGGTCGCAGAAGGCAGTGTTAAACGTGATGATGGGTCGACTACAGTGCATTTTGCTGTGACAGATACAGCAGAAACAATACCTGTTGTATACACTGGTATTTTGCCTGACTTATTTCGAGAAGGTAAGGGCGTTGTCGCACAAGGAAAAATATCCGATGCAGGTATTTTTTTGGCTGATGAAGTCCTTGCCAAGCACGATGAAAACTATATGCCACCTGAAGCTGCCGAAGCCCTAGAGAGGGCTGCTAAAGCACAAAAAGCATCTCTGGTGCAATAAAGTTTTCCCAGAAAAGTTAATCTTCTCTGGGAAGTTCAATTTTTAATCCTGAATAATTTTTAATTTTTAATTTTTAATTTTTAAATAAATAAAATCATGATTCCAGAAATTGGTAATTTTTCTTTAATACTTGCTCTCCTCTTAGCCACTTTACAAGGAACGTTGCCTATTATTGGTGCGGCGCGTGGCATTCCTTCTTGGATAGCATTGGCAAAACCAGTCGTTCAGGGGCAATTTGTATTTGTACTGATTGCATTCTTTTGTTTGGCATATTCCTTTATCAGTAGTGATTTTTCTGTTCTGAACGTAGCTAATAATTCGAATACCGAATTGCCATTTCATTTTCGATTGGCAGCAACGTGGGGGTCTCACGAAGGTTCTTTATTGTTATGGGTTTTGATGCTCGCCAGTTGGTCTGTTGCGGTCAGTGTTTTTAGCAAACAGTTACCAGATGATGTTGTCGCAAGAGTCATTGGGGTTTTAGGTCTTGTTAGTATTGGTTTCTTGGTATTCATGTTATTTACCTCAAATCCTTTTGATCGTCTATTACCCGCTGCGACGGAAGGAAGCGATTTAAATCCTCTGTTGCAAGATTTTGGTATGGTAGTGCACCCACCTATGCTCTATATGGGGTATGTGGGGTTTTCTGTTGCTTTTGCTTTTGCTATCGCTGCATTATTGAGTGGAAAGCTGGATGCAACTTGGGCGCGCTGGTCACGACCGTGGACGATTATTGCTTGGGTATTTCTAACGATTGGGATTATGCTCGGTAGCTGGTGGGCATACTATGAATTAGGTTGGGGTGGTTGGTGGTTTTGGGATCCAGTAGAGAACGCATCGTTTCTACCGTGGTTAGTCGGTACGGCTTTAGTTCATTCACTGGCGGTTACTGAAAAGCGGGGTAGTTTCAAAAGTTGGACAGTTTTATTGGCAATTAGTACATTTGCGCTGAGTTTGCTGGGAACATTTTTGGTGCGATCAGGAGTTCTAACTTCGGTTCATGCATTTGCAACCGACCCTGCGCGTGGTGTATTTATTCTCGCTTTTCTTGTGATTGTGATTAGTTGTGCTTTGTTATTGTTTGCATGGCGTGCGCCAAAGGTAGGCTTAGGAGGTAAATTTGATATACTCTCACGCGAATCAATGTTGTTGGCCAATAATATATTGTTGCTGGTTGCAGCGGCAAGCGTGTTGCTGGGAACACTTTACCCATTGATTATCGATGCTCTTGGTTTTGGTAAGCTATCGGTAGGCCCTCCATTCTTTGAAGCGGTTTTTGTGCCTATCATGACGCCAGCGATTTTCTTGATTGGTGTTGGGCCTATTTCACGTTGGAAGCAAATGAGTTTGCCTGCGTTAGCTATTCGGTTACGCTGGGCATTTGGGATTAGTGTGGTTTCTGCTCTGATTACGCCATTCTTTATGGGCGAATGGAAACCAATGGTGAGTTTTGGCTTATTGTTAGCATTCTGGATTATTGTTTGCGCATTTGTTAATGTAAAACATCGTCTGAATAACTCTGGTGAGGGCAGTTTATTGACTAAGCTATCTAAGCAATCAAGAAGTTATTACGGAATGCATTGCGCACATATTGGAGTGGCGATATTTATTATTGGCGTAACGTTAGTAAACAGCTATGAAACTGAAAAAGATGTGCGTATGGAAATTGGTAGTAAAGTGACCGTTGGTGGTTATGTTTTTCAGTTTAATGGCACCAGTGATGTTGTCGGTCCAAACTATAAGGCAGTCAGAGGTGAAATCTCTGTTCTCAAAGATGACCAATTTGTTCGCAAATTATATCCAGAAAAGCGTACCTATAATGCCTCTGGTATGGCAATGACTGAGGCGGCGATCGATACAGGTTTTTTTCGTGATCTTTATATTGCTTTAGGTGAGCCTTTATCAAATGGCGCCTGGGTGGTTCGTGCTTATCATAAGCCGTTTGTCGATTGGATATGGTTTGGGTGTATATTGATGGCAATGGGTGGTATTACTTCAATCACCGATCGCCGTTATCGTTTGAAGATTACTAAAAAGGAATCTACAGCTGCGAGCGTTGTTGAGTCAGAAAAGCAAGCGGAAGGTACTCCTGCAGCAGTTGCATCTGCAACAACTAAAGTTGAGTTGGCTACGGAGACAACTAAAGTATGATGCGGTATTTGATGCCCTTAGCTATTTTCATAGTGTTAGCAGTTTTTTTGCTAGTTGGTTTGACATTAAATCCTCGGCAAGTGCCTTCGCCGCTGATAGATAAACCGGCACCAAAATTTCAGCTTAACCAACTGCATGAGTCCGATAAAATAATGTCTTCAGAGGATAATCTCGGCAAGGTCTGGATGCTTAATGTGTGGGCGTCTTGGTGTGTTGCGTGTCGAGACGAACATCCTTTGTTGGTGCAATTGGCTAATTCGGGAATTATTCCAATTTACGGTCTTAATTATAAAGATGAACGTAATACAGCATTGCAATGGTTAAAACGCTACGGCGACCCTTATGCTATAAGTATTGTAGATACTGATGGAAAGGTTGGAATTAATTATGGCGTTTATGGCGTTCCGGAAACTTATGTAATCGATAAGCAAGGAATTATCAGGCACAAGCAAATTGGGCCGGTGACAGTAGATTCACTAGAAAAAACAATTCTTCCTCTAATTAAAGAATTACAAAATCAGGCATAAGAGCTTGTAAGTTAAATGTAAGGGTCCATTCTTCATGATGCGTCAATTCAGTGATGTAGTAAAAGTTACTATTTTTATTTTTGTACTGTTCTCAGTTTTTCCACTTAGCACATGGGCAAAAGAAGCTATACCTGTCGCTGAAGATCCAGATATTGAAAAAAGAATGCTGGCGTTGACCGTAGACTTACGCTGCTTGGTTTGTCAGAACGAGTCCATTGCAGACTCCAGAGCGGAATTTTCTAATGATATTCGTCGTGAAATTCGTGAGCAAATAAAGGACAACAAAACGGATAAAGAAATTGTGCAGTTTCTAGTTGATCGATATGGGGATTTCGTTCTTTATAATCCTCCCATGAAGCCGACGACAATCCTGTTATGGTTTGGTCCGGCTATTTTGTTTGCGATCGGATTAGGTTCGTTGATTGTTTATTTGAAGCGTCGACGTTTACAAATAGAAGATGTATCGCTTTCGCAAGAGCAGCTTAAAGAAGCGGAAGCGTTACTGAATGAGGATAAAAAAGGTAAGAACGTATGACGGCTTTTTGGATTATTTCTGGAATTTTCATTGTAACAGCGCTATTATTTATTATTCCAACGCTATTACGGAATAAAGACACGCAGCTTAAAAACTTAGAGCATGATGCGGTTAACATTACGGTTTATCGTGATCAGCTCGTTGAGCTCGATAAAGACTTGGAAAACGATATCTTAAGTCAAGAACAATATGACAAGAGCAAGCAGGAACTGCAGCAACGTATGTTGCAGGATGTAACTGAACATGAAGAAGTAGTTATTCAGAAAAATAAAAAAATTTATAATATTGCGCTTTCGACGGTGATTGCGTTGATGCTACCATTAGGCGCAGTTTTTTTGTATTTAAACATCGGTGATACGCGCGGATTATTGCCGCAGGAACAGCTTGCCAGTGCAACACAAATGAATCGTGGCAGCGGTGGCGAAGATCTTGCAGGTCATGATTTCTCGGCTGCGCTGGAAACCCTAATTGCTCGGCTGAGTAATAATCCAGAGGATATCGAAGGTTGGGTGATGTTGGGCCGTACCTACACAGCAATGGAACGCTATACGGAAGCGAGTAATACGTACGCAAAACTGGCGGAATTGGTGCCTAGTAATCCACAAATTTTGAGTGACTATGCACGTGTGTTGGGACTTAAAAATCAAGGAACTCTGGCTGGAAAACCGACCGAATTGCTTTATGAGGCACTTAGGATTGATCCAGAATTCCCGCCAGCTTTAGCACTGGCAGGTCATGCGGAATTTGAGCAAGAAAAATACAATGAAGCCTCGGTACATTGGGAAAAATTGCTGGAGACTATACCTCCTGATTCTCCGCTGGCAAAATCTGTCAAGGATAGCATTGCTGAAGCCAAACTATTGTCTTCAGGCGGGAAAGAAGGTGCTTCGGAACAGTCAATTGCGGTGAATGAATCAGTGACGCAAACAGATATTCAGCCAGTTAATAATACCGTGGTTGGTACAACAGAAACAATTGCGCTTTCAGTTTCTGGACAGGTAAACATTAAACCTGAATTGGCTACGAAAGCGGCACCTAACGATACTCTATTTATTTATGCGCGAGCGAGTACCGGACCTAAGATGCCTTTGGCGATCCTGCGCTTGAAAGCAAGTGATCTTCCAGCAGTCTTTACATTGACAGACGATATGGCAATGATGCCTACAATGAAAATGTCCAGTTTTCCAGAAATTATTATTGAAGCAAGAATTTCTAAATCTGGACAAGCTGTTCCTTCGAGTGGCGATCTACAAGGGTTTAGCAAACCAATTAAGCTTGGCAGCAATGATGTTGAAATAGTAATTGATAAACAAGTACCATAAAAATGCCGGAAATTAATCTTGCAGTAGAGGATTTCATATTACCTTCGACTGGCGATAAAGAATTTTCGCTGGCCAATTGTACTGGTAAAAATGTAATTATCTATTTTTATCCAAAAGATGATACGCCGGGATGTACAATTGAGGGTCAAAATTTTCGCGATAATTGGCATCTGTTTACAGAGATGAATTGCATTATCGTTGGTGTATCTCGCGATAGTATCAAGTCGCATGAAGGCTTTAAAGCTAAAATGCAGTTTCCATTTGAATTACTAAGTGATGCAGACGAGAAAGTGTGTGATTTGTTTGGTGTAATGAAAATGAAGAATATGTATGGCAAACAAGTTCGCGGCATTGAGCGAAGTACTTTTGTAATTGATACACAGGGTATTTTGAGAAAAGAATGGCGCGGAGTTAAAGTACCTGGGCATATACAAGAAGTTTTGGATTTTGTTAATACATTTAGTCAGCAATAACTCATTCACTAGAGACTTCCTATAGAGTTAGTGGTGCGAGATAGCACGTTTTTATAGATCGATACCTTTCTGTGCCTGGATACCGGCACGAAAAGCATGTTTAACGTCGGCCATTTCAGTGACCGTATCCGCCATTTCACATAACGCGTCAGGCGCAGCCCGTCCGGTAATGACAACATGCTGCATGCTCGGGCGATTTCTCAGATCGTTTAGCACGGTGGCTATATCCAGCCAGCCAAATTTAAGCGGATAGGTGAATTCGTCAAGTACGATCAAATTTATTGACGAATCGCACAGCATTTTCTGCACGATTACCCAGCCGCGTTGCGCAGTTTCGGTGTCTCTCTCAAGGTTCTGCGTGTCCCAAGTGAAGCCCTCACCCAATACATGCCAGATGACATTATCTTGTTTGCTGAAGAATGCTTCTTCGCCTGTATCCGAACGGCCTTTGATAAATTGCGCAACGCCTACCCGCATACCATGTCCGAGTGCTCGTGCGAGCATGCCAAAGGCCGAACTGGATTTGCCTTTGCCGTTTCCTGTTAGAATCAGCAGTAAGCCTTGTTCACGATCCGCGCGTGCTATTGCCTCATCAATAACTTCTTTTTTACGTTGCATACGTGTACGATAACGCTTTGTGTGGTCGGACTCGACCATGTTGTCACCCTGTGGTGTTGTTTGAATTGAATTGCTGAGAGATCAACGTAAATAGCGTGTGAATTAAAACAGCGACACCCAGGTAGAACACGAATGTTTCGATATAGAGCGGTAAGTATTTGATTAGTTGGTCGCCGAATTCATTGAGATTTGTTTCTGTAATGTGGCCGGAAAAGAAATAAAAACCACCACTAGAGAATAGTCCGCATAAGATTAAACCGACGATGACACTGATAGAAAGTGGCATTAGAGTGCTTGATGCGAACTGATATCGTTGGGTATACCAGCGACCAGACAACCATAAGGAAGCGTACGCGGGTAACAGAAATACATAGGCCGGAGTCAAACAATAATCACTCACACCTCCCCAGTTAGTCGCAGCAAAGTCAAGCCACCAACTCAGCGCAAAGAGGCCTAATAATGGCCATGTGGAAGGCAGATACACGCCCGCAAGAAAGAAAATGACCCAGGAAGCATCCGCCAGATTATGTGTGGAGGCAAAATGATGGCTACGGGTAAGTATCATCAAAGATACCAGCAATAATCCAATTGCTATTTGACTGCGAGTAGATAAAGTCAACATAATTGACTCCTTAATTAAGGTTGATAACGTACCATGGCAAAGAAATTTCGCCCAGGCTGATTATAGAATGCTGCTGTTTCATAGCGCTCATTAAATAAGTTTTCAATACGCCCCTGCAAACGCCAATGTCTATTAAAGATATATTCAGCGCGAAGATCAAATTTAACATAACTGTCCAATTTGCGGGTATTGGCGAGATTATCGTAGCGCTGACCTTCGACCAATAGCATCGCACCCATTGTGTACTGACCGAACTGGCGATCTGCATCGACTCGAAATGATTGTTCGGCACGCCGTGGTAATATATTGCCGCGATTTAGCCCGGACGAACGATCTTCTGGATTTAGGAGTGTCAGGTTAGTATTGAATTGCCAGCCTTTGATCTGTGTGCTGAATATACCTTCAAATCCGCGGATACGCGCTTTGTCAACATTAACCGGTGCAAAAGTTTCGGCATCAAATGCGATCAGATGTTTAATATGGGTTTCAAACAGATTTAACGACCAATTGCCCCAATCCATTTTGCCACGAATGCCAAACTCATAGCTGCGCGAATCCTCCGGGCGCAGATTGGGATTGCTGGAAAAAGGATAATACAACTCGTTGAACGTTGGAGCTTTAAAGGCACTGCCGAAATTAAAGAGTAAGCGGGTATTTTCCGTAAGCGGGTAGCCCCAGCCAGCTCCGCCTGTCACTCGACTGCCAAATTGCTGATTATCATCATGTCGCAATGATAGCTGGAAATCATGTTTAGCAATAGTGGCCTGATGTTGTGCAAAAACACCCCAGTTGTTACGCGAATGTACGGTAAACGCTTCGGTGCTTTTGACATGGTCTTTCTGATAATCCATGCCGATAGTCAGCAAGTGATTGGGATTCACGGTGAAGTCATTTAGCACTGAAATGGTATCGCGTATTGTATTAAATCGGTTTTGAAATGTCGTGCCAAGCGTAGCAGTATTAAGAAAATTGTCTGAATCCTCCCTGCTACGGCCACCAATCAGATTAATGCGCCAGAAATCTAGCGGGGAGTATCGTGCTGTACCGCCCAGAACCTGCTGCATTAAAACGGCTTTGTTGGCGAAACTGCCATCAAATTGTGAATTTCCGGCAGATTGCATAAAACTACCATCGATTTCTAATCCATTCTGGAAGCGATATCCAGCGCGCGCAGAACCGGCGACATTGCGATAGCCATCCCGATCAGGTTGAGGTTCATTAATAAAACAGCCAGCACTGCTAGAACCGCTACAGGCATTAAATCCTTGGGTTCCAATACCGCTGGCAGTCATATTAAACCAGCCCTGTTTGCCGCCATACGACAAACCTGTAGAGCCTTCCAGTGTGCCGAAACTGCCGCCACCAAAACCAAAATTCTGCTTCAATCCGGAGCCATCACCTTTGCGTGTAAAGATATGAATGACGCCACCAATAGCCTCGGAACCATAAAGACTTGAGCGTGGACCGCGCACAATCTCTATCCGTTCAATCTGTTCAATTGGAATGTTTTCAAACGCGGTCGTGCCAGACGTGGCGGATCCAACCTTGATGTTGTCGATCATTACCAGAACTTGATCCGACTCGGTGCCACGCATTTGAATAAAGGTTGCTTTACCGGCTCCGCCCTGATTGACTACGTTAACACCTGGCACACCGCGAAATAAGTCTTGAATCGAGCGTGCCTGTTGACGCTCAATGTCTTTGCGGGTAATCACTGTTACCGAAGCCAGTGCAGCATCGGCAGTCTGCGCTGTGCGTGTTGCGGTAACAATAACCGGTTTTTCCTGATGATCCGCATTCGCTGCGAATATCGATGTTGTTATACCCAACCATAGCATGGCCAGTGCCGGAAGGTGGCATTTTTGCATGATCTGGTTCCTTCGCGCACACCCGCGCGTTGTCAAATTTAAAAATTAAGGCATGCAGAGAAGAATCGGAAAATGGACAAACAGAACAGCTTGTAGGAAAGCTAACCGAAATGCCACTGATTGCCCTCCGCAACACCGTAGTATGTTTACTTCAGGCCGGTCTCCGGACTTATGAGCGGAATAAATTCCAGATCTGCGCCTTCCCGTGTTGTCGTACAGTGGCATAAAGCAGATGGTTTACTCATTTACCGTTGCGGGGGCAGTGCTGGCATTGCTCAAATTTATTCAGAGCGCACCAGCTTCCCGTTTAACCTTCAAGAAAAGCACTTGCAGGCACCTAAAATGTGAGGACGGAACTTACCTGACCTGTAGCAGGTGTGTCAAGGAAAATGGTGGCTCATTCATGCATCGTAGCAACCTGTTTTCACTTAACTTGTTCAAATTGTTTGAGTTCGAATGTTAGGTTTGGCTGCCCAGGTACTTGCTGCAACTCAACGGAATAGGTAAATATCTGGCCGCTGGTATTGGCAACATTGATAAAGGAAAGATTGAGTTTGCCAGTGGAAGGATCAAAAGTGGCGCTGTCGTCACGAAAACGACTGGCTAATATCTCAGCGGCTATCAGCTCAAAGCGCATTGGATCGCTCACTGGAACATGTTGCAGGCGAGCGCGATAAATAGTGTTCTCGCCACCTGCCAAGGTGATTCTGACTGCAGGTATTTCGAGTAAGTTATCTTCAAAGCTGGCATTGGGAATCAGTTTGTACACCGTGCCCGTGCTTCCAAAAGGCGTGCCTGTGGTATTGCCTAGCACATAGAGTTCGCCATCGCCATCTTGTCCGAAACCAAGCACCCAGAAATCAGGCTGATCGCGATCGGTCAGGTCTAATTCCAGAATTTTACTGCCATCGGAATAAAAAATTCGCCCATCGCTATTGCCGGTTTTGGCGGTGTCGCCAAATACGTATTTTCCTTGCAGGGCAGGGATGGCATTGCCGCGATAGACAAATCCGCCGATGATGGCGATACCTTCGTCATGATCATATTGAATCACTGGGT
The DNA here is from genome assembly GCF_902826915.1 of uncultured Nitrosomonas sp. Lineage (GTDB taxonomy): Bacteria > Pseudomonadota > Gammaproteobacteria > Burkholderiales > Nitrosomonadaceae > Nitrosomonas. The sequence continues at coordinate 21,543 of NZ_CADEGP010000017.1, forward strand.
GGATGAAATTTCCTACTACGGTGTCGTCGGTTACAAATCCTGCGTCATTGCCATTGGGTTCAAAGCGAAAACTGCCTTCTTTCAGTCCCCAACCGTAATTTCCTCCAGATTCAACCAGATTAACTTCTTCAATATCGTTCTGCCCGACATCGACAAGCACTAGTGTGCCTGTCAGCGAGTCAAAAGAAAATCGAAACGGGTTTCGAAATCCGTAGGCATAAGTTTCTGGCAGTATGGTGTCGGAATCTACAAAAGGGTTGTCAACTGGTATGCCATACTTTCCGTTGTCTGAATTATTTCCCAGTGGATCGATTCTGAGTAAACTGCCCAAGGGATTGACGGGATTCTGTCCATTGCCATTGGCACCATGGCCGACCATCGGGCCGCCAATAAAATCTGAATCACGATCATCGGCCCCGCCGCCGTCACCCAGCGCGATATACAACATGCCGTCCGGACCAAAATTCAGCGCGCCGCCATTGTGATTGAATTGAGGTTGATCAATGGTCAATAATATACGAGTCTCTTGTATTGCGGGATCCGGGTCAATATTGGAGAAGTTGAATTTCCATTCTCGGATGACCGAGCGATGGTTGGCGCTGGCACCAGTTGGTATGGCGGAAAAGTCACTGGTATCTTCGGCGGACTCTGAAGTATAAGTATACAAAATTTCATTCACGTCATACTGAGGATGAAAAGCAAAACCGAGAAAACCGCGTTCGTCAAATGAATCATTACCAGAAATTCCTAATGGAACTAGCAAGCTGGAGAAGTCCATAAAAAACTTATCGCCACTTGTCAAATCGATACGCCACAATTTTCCTGTTTGATCATTTGTGTACAAGTGCTCAGAATCGCTTGGGGCAAAAACCGCCCAATTGGGTGCATCAGGCCAGTTGCAATTTGTTTCAATCGTAATCGAATAGAGCCTTTCTGAATCGGGTTTGGGATAGGATTATCTAGGCGCTCTCCCGCAGAATTTACTGCAACTTCGGCAGCTTTTAGTGTTGTATTGACTGCTAATCCACTGGTTGCAATGCTCAACAATAATAAAGTGAATATTGGATGATGAAATTTCATTTTGAAATTCCCCATAGATGGAATTCAGTTTGCAGATTATTTCTCAAATACCATTAAGTTAGCGTGAATACAGTGGTTTTACTATAGAAGAAAATGGTTGCCACTGAAAAAGAAAATTTTATCCTGCTGTTATTATCAGCATCATTGATTTGAACTATGCAGGCAGTTGTCATCAAGCGAAATCATGGATGAGTGATCGTTTTGACCTGATTACCAATCTTTGCTACATTGCTTTAGGGTGATGAAACTGTCATCTTACTTGTATTCGATGGATTCACACCTTTACTATGGATTTATAGATGGGCCAAGAGATTTCCCAGACGCATTTTAATGAACAAACCTTTAAAGAATATAATCATCGTTTACAGAATGAAGCGGAATTACTGCAAACTCAATTAGCTCAAGGATATTTCTCGAATGTTGGCGAGATTTGCGGGTATGAGCTAGAATTTTGGCTGATTGACCACAATTATTTTCCGTCCCCAATTAATCAAGCTTTTCTGACCCGCCTTAACAATCCTTTGGTGGTGCCAGAGCTTTCTTGTTTTAATGCGGAACTCAATGGGGTTCCTCTGCCGTTAAGTGGGGATGTGCTATCGGAAATTTTCAAGGAGATCAGTCAAAATTGGCAGCAATGTCAGGAAGTTGCGCATGGAATGGATAGCATGTTAATGATGATTGGGATTTTGCCCACTGTGCGGCAAAAAGATCTGAGTCTTGCGAATATGTCCGATCTTAAACGTTATCGCGCGTTAAATGAACAGGTGGTGATGCGGCGGGTTGGCCGGCCACTTCGTATTCGAATTAAGGGGCGTGAAAATCTGGATATCCATCATCCCGATGTGATGATGGAAGCTGCTGCAACATCATTTCAGCTTCACTTGCAATGCGCTCAACGCAATGCAGTTCGTTATTTCAATGCATCCATCATAGCGGCCGGGCCTTTGCTGGCTGCGGCAGGAAATTCTCCCTTCTTGTTTGGCGCTGACTTATGGGATGAAACGCGTGTACCATTATTTGAGCAATCGGTCGAAATCGTTGACGAAGCAAATTTTGAAAATCATCGCGTCAGTTTTGGGCAAGATTACGCGCGAGAATCTTTGTTTGAGTGTTTTGCACATAATATTGCAACGCACCCGGTCTTGCTTCCTATGTTAGTGGATACCCCGCCTCAACAGTTTGAACACCTGAGACTACACAATGGGACCATCTGGCGTTGGATTAGGCCTTTGATTGGTTTTGATCCCGATGGTACCCCGCATTTACGCATTGAGCAGCGCGTATTACCGGCCGGTCCGACCATTGTCGACATGATGGCAAATGCGGCCTTATATTTTGGATTAGCTCGTTTCCTCGTGAGCATGCACGATGCACCCGAGTCGCGGCTCAGTTTTAAGCAAGCACGCACTAATTTTTATGCTGCGGCACGTGAAGGATTGCATGCACAGATGGGATGGTGGGATGAGAGAGCCACTGACGCAAAAACGCTGTTGCTGGAGGAAATTTTACCCATGGCGCGACAAGGTCTAAGAAGTTTGAAAGTTGATAGAATCGATATTGATCATTATCTGGGCATTATCGAAAAGCGGACACAGTCTGGCCAAACCGGTGCTGTTTGGCAGCGAGCTTATCGCCAGAAATATCAGGCAGACAATCTGCAACTTGTTGCTGCTTATCTTGAGAGACAGCGCACTGGTGCGCCTGTGCATGAGTGGGGGTATCAGCATGTTGACTGAGTTGAATAGTTTGCCGGAGGATTTGCTGCAAGTTGAAGCTACAGAGCTGCATACCATTTTACCCGGCCCAACCTTGATTCACCTTCCTGGACGTCAGGGTGCGCCATTGTTTGTATCCATTTTGCTCCATGGCAATGAAGATACCGGGTTGAAAGCGATGCAGGAAGTATTAAAGAAATATCAAAATGCTTCTTTGCCGCGTGCACTTTCACTTTTTGTAGGCAATGTGGACGCTGCGCGTCAAGGTGTGCGGCGTCTGGAAAAACAATTGGACTATAACCGAATCTGGCCAGCAGGAAGAGATGATACGGCTCCAGAACACCGCATGGCACGGAAGGTGACCGAAATAATGGCGCAGCGTGGCGTATTTGCAAGTATTGATATTCATAATAACAGTGGATTAAACCCCCACTACGCGTGTATTAATCGTTTGGATAATGCCTTTTTGCACTTGGCAACCATGTTTTCACGCATTGTTGTATATTTTACTTCTCCCAAGGGGGTTCAGTCTGAAGCCTTTGCTTGCCTTTGTCCGGCAGTGACCTTGGAATGTGGGAAACCTGGAGGAAAAAGTGGCGTGGATCATGCCGCAGTTTTTGTCGAGGGCGCATTACATCTGTCTGATTTCCCAAAGCACCCAGTTGCCAAACACGATCTTGACTTGTTTCATAGTGTGGCTGTGGTTACTGTGCCGGAAACTGTCAGCTTAAGCATTGGCGCCGGCGTATCCGATTTATGTTTGGAAGAACGTATTGATCAATACAATTTTCGTGAATTAAAGACAGGTACACGGTTGGGGCGCGTGATAGATGAGAATCTAATCCCGCTTTGTACCCGCAACGCAGCTGATCTTGATATCAGCGATTATTATTTTGAAATCAAAGCGGGAGAGTTAATGACTCGGCGTCCTGTCATGCCCGCTATGCTTACGCGAGATATCAGGATTATTCGCCAAGATTGCTTATGCTATTTGATGGAACGCTTGGGAACGCTTCCCATCGAAACCTGATATGATTTTTGTGGCAGGGTCTAGTTGCTCAGGCCGGAGCGTTGGCCATAATGTCAGAGTGTTTAAAACTTAATGCCCGTTCCAACAAGCTCCGCAGAAGTGATTTTGTACGAAAAATTCTCATGATCCAGATTATCTAACGAGTTTCCATCAATTTCTGCATGTGGATACATGAAGAAAGGAAGTTTTCCAGAACTATTAGGACTAAGCGCTAGATCTTCGGCATGATTAAATGCCAGCCAATTCATTTCCCAGGAACCGAAGAATTGTTCTCTGAGTTGAACGATTTTTGGATCATCCAGTGCCAGACCACCTAGTTTTGATACTTGCAGGACATCGGACGGATTGACTGGTATCCAACCACGTCCTGCCAGAAAAAATTCCGCACGGCAATGCTGAGATTGACTGATATCACCATATTGCCCAATACTGTCATGTAAATCCGAATCGTTGATGCGGATTCCATACTGGTTTCGTGCTGGAATATCAGTTGCTTTTACAAGTGCGACAAACAACGAATTGAGATCAACGCATTTTCCATTGAGTTCATTCTTTTCGAGCATGTATGTGACATTGCCTTGCCCGCGTCCACGAGTGTTTTCATTATATTGTGTATTATCGATTATCCAGTCATAAATAGCTCTGGCTTGCTCTAATGGAGTCGCGGCGTTTTTCTCCTTGATAATTGAGTGTGCGGTTTCGCGCACAATGCCATTAGTTTGCTTCAATTGGGTTGGATTAATATAATTCCTGATACTATTCGGTAATGCTGGGCTTTTATTTTCTGGGTAAAGTGTTGGATCAATAGCGTGGTGAACCGTCTTGACAATACAGTTGACAGTGACATGCCGCTGATCGCTTTGCTGCTTACCATGCCACACCGCATTAAATATGGGAAATGGATCTGCGCCTAACGTAGAAAATGAAGCTTTAGTCGCATTGCCATACCAGTTGTTACCTTGAGTAAATTGAAAAACCGTGTCTGAGTCGTTGCTGTCGGGTAATGGAAGCCATAAATGAGCAGATTTGCCGCTAGCTGGAAGCACAATTTGGTAGGATATACGATAACTGGCCCATTTGCTGTAATCGGAAGAGAGTAGTTGTGTCGCGATGGAAGGTGAAACAGAAAGCGACAGTGCACTGGTTCCGAATAGTTTTATAAAGTCTCTGCGTCTCATAGCTTCCTTTGTGCCTAACACTTAAAATTAAGTTGAGCAGATTCTATCCTATCAATTTATTATGTCAATGTGACAAGAGTTATTGTTTTATATGATAGCTAATACAACTAATTTTTTACCTGCCATTGAGATTGAAACAAATCCTAGCCCCATTTATGCCATTATTTGGTTACATGGACTGGGTGCCGATGGGAATGACTTCGTGCCCATTGTCAATGAGCTAGAGTTATTAACCGAGAAGCCGATTCGATTTGTTTTTCCACATGCACCGGAACGCCCAGTTAGTATCAATAATGGATATATTATGCGCGCTTGGTATGATATTTTTTCTTCTGATTTTAGTTGTCATCAAGATGAGCTGGGTATCCGTGGCTCGCAAGTTGCAATAACTGCCTTGATTGAAAGGGAAATGCAGCGCGGTATATTAGCAAAAAATATTTTCCTGGCAGGATTTTCTCAAGGAGGAGCTCTGGCATTGCATGTTGGGTTACGTCATCCTTTGCCATTGGGCGGGGTTGTCGCATTATCATGCTACTTGCCGCTTGCTGAAGCTTTTGCGACAGAGGCCAGTGTAATGAATGCTGCGATACCCATATTCATGGCGCATGGTAGTTCTGATATGGTAATCCCTATCGCAAATGCGATTGCTTCGAAAGAAAAGTTATGCGCCGCTAATTATCGAATCGAGTGGCATGAGTATCCAATGGCACACTCCGTGTGTGGGGAGGAGGTTGTCGATATCAGTAATTGGTTACAACGCGTCATGAATGATGGCCATCAGGATGCAGATCAAAGCCAAGTTTGAATGCATCCGTAAAACCGAACATAGATCATAATATTATCGCTGTGATTGGCTGAATCCCAAAATGCAATCAGGTATACTTAACAGGCTGTCGGAAAACGTTCTCAAAGAAATCGATACAAAGTAAGAGTGGGTATAGAAGCGCTGTTTATATTTGATAAATGTGCTGCGTTTTGTGCCCGCATATTTTTTATGCTGTACGGCGATGTAGAAAGTTTCTCAACCATCTTCCTTCAACGTTGCGCCACTTTTCAAAATTTTAATTATCATAAACTATGAGTGAATATCTTTTTACGTCTGAATCTGTTTCTGAAGGACACCCTGATAAGGTTGCTGATCAAATTTCAGATGCTGTATTGGATGCGATTCTGAGTCAAGACGCTAATGCACGAGTCGCATGTGAAACGCTATGTAGTACTGGCTTAATTGTATTATCGGGTGAGATAACAACGCACGCTTCTGTGGATTATAATATTATTGCACGTGAGACGGTCAAGAATATTGGTTACACCAGTTCAAATATAGGCTTTGATTCAATCACTTGTGCTGTTCTGACTGCTTTTAACAAACAATCCCCGGATATTGCTCAAGGCGTCAATCGATCAGAAGAAGAAGAAATGGAGCAAGGTGCAGGTGATCAGGGTTTGATGTTTGGATTTGCTTGCAACGAAACGCCGCAGTTAATGCCGATGCCTATTTTTTATGCGCATCGCTTAGTTGAACGTCAAGCTGAGCTAAGAAAGAAGGGACAATTGGCTTGGTTGCGTCCGGATGCCAAATCGCAAGTGTCGGTACGATACCAAAACGATAAACCAAAAAGTATTGAGACTGTCGTAATTTCAACTCAGCATGATCCGGATGTTTCGCGCCAAACATTGACTGAAGCGGTGATTGAAGAAATTATTAAACCTGCGTTGCCGTCTGAATTGATCAGTAATCACACTAAGTATTTGGTCAATCCAACCGGGCGTTTTGTTGTTGGTGGTCCGATGGGTGATTGTGGATTAACCGGGCGAAAAATCATTGTTGATAGTTATGGTGGTTCGGCACATCACGGTGGCGGTGCTTTTTCTGGAAAAGATCCATCCAAAGTTGATCGGTCAGCAACTTATGCTGGGCGTTATGTCGCAAAGAATATTGTGGCTGCTGGAATTGCCAGTAAATGTGAAGTGCAAGTTGCCTATGCTATCGGTGTTGCACGGCCCGTTTCGCTAATGGTCAATACATTTGGTACTGGCAAGATAGCTGATGAAAAGATTGGGCAATTGATAGAAAAGCATTTTGATTTGCGTCCTCGGGCTATAATTCATGCGCTTCATCTACTACGCCCAATCTACGCGAAGACTGCGGCGTATGGGCATTTTGGGCGTGAACTCCCTGAGTTTACTTGGGAGGCCACGGATAAGGCTGCGCAATTACGTATCGATGCTGGGTTATAAGTTTTAGTTATATTCTCATTTTTCTTTTTTATTAATAAGACTTAATCAATTCTTCCCCTGTGGTGAGGAGCGCTGCAACGGCTTGTTCCGTGAGGCTCATCATGGCGGGTACAGTTACAACGGCGCTCGTTCATACTTTGAGGAGATAATTATGAACGCTGTGCTTAATCCCGACGGTAGCTTCTTTACTGACTATAAGATTGCTGATATCTCATTGGCAGAGTGGGGACGTAAAGAAATTGCGATCGCCGAGACGGAAATGCCAGGTTTAATGGCATTGCGCAATGAGTATGCAAATCAGAAACCACTGGCAGGTGCATGCATTGCAGGTTCTCTGCATATGACAATCCAGACTGCTGTATTAATTGAAACATTAGTGGCGTTAGGTGCAGAAGTACGTTGGGCGTCCTGTAATATTTTTTCTACTCAGGATCATGCAGCTGCAGCTATTGCTGCCCAAAATATTCCAGTTTTTGCCTATAAGGGTGAATCTCTGAGTGATTATTGGGAATATGCTCATCAGATCTTTGAGTGGTCGGTTGATGGGCTATCACATGGCGCCAATATGATCTTGGATGATGGTGGCGATGCCACACTATTGCTCATTCTGGGCGCTAAAGCTGAGAGAGATCCTGCGGTGATCGCAAATCCGGGCAACGAAGAAGAAACTGCTTTGTTTGCTTCGATTAAAAATAAGTTGGCTTCACGGTCAAACTGGTATTCAACGAATCTTGCTAGGATACGAGGTGTAACAGAAGAAACCACGACTGGGGTGCACCGATTATACGAAATGCATAAAAACGGAACGCTGCCGTTTCCAGCATTTAATGTAAACGATTCTGTCACCAAGTCAAAGTTTGATAATCTTTATGGTTGTAGAGAATCGTTGGTTGATGGCATCAAGCGGGCAACAGATGTAATGATTGCCGGAAAAATTGCTGTGGTTTGCGGTTATGGAGATGTCGGTAAAGGTTGCGCTCAGTCGTTACGTGGTTTGGGAGCAACGGTGTGGATTACCGAGATTGATCCTATTTGCGCATTACAAGCAGCAATGGAAGGCTATCGCGTTGTTACGATGAACGATGCTTGTGATCAGGCGGATATTTTTGTGACTGCAACGGGTAATTTGCGCGTAATCACGCATGATCATATGTTGAAAATGAAGGATCAGGCGATAATCTGCAATATTGGCCATTTTGATTCGGAAATCGATATCGCTTCTATTCAGAAATATGAATGGGAGAATATCAAGCCGCAAGTTGATCATGTTATTTTCCCAACGGGGCGGCGTATTATTGTGCTGGCGCAGGGTAGATTGGTCAATCTGGGATGCGGCACGGGACATCCCTCTTTTGTTATGTCCAGTTCATTTACTAATCAGGTATTGGCGCAAATGGAGTTGTGGCAGAATGGCGCGAATTACCAAAAGAGTGTCTATGTATTACCGAAACGACTGGATGAAAAAGTTGCGCGATTGCATATAGGTAAGCTTGGAGTGAAACTTACAGAACTGACGGATGAACAAGCAAAATATTTGGGCCTAGATAAGAATGGCCCTTATAAGCCTGAAATGTACCGATATTAATCATTTGAACAGAGGAGCAATTAATTTTTTCTGGTTTGATTGTTCCTCTCGCTGATAAAGATCTCCCAAAACCAGGGTGATAAGTATCAGTGTCAATAGTGTTAATATTACAATTCATAGGCTTGCATTGATGGACTCACAAAAAAAATTTTCTCCAACTTTCAGTTTTGAGCTTTTTCCACCACAAACTCCACAAGGTATCGAGAAATTGCGGCTTACACGTCAGCAGCTGGCACAATTTAATCCCAAATTTTTTTCGGTAACCTTTGGTGCAGGTGGATCAACACGCGAGCGGACGTTTGAAACAGTACTTGAAATTCAATCGGAAGGGCATGTGGTTGCGCCGCATCTATCATGCATCGGTTCAACGCAGCAAAATATTCGAACTATTCTAGAAAAATATTCTGAGATTGGCATCCGCCACATTGTTGCCCTACGCGGTGATTTGCCGTCGGGAATGGCGCAAGCTGGAGAATTTCGTTATGCCAGTGAACTAGTCGCCTTTATTCGGAAAGAATTTGGCTCGTCATTTCATATTGAGGTGGCCGCGTACCCGGAATACCACCCGCAAGCTCGATCTGCGCAAACGGATTTTGAGAATTTTAAGCGTAAAATTGATACTGGTGCAAATTCGGCGATTACTCAGTATTTTTATAGCGCTGATGCCTATTTTCATTTCGTTGAATCTTGTGAGGCAGCGGGGTTAGATATTCCGATAGTACCTGGAATTATGCCGATTAATAAATTCTCTCAGCTTGTCAGATTTTCAGATACTTGTGGCGCTGAGATTCCCCGGTGGATTCGCAAGAAACTGGAGGGGTATAGCGATGATAGCGTGTCAATCCAAGCATTCGGTTTGGATGTTGTGACGAATCTCTGCGAGCGCTTATTAAAAGCTGGTGCGCCCGGGTTACATTTTTATACATTAAATTCAGCCAACCTAACCTCGATTATTTGGCAGCGGTTGAATCTTCAAGAATATGCTTAGTAATTTTTATCTATTTCTTTAATCTAATCAAAAACCAATGTGATCTTCAGAGAATTAGGTTCAAATTGTGCATCGGTAATGCATTCGGAATGATCTTTTTTCCTGTTTGGGTAAGCCGGTATATAATATGCATCAATGTTCTGATTAAAATAAAAAAGTACGAGGTTATGAAATGAATGAGAAAAATACCGCTGCTGATAAGCCAGTTGTGGAAACGCTAGCATCAGAGATTATCACTTCAGATGTTTCGACAGTGGATGCATGTATCGCACATGCTAAAGAAGTTAAGGCTACACAGCTTGAGCTAATAGCAAGCAAGAATTATGACTTTGCGCCAGAATTTTACGAAATGACAATTCAACTGTACTTGTTCGGTGCAATGTGGAAATTTGCAGAAAACTTAGGGAACATCGAGGATGCACGTGAGTTAGCTTTTGCAGCATTACAAACGATGCTAATTCAGGACAAATTGCCTCAACAGAAAGCGATCAAGCGTGTCGATTTTCTGAGAAAAATGTCCAAACTGGAAGATGATCACAATGCCTTGGCAGTAGCCATTGGTTATGAATCTGAGATGGGCGACAATAGCTTGGCTGAAGTATTTGATCATTATGTTGACGATACGCAAGTCTCTGGTGCCTTCTGGCGATTGTATGACCGCGGTCGGAAAATAATGCTTTATGGTGGTTTGTTAATAGCCTTTCTGGTAATTTGGTTTGTAACCTTGTTTATGCCGGGAAATAGCACGATTGCAATTCTTGCGGCAGGACTTATTTCGGCAGCGCTTTTTGTTATACCGGTATTCTTAATCGGCATCTTTATGTATCGTGCAAAAATTAAAAAAGCAAAACAAGTTAATTAACTTTGAAGCATGACTGTCAATAAATATGCTTCATGTTTTCCAATGTATAGCATTAAATTCACCGTAATGGATCAACTGGCTGCTGACAAATAGATGGATACTCATATTCTTGATGGCAAGAAAGTAGCAGAATTGGTGCGCGCTGAGTGGAAAGTTCGTGCTGACAAACTTGTTCAGTTAGGCGTAAAGCCAGGACTGGCCGTGATTATCGTTGGCAATAATGCGGCATCCGCAATTTATGTTAGAAATAAAATCAAAGCATGTGGCGATATTGGTATTTATTCTGAAGTACATAGTTTTCCAGAGAATGCAGCACAGGATGAAGTCTTGGCGTGTATTCAATCGCTCAATGAAAATCCACATATCCACGGTATTCTAGTCCAATTGCCGCTCCCAGCGCATTTTGAAAATAATCGCGTCATAACCTCTATTGCCACTGAGAAAGATGTGGATGGTTTCCATCTCTATAACGTTGGCGCATTAGTTACTGGAAACACCGCATTCTCACCCTGTACTCCCTATGGGGTGATGGTAATGCTGGAAAAGAACCATATTCCAATAGAAGGTCAGCACGCAGTAGTGGTTGGGCGCAGCAATATTGTTGGAAAACCGATGGCACTGATGCTATTAGAGCAAGGCGCTACAGTTACTATCTGCACTTCGAAAACACGTGATTTGTCGCAATTTACTAAAAATGCTGATATTTTGGTAGTCGCAACAGGGAAACCGCGCATGATTACTGCTAAAATGGTAAAACCAGGGGCTGTAGTTGTGGATGTGGGCATTAATCGATTGCCGGATGGTAAGCTCTGCGGCGATGTCGATTTTGAATCTGTCAAAGAAATTGTCAGTTACATTACACCAGTTCCTGGCGGAGTAGGGCCGATGACAATTACCATGCTGCTGTGTAACACCATCTTGGCTGCGGAACGTGCTCAGGCCAGTATTAAGTAATTTTAAGCCAATTAACCTTTAATGAGTGTCCTTGGAAATGGAATTACAACCCGATATTGATCCGCAAGAAACACAGGAGTGGCTGGATGCGCTGGATTCAGTTATTGTTAGTGCTGGCGGGGAGCGTGCTCACTTTCTGCTGCAAAAGCTGATTGAAAAAGCACGCCGCTCGGGTGCTTATTTGCCTTATAGCGCTAGAACTGCTTATATCAACACCATTCCGACTGGCAAAGAAGCGCATTCACCGGGCAATAACGCGATCGAACACAGAGTTCGCTCGTATGTTCGCTGGAATGCCATGGCGATGGTGCTGCGTGCCAATAAAGAAACCAATGTTGGTGGACATATAGCAAGTTTTGCATCAGCCGCAACGCTCTACGATGTCGGTTACAATCACTTCTGGCATGCGCCGAGTGAAACTCACGGCGGAGATTTAGTTTATGTGCAGGGGCACTCCTCCCCAGGTGTTTATGCGTATGCATTTCTGTCTGGAGAATTAAGTCAGGAACAGCTGGATAATTTTCGTCAAGAAGCCGGCGGAAATGGATTGTCTTCTTATCCGCATCCTTGGCTAATGCCCACTTTCTGGCAATTCCCAACTGTTTCAATGGGATTGGGCCCGTTAATGGCGATTTATCAAGCACGATTCATGAAATACCTCGGTAGCCGGGAAATGGTTAACACCGAAGGACGGAAAATCTGGGCATTCATGGGTGATGGTGAAATGGACGAGCCTGAATCGCTCGGTGCAATTTCATTGGCATCCCGTGAGAATTTGGATAATCTCATTTTTGTAGTTAACTGTAATCTTCAGCGTCTGGATGGGCCAGTGCGAGGAAATGGCAAAATTATCCAGGAGTTGGAAGGTGCGTTTCGGGGTGCTGGTTGGAATGTGATCAAAGTGATTTGGGGATCCTATTGGGATCCTTTATTAGCCAAGGATACTAAAGGCTTATTGCAGAAACGCATGATGGAATGCGTGGACGGAGAATATCAGAACTTTAAGTCGCGCGACGGCGCATACGTGCGTAAGCACTTTTTTGGAAAATACCCTGAATTATTGGAAATGGTTGCCAATATGTCGGATGATGATATTTGGCGGTTAAACCGGGGTGGGCATGATCCCTATAAGGTATATGCAGCTTATGCAGCGGCGGTCAAACATACCGGTCAACCTACCGTAATACTCGCTAAAACTATTAAAGGGTATGGTATGGGTGAAGCCGGGGAAGCGCAAAACATTACGCATCAGCAGAAAAAGATGGGAACCACGTCACTCAAAGCTTTCCGTAATCGTTTTGGTTTGGATATTCCGGATGACAAGATAGACGAAATACCTTATCTCACGTTTGCTAAAGATTCTCCAGAATTCACTTACATGGAAGAGCGACGTAAAGTGTTGGGAGGTGCTTTTCATCGCCGTAAAACCAAGGCGCAATCATTACAAGTGCCGCCATTATCCACTTTTGAATCATTACTGAAAGCCAGTGCAGAGGGGCATGAATCGTCAACGACCATGGCTTATGTGCGTATTCTGAATATTTTGGTCAAAGATAAAAAAATCGGTAAGCATGTCGTCCCGATTGTTGCCGATGAGTCGCGCACCTTTGGTATGGAAGGTATGTTCCGACAATTGGGGATCTGGTCATCGGTGGGTCAATTGTATACGCCGCAAGATGCCGATCAACTGATGTATTATAAAGAAGACAAGCATGGACAGATCCTGCAAGAAGGTATTTGTGAAGCGGGCGCAATGTCGTCCTGGATCGCGGCTGCGACATCTTATAGTACACATGGAATTCAGATGATTCCATTTTTTATTTTTTATTCCATGTTTGGCTTTCAGCGTGTTGGTGACTTAGCTTGGGCGGCCGGAGATATGCGTTGTCGCGGCTTTTTACTGGGTGGGACAGCAGGTCGTACGACATTGAACGGTGAAGGGTTGCAGCATGAAGATGGACATAGTCATATCGTTGCGTCAACAATTCCTAATTGCGTATCGTATGACCCGGCATTTGCCTATGAGCTGGCTGTCATTATCCAGGATGGATTGCGCCGGATGTGTCAAGAGCAAGAGGATATTTATTACTATATTACAGTAATGAATGAAAACTACTCGCATCCTGAAATGCCTGTTGGTGCTGAGAAAAATATTCTGCGGGGTATGTATTTGTTCAAGCCAGGAAATAAAAGCAGCAAAGGGCCACGTGTTCAGTTATTAGGGGCGGGAGCTATACTGCGCGAAGTGATCGCAGCTGCCGAAATACTCAAGCAGGAATATAATGTTAATGCTGATATTTGGGGTGTCACCAGTTTCAATGAACTAAGGCGTGAGGCGCTGGGTGTTATGCGTTGGAATATGTTGCACCCTACGCAGCCGGCTAAATTGTCTCATGTAGAAAATTGCCTTAAAGGACGTAAAGGGCCTGTTGTTGCGGCAACCGATTATATGAAGATTTATGCCGATCAAATTCGCGAATTTGTTCCTGGACGATATTGTGTTCTTGGAACAGATGGTTTTGGGCGTTCTGACACGCGTGAAAAATTACGGCATTTTTTTGAAGTGGATCGTTTTTATATTACCGTTGCAGCGCTCAAAGCCCTATCGGAAGAAGAGAAAATTTCAAATAAACAGGTTGCGGACGCCATAAAGAAATATGGCATTGACCCTGAGAAACCTAATCCCGCGATAAGCTGAGTTTAAAGTGAAGGCGCGAAAGAACATTAATCGTTTAAGTCGAATCCTTGCATTATTATCTCTTTCTAGCGGTGCAATTTGAGGAAAGCATGTGGCTGAATTAAAAAAAGTCTTTATTCCTGATATCGGAGATTTCAAAGACGTTCCTGTTATTGAAATCCTAATTAAAGCGGGCGATGCTGTTAAAGCAGAGGATTCGCTGATTACACTGGAATCCGACAAGGCCACCATCGAGATTCCATCACCCTTCGCCGGTTTGATCAAGGAAATTTTTGTCAAACCCGGAGACAAGGTATCGGAAGGTACAGCGATTTTAACCATCGAATATTCTGGCGAAACAGAAACAGAAACAGAAACAGAAACTCCGCTCCAAACTGCAGCGAAAAAAAACACCCATCAGGATATCGAGGAAGTTGTGCCTGAAGTTGAGGTCAAACCGGACGAGGTTCAGCGAGAGCAAAAAAACGCGCTACAACAGGCATCGACTAAGGACAATGTTTCTTCTAAGGCGCATGCCAGCCCATCAATTCGCCGCTTCGCCCGAGAGCTTGGTGTTAATCTGGAGTTAATTGCAGGAAGCGGTCCTAAGCATCGTATCCTGAAAGAAGATGTGCAGGCTTATGTAAAGGCAGAATTATCAAAGCCTGGAAATGGGAGTTCCGGCGCGGTGCTTGATTTGTTGCCATGGCCCGAAGTAAATTTCGCTAAATACGGGCCCATCGAATTAGAGAGCTTGACACGAATCAAACAAATTTCTGGTGCCAATTTGCACCGGAATTGGGTAATGATCCCGCATGTAACCCAGTTTGATGAGGCCGATATTACTGATTTGGAAGCGTTGCGGAAAAAATCCAACGCAAATCAGAATGGCAGTAAAGTGAAGTTGACTCTGTTGGCATTTTTGATGAAAGCATTGATCACACCGTTAAAGAAATTTCCAGAATTTAACGCATCACTCGATAATAAGTCAGGCGGTGAGGTCAGTTTAGTCATCAAACATTACTACCATGTCGGTTTTGCAGTGGATACCAGTAATGGTTTGGTTGTACCTGTGATTAAAGATGTCGATAAAAAAGGTATTATCGCGATTGCCGAAGAGTTAACTAAGCTTTCTGCATTGGCGCGTGAGAGCAAATTAAAACCCGCTGATATGCAGGGCGCCAGTTTTACTATATCGAGTTTAGGTGGGATTGGTGGGACAGCATTTACACCAATTATCAATGCACCTGAAGTCGCTATTTTAGGAATTTCAAGAGCTGACACTAAACCGGTATATCGAGACCACGAGTTTGTTCCACGTTTAATACTGCCTTTGTCACTTTCCTACGATCATCGCGTCATTGATGGTGCCACTGCAGCGCGTTTCACCACGCACTTGTCAGAAGTGTTGGCAGATATGCGGCTTGCTTTACTATGATATACCCTAAATTTTAAAAGACTGAGACGGATGGAAATTGGCGATAAATTTCCTGTAATCGGGATCTATGGCGGTACATTTGATCCCATTCATTATGGTCATTTGCGTATCGCCGAAGAATTACTCAATAATGCTGGTCTGAAGCGGATTCTTTTTGTTCCCTCCGGTGTGCCTAGGTTGCGAGTTGCTCCTGCCGCATCGAGAGGTCACCGTTCAGCTATGGTGCATTTGGCAATTCAAGATAACACTAAGTTTTCTCTTGACGAGCGCGAAGTAAACCGCCCCGGTGTGAGCACAACAATTCAGTCGCTGCGTGAATTCAGGCGTGAGCTCGGTGATAATGCGGCACTTTGTTTTATTTTAGGGATTGACGCATTTGTTAAGATAGATCAATGGGCGGAGTGGCAGGAATTATTTACGCTGTGTCACATTATTTTAGTTGCCCGCCCAGGCTATGTTTCTATTAACGAAGATAAAGCCTTATCGGCGGAGATAAGGAAAGAATTTTTATCTCGTTCTGTAACGTATGCCGGTAATCTTGAATTACAACCCAATGGTTTTATTTATACCGCCCAGACATCTTTGCTGGAAATTTCAGCATCGCAGATTCGATTATTGATAAAAAATAATAAAAGCATTCGTTATTTGTTGCCAGAGAATGTTGCGGATTATATTCAATCCAATCGGTTATACACCGGAGATTTATGAATTCTGAAAAGCTTATTACGGTCATTACCGATGCGCTGGAGGAAATTAAAGCGCATGATATTGATGTAATCAACGTTGCAAAAATAACTTCGATGTTTGAACACATCATTATTGCCAGTGCGGATTCGACGCGCCAGACAAAATCGTTGGCGAATAATGTGCAAGAAAAGGTTAAAGCTGCTGGAGGAAATGTCTTCAGTGTGGAAGGGGAGCAGACAGGCGAATGGCTGCTGGTTGATTTGGGTGATGTGATCGTGCATATTATGTTGCCAGCCGTGCGTGAATATTACAATTTGAAAGCACTATGGTCCGAGCGGGGTTAGTCTCTACCCGATCATGCACAATTTCTTTAAATTATGAAATGTTTTATACTCGCGGTCGGGCACAAGATGCCCGATTGGGTCAATACGGGTTATCTTGAGTATATCAAGCGCATACCGCGGGAAATTTCGGTAAATTTGATTGAAATAAAGCCGGAGAAACGTGCTGTTGGAAAACCAATCGAACAACTTCTGTGGGCAGAGTACCAGAGGATTCGTGCCGTCTTGCCGCATCATTGTCGCGTCAAAGTTTTGGATGAAGGCGGTCAACAATGGACAACAAAAC
Source organism: uncultured Nitrosomonas sp. (assembly GCF_902826915.1). GTDB lineage: Bacteria > Pseudomonadota > Gammaproteobacteria > Burkholderiales > Nitrosomonadaceae > Nitrosomonas. Next base: position 38,605 of record NZ_CADEGP010000017.1, read on the forward strand.
GATTTGCTAATGAAATGCAAGGATGGATGAATAATGGCGATGCGATTGCTTTTGTTATTGGAGGAGCCGATGGCTTACATAGTGATATCAAACATACCACTAACGAATTGATTGCTGTATCGGAGTTTACCTTACCTCATGGACTTGTTCGGGTAGTATTGGCAGAGCAGCTCTATCGGGCAATATCCATTCTCAAAAACCATCCTTACCACAGAGATTGAAAAGCAGAGATGCACTAAATTCACTTTTCTGTCGCGTTTCAGATACCATAGATAGACCGCTAATAATATTGGAATCCCGCGTTTATTAATTATTACCATATTGATTGAAATGTTTCCTGAAAACCAAATATATCTTGCCTCAAGAAGCCCTAGAAGACGTGAATTATTAAGACAGGTTGGCGTGCGATTTAACCTTCTGATGATGCGTGAAACCTTAGGTCGTGCTATTGATGTCGATGAACAGTCGCTAGAAAATGAAGCGGCTACTGACTATATTTATCGGATTACACAATTTAAAGCTACAGAAGGCTGGAAAAGGCTGTTGCAACGGCGATTACCTGTATTGCCTGTTTTGGTCGCGGATACCATTGTTACGATTGACGGTTGTATATTAGGGAAACCCAAAGATAAAATGCACGCGGAAGATATGTTAAAAACTTTATCCGGGCGATCACATCAGGTATTAACAGCCATTGGTGTTGGAGTCAAGGATAATACTCAAGTTAAACTATCGACTTCAACTGTGCGGTTTCGTGAAATTGGCGAGCAGGAAATACGTCGATATCTGGAAAATAATAATATTTTAGACAAAGCAGGCGCTTATGCAATTCAGGGCGTGGCAGCTGCATTTATTGCTGAGATATCAGGTAGCTATAGTGGTATTATGGGTCTTCCACTGTACGAAACTATACAATTGCTTGAAGAAGTGGGTGTACAAGTTGTTTAGTTTAACAAGCCGTTGAGAACGAACCTATCTGCACATTGCTGCTGTGGTGTTAAAAACAGGCTTAAGATGCTTTTATTATGCAGAAACTGTGCTTTTCCACCTGTTTTTGTCTTGCTTCAACTGCTTCGAAAACATTTTCTAACGGCCTGTTAAATGTCTCGATAAAGATTTATCTTAGGATGTTATGTGAAGGATACCGTATTAATTTTTGGTTTTAAAACTCAATTGCTTGGTTTCAAAAATAATAATACGTATCGGATATGAGTAACGAAATTCTAGTCAATATTACGCCACAAGAAACCAGGGTGGCCATACTCGAACAAGGCGTAACGCAAGAGCTTCATATTGAGCGGACTAGTGGACGTGGCATCGTAGGAAATATTTATAACGGTCGTGTGAGCCGTGTATTACCCGGTATGCAATCGGCATTTGTAGATATTGGTCTTGACCGAGCGGCTTTTTTGCATGTCGCGGATATTCGCGATTCCAGGTCGGAAGATGATGCTTTAAGACCGATCGAGAAGCTTCTTCACGAAGGTAATAGCATCTTGGTTCAGGTGATCAAGGATGCGATAAGCACGAAAGGCGCACGTCTTTCTACTCAAATAAGTCTGGCTGGGCGTTTATTGGTTTATCTACCGCAAGAATCCCATATTGGTATTTCACAGCGTATTGAAGATGATAGTGAACGTGAATTATTGCGTGAGAAGTTGCAGCAAATTCTACCAGAGGATGAAAAAGGGGGCTACATCATCCGAACCATGGCAGAAACTGCGGATGAGAACGATCTCCGTGCAGACTTGGAATATTTGCATCGACTATGGCGCGACATTCAACAAAAATCTGTGACTATCTTGGCGCCCGTATTGCTTTATCAGGATTTGGATCTCAGTCATCGTGTATTACGTGATTTTATTGATGAAGATACAGTCCGTATTCTGGTGGATTCACGTGAAAATTATCAAAGATTGGTTAAGTTTGCGCAAAGCTACATGACATGTATTGCGGAGCGGATAACTTTATATACCGGTGATCGTCCATTATTTGATTTGTGTGCGGTTGAAGACGAAATTGAAAGATCTCTGGCGAACCGAGTTAATTTAAAATCTGGTGGATATTTAATCATTGACCAAACTGAAGCGCTTACCACCATGGATGTCAATACCGGTGGCTTTATTGGTGTGCGTAATTTCGACGACACTGTGTTTAAAACTAATCTTGAGGCGGCGCAGGTCATTGCTAGGCAATTGCGTATGCGTAATCTGGGCGGAATTATCATCATTGACTTCATCGATATGGAATCTGAGGATCATAGAAATGCGGTCCTGTCTGAATTCAACAAAGCATTGATAAAAGATCGTACGCGCATAACTGTTAGCGGATTCAGTTCGCTGGGTTTGGTTGAAATGACGCGTAAGCGTACCCGTGAAAGTTTGACGCAAGTGCTTTGTGAAACTTGCCCAACTTGCCAAGGACGAGGCGAAGTTAGGACGGCACAAACCATCTGCTACGAGATTCTTCGTGAGTTACTTAGGGAATCGAGGCAGTTTAATGCGAATGAATTTCGAATCCTGGCATCACAACAAGTCATTGATTTGTTTCTTGACGAAGAATCTCAGAGTTTGGCTCAGTTGGGCGACTTCATAGCCAAGCCCATAAGCTTGCAAATTGAGGAATCCTACACACAAGAACAATATGATGTGATATTAATGTAGTAGTTTTCTGCGGAGCTCTCGGTTCGATCAGATACCAAATGAACTTGCGATTCCCCGTGGTCTTGCCACGGGGTTGTTTATTGTTAATTTCACCCTTTCCCTGGTAATTTGCATGTTGATTAACATTGTCGAAACAATCACCAATACGGCTCATGCCACCCATAAAGCCATGTATTTTCAGAAGCCGCCGGTATTCTTTACTGGCATATTGCGATCCGTGAGTCCTGCTGTACTATCAGTTCTGCTTGCGACTGGTGTTGCCAGATAGCCATTCTCAAGTTTGAACTGCACGCCGGCTTCCCGCATCAGGCTTCGAGCTTTCCAGCGACCAACCGGATAACCCAACGCATTCAGTGCTTTTACGATTCTGCGGCTGCCGTAGCTATGATTGCTGGAGTTCGCTATGCCTCGAACCGTTTCAAGTATTTCCTCGTGACATTGTTTTTCAGAATAATTGTCAGTGCGCCGGACATAATCATAGTAGGCGCTACGACTTACACCCATCAGTTGGCACATCAAGCCAACCGGGTAGGTCTTCTTCCTTTGGGTGATGAACGAATATTTCACTTCGTTTCTTTCACGAAAAAGACCGCCGCTTCCTTTAGTATTTCCCTCTCCAGTTTGAGCTGCTTGATTTGCGCCTTCAACTGTCGAATTTCTTTCTGCTCCGGTGTCAGTTTCCCATTACCCCGGAATAATTGATCAGCTTTCTCCGCCTGGTATTCCCTGATCCTATATCAACTGGAATGTCCGGTTTCATTAAATCAGGTCACTTACTGACATGGCACCTTTCCTAAGATCTGGACATTTGATTACCGATCCTGAAACTTATTCTCCACTTTGCTTTTAGATTTGACAACACTAGATTTACAAGTGCTGTACAAATTAAAAAATTATAGATTGATCATTATTACTGATGCTTATGTGCGACAGCGAACAGATCACTTTTAATTCGCTCGTTAGAATTCAAATTAATATGTGCTTGATAAACTACCCATAATTTCAATAGAATATAAATGCAGCTGATAGGCTGAAATAAAAAATTAAGGAGAATTTATGATAATTGCAGATAAAAGCGAACAAAACATTTTAATTAAGAGAATTATTATTACTGCTGGTTTGGTTGCTCTTTTTGGTTTGGCAGGTTGCGAGCAAGAGGGAACAGCGGAGAAAATGGGAGAAAATATTGATCGCTCAGTTGAGAATGCCGAACAAAAAATGGAGCAAATTACAGAGCAAGTCGGTAAAGAAGTTAGCGAAGCACGTAATTCGATAGCGGATCAGGTCGAAGAAAGTATTCAGTACCTCGATGACTCGGTTATTACTTCAAATGTACAGGCGGCAATTGTGAATGATCCATTGCTTGAGCTATCCGACATTATAGTGACCACAGTTAATGGAACGGTGCAACTGAGTGGCATGGTTGATTCTCAGGAGCTCATTGATAGGGCAGAAGAAGTGGCTTATTCCCAGAAAGATGTGAAGTCTGTAGAAAACAATCTGATTGTCAAAGTTGCTTTGCCTGAATAAAGCAACAATAATGATTTGTTTGCGATTCATCGCCTTGGTTGGGATCATGCTGTCTAATGCGGCTGTAGCTCAGACAACACCTCCGAATGACGCCTATATTGCTGGCTACGCAACCAGTATGTTACGGTATAAATTGAATTTGGATATTTCATCTCTCATTGTGCAAAATGGAGTCATTATTTTGCCGGAAGATAGTTTAAATATTTCTGATCAATCACGCGTGGTGCAGATGCTATCGGAAATTCCCGGAGTTAATCAGGTTAAAATAGCGCAAATTACAACGGAACTACCAATTGCTACAGCTCCTTCACAGCCCATCCAGCAATTCGCTGATCAAACGGTAGCGATAACGAACACTGATCCCACATTGTTGCCGACAGGCTTGTTGCCCAGTGGTCATTTATTTAAACCATTATTGGCGGATCCTCGCTGGGCTCATTTTTCGGCTTCTTATCGTCATTTCGTAAATGATAACTTTGAGGGAAGAGACATTGGTGCAGTTAGCTTTGGTGAAACGATACCATTCTACCGCGGGAATTTTGGACGTTCACTGGTTCAGTGGGAAGCCGGGCTTCAGGCCGGGGTTTTTAGTGATTTTAATTTAGGTGCTCCATCTGCAGATCTCATTAATACAGATTTTATTGCCTCAGCATATTCAAGCGTACGTGCGAAGCAATTTTCAGCGTTTGGTCGGATTTATCATCAAAGCTCACATCTGGGTGACGAATTCTTGCTGCGCCGAGTAAACTCTGCATTTGAACGAATTAATTTAAGTTATGAGGGTGCTGATCTCAGGCTATCCTATGAATTTCCTTATGGAGTACGCTTATATGGTGGAGGCGGCGGCTTATTTCATAAAGAGCCATCCTCGCTCAAAGTGTGGATGACACAATATGGCATTGAGTTTCGCAGCCCTTGGCGCCTGGATTTTGCACCTGCTCGTCCTATCATTGCAGCTGACTTCAAGAATTTTCAGGAAAATAACTGGAACACTGATGTTTCAGCAAGGGTGGGTGTTGAATTCGATAATTTACAAGTGCTTGGTCGGAAGTTACAGATACTCCTGGAATACTTTAACGGGAATTCCCCAAGTGGACAGTTTCTAAGAAATAATGTGGAATACATTGGGATAGGGGCACATTATCATTTTTGATTTGTATCGAGGTGTTAATGAGAATCCTATCAAAATGCCATAATTACTTAAATAGCAATTGTGATTGCTTTGGAAAGCTGCAATTGTTCTCAATCTGTACTAATCCTCAAGTCTGTTCTAATACACTACGAATAATCCATGAGCCGATAATGTGGCTCATGGATTATTCGCGCGCGATGTGCTCACTAATTAGAGCTTACTCAAAAAGCATAACTAACTGATTGAGTTTAACAATATTGTATTATTTGGTAAAATGGTGCACGTAAATATGTGAATTAACACCAAAAACCGTGCACTATGATTCGTTATATCAGCCAAAAGCAACTGCCACTCGAAGGATTTGATACACCGCCGGGCATGATTCTAGATCCCAATAATCGCTGGGTAAAACTGAGAGATTGTCTACCGTGGGATGAATTGTCCGAGAGTTACTATAAGACGTTATGTTCAAGACTAGGCCGTCCAGCCAAAGATGCCAGAATTGTGATTGGGGCGGTGATTATTAAACATAAATTATCGATCTCGGATGAAGAGACGGTTGAACCTAGACGGACAAAGAAGTCAGTCAAAGCAATTGGTGATGATAACG
>NZ_CADEGP010000018.1 GCF_902826915.1 uncultured Nitrosomonas sp.
GCATGAATTCCAATATTTATAGGGTCTCCAAGCGTTTTGCAGGACTGACTAAGTAGATATCCACGAGAAACCCGTGGCTCTACATGGCTTCGCCGCACTTCGCGCATTACAATTCCTCACGGAATTGACCAACCAATCTGCACAGCACCTGCTTGCGCAACTGACTGAATTCCTCATTCACCCACAGCTAAAGTCGTGGTGCTCTGTCCTTCGGACCGCATAAAGGAATTTATTCTACGATGAGCAGATATACGTGTACAGTTGCACGTTGCAAACCAATCCAAATACAACTTCTAAGAAAACATAAAAAAATCTGTGATTTATAACGACAGATGATCTGATTTTTAGTCAGGGGTGCTAGTTATCAAACCAAAAGTCTAAAAAAATCTATTAACTTGTTGATTATAAAAGTTTATATTTATTTGAAGCAAGATTCCGCAACGAGTATGGTTAACATAATGCAAATCGTAAAAACCCACATAGAGATATGCATAAACTACTGTATTTAATAATAAAACATGAGTGGTGCCGACACCAAGAATCGAACTCGGGACCTTCTGATTACAAATCAAGTGCAATGAATAACTCACAACACATGACAACAAACTAAGACAATTATATCAAATAGTTAATGCTTTTCTGTTATTGCCATTTGTTGTGGTTTTTGCTAGTATTTTTTCTGTGAGTGTCCCACTAGTGCCCCATAAAAATATCAAGTCTGATATAGAATTGCGTTTGTTCAAGATGTGTATCATGTTCTAGCCAGCTTAATCATTTTGGTGTGGATTGCATGTTAATATTTTACCTGATTACGTAGAACCTTCAGCCAGTATTGAACTCGGAATAGATAATACAACTACTGAATCTATAAGGAGAAGGATTATGAGTAAGAACAAAGTCCAATTCCAGAAAGGGTTGAGTTTAACTGATTTCATGGCTGAGTATGGGGATGAGCAGCAGTGTCGAAGTTTTATTTTTAAAGTCCGTTGGCCGCAGGGATTTTGTTGTCCTGAATGTGGTTATGATAAATTTTGCGAGATCAAGAGCCGCAAGTGTTTTCAATGTAATCGCTGCCATCATCAAACCTCTTTATTGTCGGGAACGATTTATGAGCAGACCAAGCTTCCATTAAGCAAATGGTTCTTAGCCAGTTATCTACTTACGCAGCATAAGAATGGTTTATCTGCCTTGACGCTTTCACGACAATTGGGTGTTTCGCATAACACTGCTTGGAGTGTCAAACATAAGTTGATGCAAGTTATGTTGGAAAGGGAACGCAGTCAACCCCTGTCAGGTCGGGTTGAAATGGATGATGCCTACTGGGGTGGAGAAAAGCAAGGCGGCAAAAGAGGAAGAGGCAGTGAAAATAAAACGCCCTTTGTTGCGGCGGTAGAAACCACTGAAGAAGGTCAGCCTGTTCGAATAAAAATGCACAAGGTTAAAGGCTTTCGGAAAGAAGAGATTAGACACTGGGGCCAGCAACAGATAGAAAAGGACAGTCATGTCATTACAGACGGTTTATGGGCCTTTAAAGGCTTGCAGGATATTGGAATCAAGCATGAAGCCATTGTAACAGGAGGTGGCCGTAAAAGCGTCGAGCTACTGGCGTTTCGCTGGATCAATACCCTGTTGGGCAATGTTAAATCTGCGATGCAAGGAACCTATCATGCGATTCAATCAAAACATCTGCCACGCTATCTGGCGGAATTTGAATATCGATTTAATCGGGGGTTAAGCTCGATGCGATAGTACCTAGATTGGTTCGTGCATCAGTTCAGACGCCACCCATGCCGGGACGACTGCTAAAACTGGCTGAAACTTCTTGGTAATCAGGATATTTTATATCTATACAAACTTGCCCACAAAAGCCACAAAAGTATCACCAATCAAGGTGTCAATGCCGGAATAAAAATGTACCGGATAGAGCGCCAGAATAGATTACTGTATGCACACGCACCTAAAGTCTTAAGTTCGTAAAAATACTATTCACGAGTAGATTGTATTGATTGTGGTAAGAAATAAAATCTGAGCCTTGGAAACTATCCGAGTTATTAGGCATTGTGAGTCGCTTCATCATCGCACTCAATAGTTGCTATATGGATTTTGATATGGACGCATTGTGTCGGTGTTTAATCCTCTGCTTCTATCACGGAGTATTGACTTACCACCATCCTGACCGATTGATTGGCCACCACCGGGCCCAATAGAACGTCCACCTCCAGGACCTATAGAGTCACACCCACCGGGGCCGATAGAACCCGGAATACAAACCCGCCAAGCCTGTGCATTTACGTTTGCAGTAACGTATAACACTAATGCTGCAATTAAAACTATTTTCTTCATCTCCATTCTCCCCGTTATAATGTTGACGTTTGCTAGGCGCTGCACTTAACGCCTCAATAATCGACACAACCTTGCTGAGTCCAGCAAAGAACACGCGTAATTGATTAACTTGTAAGTATTTCTGTCTGACCACTCCGCATCTAACCAAGCGCAAAGTTCTGTAATGTGTCCGTTCAAAGGGGACAACTCCATTCGGCTGGTCGAACAACATCTTGATATCTGCATGCGTCTCGCATGAACTCAGCTTCACAGATCCTACATTTAGAGTTGCCTGAAGTCCATTAACTGCCTCCATCGGATCGGTCATATTTTCTTCCCGTTTGTAGCTAACTCGCGACTGCGATACCTAACGTCAACCCTTATCGGCGCAGCCAATGCAAGCATCCGCTGGAACGTTATGTTAGTGAAACTTTCTCTAGAAAATCAAGATATTTTCAACCCACCTGGCGGCCAATTTGCGCGTTTCATCGAGTTTAACTGGCTCTGCGCTTCTGAGAAAGCGAATGGCTTCGCCCCTATGCCGACCTTGCTGAATAGTTAGGGAGTTTGCCATTCTTCCCATATCATTCCACTCATCTCTCGTGATGCCTAACTGTGCAATTGCAGCATTCTCTGAACTAAAATTTTTGGAAAGTGCATCGCGAATTTCGTACAAATGCACCAACTCATTTTTAGGATCGCTCACAGACAGCTGATAACTTTTGAGCATATGGTCGAGAGTTGCATCACATGCTCTATGCTTATAAACTAAGGCGGCAAACTTACTTTGATTATCGAGACGCTTTTTTTTGTCTAAAATAACATTCTCGTCTTTATCATGAACAATTAAATCAACTGCTCCAGCGATCACAGTCATTACGAAAGAATCTAACTCTACAAAGTGATGCTTACTACCATCTTCTTGAATGTCGGAACGAGATGCTTTGCTCAATTTGAAACTGCGGTGCGTCATTATTTGAACAGCATGCAACCTGCTTTCTATTTTACGAGTTAATTCATTACTAATATCTTGCTTTTTCAAGAAATAATTTAGGAGTAACGTTTGCTAGCGCAACCCCATCCTTGATTTCGAGAGTTCCCCCTTCAAATTCAATTGAAATCGGTTCCTCCAAATAATCTTCGGGAGAATAACTCCACTCCAATTGAACCGTTATAAATTTACTCATGCCGTTATTTCACAAATAGATAATTATTTATTTTTTGCATATCTTCCATGTCTTTGGAATTAAACGCAACAGTATTGTTATGTTTATATGATCAGATATCTGAGCAAGTGCATAATAACCCACTACTGTCCCGTTAACATCTAATTGAGGCGGCCTGATTCAGCTTAAATTGGTATAATAAGTTTGCTTATAACTTGTTGAACCGATATAGGAAATCAGGCCATGTCACATTATAATACGATCTTTTCACAAATACTAAAATTTGTACCGAGACATGAGTTTGAGACTCTGGCAAAAGAACATCATTCAGGTCGTTCATTCCGCACTGCATCTAGATGGTCGCAGTTTGTGACCTTGGCGATGGCACAATTGGCAGGACGGAAGAGCTTGCGAGATATTGTTGAAAATATCTCAGTCCAGGCGCATCGTCTCTATCATCTGGGTAGTGTGAAGTTGACGCGTTCCAACTTGTCTCGCATCAACGAAGATAAACCTTATGCGTTATATGAGTCCCTGGCGGGAAAGTTATTAAGTCGTTGCCAGGGAATGACACCAGGCCACAATTTTCGCTTCAAGAACCCACTCTATTCATTGGATACTTCTACCATAGACCTTTGTTTGTCGGTCTTTCCGTGGGCAAATTTTCGCACGACAAAAAGCGCCATTAAGCTTCATGTCGGATTGAATCACAGCGGCTATCTTCCTGAGTTTGTCGCCATTACGGAAGGCAAGACCAGTGATGTTGAGATTGGCCGTACACTGCAATTTCCCCATGGTAGCATTGTAGCTGTTGACAGGGGGTACTGCGATTACGGTTGGTACAACCAATTGACAGAGAAAAAGATATTCTTTATTACTCGCCTCAAATCCAACACTAAATTCAAGGTTGTCAGTCGTGAGCCGGTCTTGAAGTACAAAGGATTGAGCAGTGATCAAATCATCAAGTTCACTGGTTTGAAGTCAGCAAAAGAATGCCCAACTCAGCTGCGGCGTATCGGTTACCGAGACAAAGAAACCGGCAAACATTATGTGTTTCTAACCAACAATTTCAAGTTATCAGCCAAAACCATTGCTAATATCTATAAGGCACGCTGGCAGGTAGAGTTGTTCTTCAAATGGATTAAACAGAATCTGAAAATCAAGACTTTTGTTGGGACAAGCAAGAATGCAGTCATGACTCAGGTTTGGATCGCTGTATGCGTATATTTGCTATTAGCATTCATCAAATTTCAGTCAAAAATGAGCAAAAGCATGCAACAAATTCTGCGATTATTGCAGCTCAATTTGTTTGAAAAACGTGACCTCATGGCTTTATTGCGTGGGGATTCACTCATAGATGAAAATGCTAACAATTACCAGATGGACTTGGTGTGAAAGTTAACGGGACAGTAGTGATAATAACCCCAATCCTCATGAGCCAACGGTTCATTCTTTAGCAAATCTCTACTCTGCCGCCAATTAGGTAAAAATTTGCCCATAAGACATTTGAAGTTGTCATTATGGAGTCTCTCGTGCAAATGAACGAGTTCATGGACAACAATATATTCAAGGCATTCTGGCGTTTTTTTGGCGAGTTCTAAATTGATCCATATCCGGCGATCAGTAATATTGCAGCTTCCCCATTTTGTTTTCATTTTCTTAACACCCCAACTATTGGCTTCTTTGCCAACTATTGGCTGCCATTTGTTTAAAAGCTGAGGGATAACTTTCTTGATTTGGCGGCGATACCAGTTATTTAGCACTAAAGCCCGATTCTCCTTACTTGTCCCAGAAGAAACATGCAGAATCATTCTTGAATTGTTTTTCAGAGACAAATCATGCTTTCCCTGGCGTTCAACAACCTCAAGTATGTAACGTTTCCCTTGATAATAATGGCTTTCTCCTGAAACATATTCACGCTCAGTTTGGCGAGGCTGCTTCTTGAATTCTTCCTGACGCTTTTTTATCCATGACAAGCGCGAGACGATGGCAAGACGTACATTTTCATTTGTAATATGCCTAGGAACTGAGACTCGAACACTACCTTCAGGAGGGTAGACAGCAAGATGTATGTTCTTGATATTTTTCCGAACAATTTCAACGGGAATATCAGAAACTGTGATGAACTGACTAGCGATATTCATATTGATTTTTCACCAACTCAAATATTACTTCAAGTAGGCTATCATCGTCTAATTCTTTACTGATTGCCTTAGCGACCTCACGCTCCTTTATCCGGTTTCCTACCCAATCAGCTTTTTTTGTATGCCTCACAGCAGTATCGATCTGAAGTGCCAATGTTTCATTCTTTTCCAAATTATCATAGAGTGCCTTTTTAGCAGGCGTATTGATTGGGCTCGGATAGGCTGAAGGATCAATCCCTCCAGCATTAACAACCTGAATGGACAGTTCTTTTACTTTTTCCAGATATTCTTTGTAATCAATGGCCTGTTGCCTGCGTTCTTCGATAAGCGCATCGAGTAACTCGGACATTTTTTCATAGTATTTTGGATTAACAGCCTGCTCATCAATGATAACTTTGCGCATATTGTTTCCAATAGTTTCAGCCATCGTTTCTTCATTTGCCTTCATAGATGCAGGCATTGAATCAAGGGCACCTAAACCTTTTTGCACGATTAAATCGATTAGGCCAAGTTCTTCAAAATCCGCAATCACTTCACTGCCTTCAGCACGAATATACGTATCCAGTAAATGACGCATGGCAGGCTCATAAAGCTTCATGTCAACATAATCACCACTTGCCAGCTTAATTTCTTCGCGAATTTTATTGAAACGTTCAACTTCCTGCTTGATTTTTGCTGCTTGCTCAGCCGTATAACCTGCATCCTCCAATTCATTAGCAAGGTTCGCGTAGTCTCTTAGTAAACTTGCCACAGATTTGTAAAGAGTAAGCCGTTTTGCCTCATTAGCGCGTAGATCATCGGGTTTTGCAGTATCACCACAAAAATAATGAATATATTCTTTCTGACCTTTAGGCTCTAATACCGGTTCGCATAACGCTTTAACGGTTTCTCTTGCTTCCTCTAATTTTTCCTTTGCTTTTTCCAGTCGGTCAGACAGCAATCCGGCAACATCTGAGGCTTCATAAGCATCAAAAGCACCGCTGGTGTAATCACCGATAGCACCTTCAAGACGGTGAAACAGGTCTTTATAGTCAATAATATAGCCATATTCCTTGTCTTCACCATCAAGACGATTAACACGGCAGATTGCTTGGAACAGACCATGATCGCGCATTTCCTTATCGATATACAGATATGTCGCGGATGGCGCATCAAATCCAGTCAATAGCTTATCGACCACGATAAGAAGGCGCATTTGCCCAGGCTCTTCTATAAATTTCTTCTTAACCTGTTTTTCAAATTCTTCCACCATATACATGGCTTCGTCTTCAGGCTTTTCAAAATACTGCGCCAACATGCGGCGGTATATTTCATATTTACGAAGTTTTTCAGTCAGACCTTCGCCAGATTCTTCGCCTTTTATATCAGCGGGTGAAGGTTGATAGCTCGTAATAATGGCGCATTTCCCAGAGAAATCTGTTTTATTAAAAATCTCAAAAACCTTACAGGCCTGATAGATACTGGAGCAAACAAGCATTGCATTGCCACGGCCATCCATAAGCCTTGGCTTGGTCTCCATATCCATCAAAATATCGTTGACGATTTGCTCTAGCCTGTCCTGACTGGACAGTACTTTTTGCATCGTGCCCCATTTCAGTTTGAGCTGAGCCCTCGCCATATCTGAAAGGCCTTTGGTTTTCAGATCAAACCACTGATCGACTTTCTTTTGGGATGTTACATATTGATCGATATCCCGTGCTTCATAACGAAGATCCAGAACCACACCATCGGCCACCGCTTCATCGAATTTATAGGTATGAATAAAACTGCCGAATATCTCGATACTTTTTTTCTTATCCGCTTTGAGTAAAGGCGTACCTGTAAAACCAACAAACATGGCATTGGGTAAAATGGCTTTCATGGCCTCATGCAGCTTGCCTGACTGCGTGCGGTGACATTCATCGACAAAGACAAAAATATTGCCCTTGGCGCTAAAATCTGAAGGGATGCTTGCTTTCAATTCATTGATAAAATCATCGGCGTTTTTATCATTTTCATCTTCCGATTGCCTGCCAAATTTATGAACCAGAGAACAAATAAGCCACGTGTTTGTTTGGTTTAACGTGCCGATTAAATCAGCGCCGCTTTTACTGCGGTAGATTTGTTCGTTAACACCGGTGAAGACTTTCTCAATCTGGTCATCCAGCTCAGTTCTATCCGTTACCACCAAAACACGCGCACCCTCAACATTTTCGCGTATCCATTTGGCCAGCCACACCATGGTCAAGCTTTTGCCTGATCCTTGTGTATGCCAGATAATGCCGCCCTCTTTACGCTTCACATGCTCCTGAGCGGCTTTGGTTCCAAAATACTGATTATGGCGGCAGGTCTTTTTAACACCCGCATCAAACACGATGAAGTTATGAATAATTTCTAAGAGGCGTTCTTTACTGCACATTCTGCTAATATGAAAATCAAGCGGATTTCCGAAAGAATTATCAAATTCTTCCTTCCATTGATAATAGTGCTTTTCTGATGTTTCGATGGTTCCGTAACGAAGCCCTTCAGTGTCATTACCGGCCATCACAAGCTGCATCGTGGTGAAGAAATTACGAATGAAAGCTTTTTTCTGATTATCCAGATTCTGGCGAATTCCTTCGCCCACAGATACGCTGGAGCGTTTAAGCTCGACAACACCAAGGGCAATACCATTCACGTAAAGAACAAGATCAGGGCGTTTTTTATTTTCACCCTTGATTGAGACTTCCTCTGCGATAGCAAAGTGGTTGTTAAGCGGATTATCCCAGTCGATCAACCAAACAGTTTTATTCTGCTCCCCAGCACCTTCTTTAACTTTAACGCCATAGCGCAGCAGGCTATAGACCTCCTTGTTTGCCTCATAAAGATGTTTGCCATCGCCTAAGGCACTGGCCAGTTCCAAAGTACGGAAAGTTCTATTAATGAGGGCGTCACTAACCCTGCGACCAGACAGCCATTTGCTGAGCAGTCCTTTTTCAATATTGCTGTTATTGCTACGATCCTGCCAGTTACTGAGATATTCATATTTCAGGTGATCACGAAACAGCTTCACGACCCTGCTTTGTGTTGCTCGTTCTTTCTGGCCGATTGCGCTCATGACATCCTCTTTGCTTTATGCAACTTGCGACAACTGAGCCACATCAACCAAGCGCGTGCGGCCAGTGAGCAATTCCTGCATCATGCCTTGTTTGATGGATTTGGTTTTATCCAATTTCCCAGTCAAGTGCGCAAGTTCGACATCCATCGCATTTAGCATAAGTGCGATTTCATTTTGTTCTGTTATATCAGGAGCAAGAAACTCAAAATTCACAAAATCTTTTTGATAAAGGTGTGTAATTGTTGAACCTGCTGTAATTTTGGCAATAAACTCATCAAATATTCTTGAACTGAGGACATAGTATAAAAATAAGGGATCAAACTTATTATTAATTGGGCGGATTACGAAAACACCGCTATTTAATGTGGCAGGAAGCTCCAAGTAATCAACGTAGCCAACTTTCCCAATAGTTCCGTCTTTGGTTAATAGAACATCGCCTTTTTTAAGTTGGATATTCCTGTCCTGATCGTAACGCCATTCATCAACAAAATGGCATGTAGACCAATTCACTCTTCCTCCAGCAAAGTCAGTGCCAGTCACCAAATAGTAAGCACCTGAATTAAGATACTCTTTCGTTGTTAAAGCTTGCCATCCAATGCGAGCTTTCAAATTAGCATTATTTTCTATTTGAATAAGACTCCATTCACCACCAAACCCCGACAAGCGTTTTTTGCCGGTGAGGAATTGTTGCATGGTGGCGGTTTTGATGTCGCGCTTTTTCGCAATCATTTTTTCCAACGAAACAATCAATTCATCAACATCGGATAAGGCTTTGGCGATGGCTTTTTGTTCTTCTATTATAGGAGGAAGAGGAATTGAAGTTGAATTTATGAGGCCTGTATTTAGGTTCATTTGAGAACCTGTTTGTCCGTGCTTAGACCAGTTTCTCTCAATGTCACTTAGAACATAATAAAGATATTCTTTACTGACTGTTATCGTTTTGAATACAACAAATCCATCGTGAATGCATACATTTAGTCGCGTCAAAATTGGTCTCCCAACAGTCGCGCAAATACTCATTACTAGATTATCTTGTTCCACATATCTACTATTTTCAATTCCTTTTTGTGATAGAAACTGAGTAGTTTCATATAAATATTTTTTAGCTTTAGAAACATCAGAAATTCGAAGCCATCCAACACTAGAATTATCATCGAACCAAACAGGGCTATTAATCGGTCTAGGTGATGCACCGCGTTGTATATTGGCAAGATAACCTAGTTTTGTAGAATCCCAATCCTCAGGAATTTCGCCGACTTCTGTTTGTTTATATCCCGGCCTTACCATGACAGTCCCATTTTTTTCAGGTGGCCTTCGACAAGCTCGCTATAGGTTTCTACATCCTTACTCAAGGACGGCAGAGTCTCAGCGTAGCGTTCCTCCAGCGTTTTGACACGATTGGCGAGTTGCTGGGTCATGCGCTCAATCTCTTCGATAATTTGCTTCTCAATTTTTTCAAACCATTTATCATTTACAATCAGGGCTTTTAACTCGTTCTCTGGAATGTTCGGAATTTTCTTAAAGACCAGATTATCCAGTTCATCCTTAGCGGCTTTGACGGCGAATTTACAGGCGGATTCTTCATTGACCAGCTCAAGGCACTTCTTAAGCGCCACAATTTCATCTTGATCTTTTGATACTTTGACGCGATCGTTCAGCCCTTTTTGATTTATTTTGCCACTGTCGTTTTTGGTGGCTTCAATCAAACCTTCATCGCCACTATTTTCCTCGATAAAACTTTCCAGCTCTTGTGTGGCGGCTTCGTAATTGGATTGCAGTTCATCAAGTTTTTGTTGTTTATCTGCAAAGTAGCGGGCAATGACTAACGCGGGTGGAAGGATATCGCTTTTATAGCGTTTTTTGCTTTTGGATGCGCCAAATTCGAAGTCGTGATCTTCTTTATAAACGGCCTTGCCGTTTTTATCCTTAACCGGCACCAATTGGCGCACCACATTGGCGGCTTTCCAGCCATCTTGAGCAATCATGTAAACATCGTCTTGCATGATTTCTGCCCAGTAATCCATCAGGATTTGATAGATATCGTACTTGCTGAGCAGTTCGGCATTTGTATATTTACTGAGCAGGCTTTCCGAAATATCCGAAATATCGAAGATCAGTTCTTTCGGACTATCACCGACTCTTATATTCGAAAGCTCGCTTTCATGCTCTGACTTCCAGCCTTCAAACAGGCTCAAGCTTTTGGCTTTGAAAGCAGTGAATTCATCATGCCCAAGAATGGTGGTTTTGACGTTTCTCGCTTCGACCAAGGCCTCGGCATAATTTTCACGGGCGCTATCTTTAAATAAAGTTTTGCGCATGCTTGGAAACACGTCCCAATAATTTTGAAGCACATCAATATCCCGCTTTGGAATTCCGCCATTAAGGTGGGCATTCAGGTCATGAATATCCTCTGGTTCACTGGAATCTATATAGCGCGGAATATTGAGGTTGAACTCATTCTTACCTACAATTTCATCATAAGGTACAAGGCGGGAGAAGCGATCAAGCACGAGCTGCTTATTAAACACATCCACGATTTTATGGATATCCTGAGCGCGAAGACGGTTTTTATTGCCATCCTTCATAAAGCCTTTGCTTGCATCAATCATAAAGATCGGTCGCTCGGCTTTTGCGCCTGCTTTATCAATGACAATGATACAAGCCGGAATGCCCGTGCCATAAAACAAGTTTGCAGGCAAGCCGATGATGCCCTTGATATAACCTTGACGCACGATATTGCGGCGGATATCCGCCTCGGCATTGCCACGGAATAACACGCCGTGAGGCAAAATGATCGCGCCTTTTCCGGTGCTTTTTAAAGATTTAATGACATGCAGGAGGAAGGCGTAATCGCCATTTTTCTCTGGCGGTGTGCCGTATTCAAAGCGTTTATATTTATCCTCGGCGACATTAATGCCGCTGCTCCAGGACTTAGACGAAAACGGGGGATTGGCTACGGCATAATCAAAGGTTTTCAAGCTGCCGTCATTATTGATCCAATGGGGATCAGAAAGAGTATCATCCTGCCAGATATCAGCCGATGGGCTATCGTGCAGGATCATATTCATCTTGGCCAAGGCTGCGGTGGCGTTATCGTTTTCCTGCCCGTAAAGCGTTAAGCCGTTAGGGGCCGCATCGTTAACTTTCAACAATAACGAACCCGATCCACATGTTGGGTCGTAGGCTGTTTCATCCTGACGAGTTTTTTTGCTGATATCCAGAATTTTGGAAAGAATCTGCGACACTTCCGATGGTGTATAAAACTGCCCCTTGCTCTTGCCGGATTCTGTTGCGAAATGGCGCATCAGATATTCATAGGCATCGCCGAGAAGATCATCACCTTCGGCTTTATTTTTTCCGAGATTTATATTTTCGAAGATTCCGATGAGGTTGGTTAACCTATCGACCATTTTTTGGCCTTTACCTAAACGCTCTTCGTTATTGAAATCGTTGTCTGGACTGGAAAGCCAAGCCATGTCATTCTCAGTTGCCAGCTTGCCGATGATTTTATTAAGCTGATCGCCAACGTCTTTCTTATTCTTCTGTGCAACCATGTCGGAGAATGAACCACCTTCCGGAACAAAGATGGGTGCATGCTTCTGTCCAGCATATTTGTCAGAAACATATTTCACGAAAAGAAGGGTCAGAATGTAGTTTTTATACTGCGATGCATCCATACCCCCGCGAAGCTCATCACAGCTTGCCCATAGGGATGAATATAATTCTGTCTTCTTAATTGCCATTTTTTATTCCTATCCTTTATTTACTACTTTTCGATCAGATCTAAATTTCGATATCTGATTGCTTAAATAGCCAACTCTCACAAACTTCGAAGCCAGGTATTTTATCTATAAAACAGCATTAACCTTTAATTGATTAATGGCTAACGAGTGTAATATATAAAAACACCACCTAATTTCTTTATCCTAAAGCGTGAGCTTCAGAATTGAATAACTCCTGATATAAGTTTGAAGAAATAATATGACGTTGTTCTTTGGCACTTAATGAATCTTTACAACGAATAAACCGAATAATATCTTCAATTGTGATTTTCATGCCTGTCTTGTATTCCAATTTCCTGATTCTGTTTTTTAGCATCGCAAAGTTTTTATCATACAAAATTAACTATTATTATTTGATGTTTCGCTGATTCGGCCTGAGCAAGCTGTTTCTTCTGCTCAAGTGTCCATTTATCATCAAATTGGATCAGCACACATAGTGATTTATTTTGAGTCTCAAGTGCTTGTTCTAATTTTATCAACCTATTTTTTAGACTCATTTGCATCCTCCAGTGCCGTTAGTCTTTTTTCCAGTTCATCCAACTCTATAACTCTTGCTAATGTACCTAAGCTAGTCAGCAGTGCGTTTCCTTGACTTGGTGTCAAGGTTCCAGTGCCAATAGCTTGAAAAATCGCTTGCCCTTGAGTAGATAAATCAGCATTTTCTGGCAGGTTGATCTCAACATGTTGTTCAATCGGTTTCATCGGGGGTAACACACGTTCCAGTAATAACCTTGCTGCTTGGGCATCGCCTTCCTTGGCTTTGATTACCAATTGCTTGATAATGTCCGGCACATCCTTTGCAATGCTTGCTCTAAGCTTAGCGACTTCACCAGTACCGGGCTTACGTCCCTTTGGATTGCCAGATTCACCAGATTTCCAGCGCCCACGTTTCTTTTTTTCTGTTGTAGTTATCATTGTTTTTTTCCTGCTCTATCAAGTAAAATTAAATGCGATTTGAGTAGTGTTGTTATTTTCTTTTCCGTAGAAACTCGACCACAAAAGCCACAGAAGTGTGTCATAACGAACCACTCAGAATTGAAGGATTAACTTCAAAATCTCGGCTGGGTCTATGTGCCACCTTTTTTGCTACCCTTGCCCGTATAAAGTGGCGTTCTATCAGAAGGTCGATTACAGGTTGTATATCTGCAGCTCGCTTATATCGTGACTTATGGGCATGGTGACAATCTCGAAAAGTAAATTCTGAATTACCTTCGCGCTTAATCCATCGTAATATTTGACGCGCACCATCTAGGGCAGGGTCAGCCCCCATCAGGTCGAAGGCTACTAATGCATGTAAGCTTAATACTTCCGCCATGCTAATAGCGGCTTCCACGTCATGTTTGCCGATTGCGTAGAATGCAGGTTGATCGAAGGCGTAGCGGGTGCAATGTAACAAGCCTGCAATACGAATCACTGCACCGGATAATTTACCTGCCCAATCGGTAATATGGGAAAACACGCCACCTTCACGCATTGCGATTTCATTCCTATCCCAAAAAGCTTTCCATACCTCATAAGCATCGGATTTCAATTTGAGCGTGTAGGGTTCGGTAGTGAACTCACCAGTTTTATTCTTTGTTAGATTCAGCAAGGCAGTAATGACACGTGAATAAGCTGCTTTAATATCGTCAGATAGTGGGCTAGTGTTGCCTGTACGATAGCCAATCAAGCTATGTGGTAAAACATAAAGAAAACGGCCAAGCAAACCACGCCCACGGAAAGATTTGTTTGCAGTGATGCCGCGCAATACGTCTGGTTGCACTGCCAGCCCAATGGTCAGCGCAGGGGCGAATAAACTTATGCTTGCCCGCCCACCACGATCTACTTGTACAAATCCCCCGGCATGGCCTTGCAAATATAAATCAATGTTTGGCACACCGCCGCTATACCGTCCGCCCATTGTCTCAAAGATGCCGCCCTCATCACTCATCACCGCCATACGTTCATCGTTCAAGCTCATTAATGTACCTAGCCGTTCCGTAGTTACATCTTGTGCCAACACTTGTGGTGTAGTTGGAATAATTGGCAATGCTGCTTCGAAATTAACAATATCTTTTTGCAATTTGGAAAATTCGATAGTGTCATCCATGACCGCCTTAATTTGTTTGCGCTTTTCTTTAATCTTTTCCGATTGCGTAGCGTGTATAGATTCAGCCTCTTTGATGTGCGGCGCTAAGTTTATGGCTTGTTCTTTTTGCCATTCGATAATAGGCTTGTTGATTGCTTTTTGCACTGCCGTTTTGATATTTGCAGGGGGTAAGGCAATACATGCCCAGATATTTATCGGTTCAAAGTAATCCTGCTTAACTCGTACCTGGTACTTGCCCGCCACCGCCGCTGATATTGCCGCTAGTACTAGCATGGATGCCATCTCAATTGGCGTTTCGGTAGACTCAGCCAGACCATTCACGAAGTGTTGAATTTCAACCGGAAAAATTTCACAAGGCCATGCGGGCAATGCCGCTTCATCCAAACTAATCACAGCTTGCCATTCCAGATCCTCTGTTGCGGTATCTGCTCCTGTGTCAAAGTAGCTTAAATTGCTTTCTGTGGTTGAATTGTGAGGATTAATCCATCCTTGCATCTTGGCTTCATGCAGAATGGTTCTATAAGTGATTTTACCTTGCGTGTTACGACACGCCCGCCATTTTTTGTGCGCTTCGTGTGCGTCATATTTATCCGATGATTGCGACCATTTGTCCCAAAGGCTAAAGCCATCTTCACCATACGGATAAAGCGCAAGGGCATAATTCGCCCATAACGGATATGGATCAGCCGATATAAACTCAAGTGCGGATTCAATGTCAGCAAATAATCCCGCCGTCATCACTTGTTCGCCTTGCATGGCTTCGGCTTTTTCATTCACTGACTTGCGAATGAGGTTAAACAGATTCAGCGGCATCGGTGAAGGTTTAACACCTTCTAATGGGTCAGCTTCCAATTCCTGCCATGAATAGGCGCCTTGTCCGCCCAGTGTTGGCTCAAGCACGATATATCCGTTATGCTTTATATCAACGCCACCGCCCAAGTCTTTCAACTCATCCCTGCCACTATAAGCAAACACACGATGCCACCCGCCGCCCTGTGTCATTTGCACCACGTCCGAAGTAATCGCGCCATGTCTCGCTTCGATCTGCTCAATTGTAAAATTTCCACCATGACGCGGATCAATATCCACCGCCATCAAGCCAGATTTTTTCAGGTTTACGCCCATGCCTGCTTCGGGATCGGTAGTCCACCACTTACGAATGATCTTTACATCGGTTGTGGCTTCATCCATACCACGTGGAACTAAGCGACCATGAGGATGCTTTCCAGCTTTGTGAGTGGCTTGCATGCACTTTAAATCACCGCATCGGCATTGCTCGCTCTCAGTGTTCCATAATGGAAATATGTGCCAGCCGATTTCTGCATAGGCCAGTGCATATTCAAGATTAGTTGCGAATCTGTGGCTGTACTGTTTAGGTGCGGATATTGATTTGTTAAGCTTATTCATCGTTATTGTCCCCGCTATTTTTCAAAATGGCATAGCGATTAAGCAACATGGTAAAATGCTTATGTTTTACTTGAGAAGTCGCCGTGATGCTTTGGACAGTTCCGGCGGCTTTTCTTCTGGGTCTTTTCGGATTAATTGGGCGCATAATTACTTACCCCCTTGTTGCTCATCAATCCACTGGAAAAACTTGACCTCATCAATTAGCAGCTTTCTGCCTATTCTTATTAGGGCAATATTCAATCCATTACCTTTGATAATGCCTTTTGAAGTCTTGCGATCTTCAGCGAGAAAAATTAAATTGCGAATTGCGCCTTGTGTGAATGCATGATGCTTATCGCTGAATTGGCGAACGGTTAACAAAGTGCGTGGTTGTGGGGGTAAATCAGGGTAAGCGGATTTAATCGCTTGTGAAGCTATAGTCTCTTGCATTGCGTTTGACTCCTAAAATCTGCTCGTTGCGGGGCAATGTTGCACCGTTAAACTTGAGTAAAATCTAACACAATGATTTGTATGGTAATAATTCGGAGGAAAAGTGGCGGTGTTTTGGCGGAAAATGGCGGAAGTAGGGCTCATTCGCTATAATAACTTGGCGGGAATGTGGCGGAATTAATCAAAATATCCCGTAATAACATGCTTCATATCTTTGCTACGATTAGGCAGGTTGTTTTTTAATTTACGATCTGCATATTCACGAGTGCATAGCCCTTCAGTGACAAGCCAATCTGCAACTTTTGCCGGATTGTATTGGAATGGTCGGACATCGCCTTGGCGGGCACACTTTAAGCCGTTGCGTGCGGCTCTTTCAAAATGTATTTTCCATTTATCTTGTGTAACCTTTTCAAACAAAGCAGTAATTCCCGCTTTGTTCATCGCGTCAAATAAGTCGTATATTTCCGGCTTTAATGGTTCGTCAGGTATCAACTCTGTATTAGGTTTCGTATTTTCTGTTTCTATTTCTGATTTCCCGTTTTCACTTTTGATAGTTTTTTTTATAGAGTCTGTGTGTCCAGAAGGTTCTAATATTTCCATCACGGCAGTCTCAAACAGATAGAACATGCATACGTCGGGTGCCTCTAGCCAATCCTTAGATTTAAGCATTGGCTTATCTAGATCGTGATTACGTCCCCATGTAAGCCATTCCTTAGGTGTTTTGTTGTTAAAACCTTCATTGTCGGCTAAATTTAAGGATCGATTGATCGAAGAAACCATCTCATCGGGTAGATTCTTTGCCCCGTCCCTGTATTCTTCCCACGATTTAGGATCTGAGCCATTCATGAGTGATATTGCTTCATTAGCAAGTAGTTGCTGTTTTCTCGCCCACAAATCCCATTCTTTCCTGATAGAGAAAGTAACAAAAATGTAACCCGCGTGTATGGCTGATGTATTCTCTGGGGCGCGTTGATACACGTACACTGCCTTTGTTTTCTCCAATGAACGCCTGACAGATTCAATGAGACGTGTCATCCCATCTTTCGTGATGGTTGATTGCAGCGGATCAGGGGAACCATCATTTTCCTTGATAACCGAACCTTCAATAGAGCCATTCTCGATAGAGTCACCGATGTTGCGAATGGAAAGATCAATTCCTCTGACAAGAGAATCGCGCAACATCGAGTCAGTTTCAGCAGAAACAAAATGCTCTACTTCTTTATTTGCTTCTTGGATTGCCTGCTGCATAGTTACGCTACTAGGCTTGTTCATACCGCATCCCCGAAAATCTTGTCATTCATAGAGGCAACCACACGCGCAGTATGCCCTTCGCTTAAGTGGGCGTAACGCTTTACCATCTGCAAAGTTTTATGCCCCAACACTTCGGCAATTTCCGCAAGGCTTGCCCCATTCATTGCAAGGTATGATGCTGCACTATGGCGCAAATCATGGAATTTAAAGTCTTGAAGTTCTGCTTTCTTAACGGCTGTTTCCCAGGGCGATCGTAAATCCATAGGCTTTTGTGGCGTATTTTGCTTGGCTGGAAAAAGTAAATTGCAATCAATTCGGCGAACTTTGGAAAGCTCTTTTATTAATTCCAAAGCATGGCCAGTAATTGCCACGGCACGGCGCTCACCATTCTTGGTTTCATGCAGAATCGCACGACCTTGGTTTAAATCTACCACTTCCCAAGTTAAACCCATTATTTCACCTTGACGCATTCCGGTAGATAATGCCAGCACAACAACACTATAAAGATAGGGATTGCTGGATTCCTTGCAGGCTTTTAATAAGCTTATACGCTCATCATCGGATAGGAAACGAACCCGTCCGCGTGATTCCTGGGGTTTGGTTACTTTACGCATGGGGTTATCTTCTAGCCAGCCCCATTCATTTACCGCAATAGTAAAAGCATGAGATAGCGCGGCTAAATATCGCACTACGCTTGCCGATGAACGAGGTTTATTACGTACAGTGATTTCTCGACCTAATTTGTCTTTGCATTGTCCCAATAATGCGCTTGTTACATCAGCTAACGAATAACTACCTATCTCTGACTTCCACCATCCCAATTGCTGGGCTTGGTCTTTTGCACTTTTCTTTTTTGGTAAAACTTCCCGACAATAGCGATCTATTAATTCGGCCAGAGTGTGACGCTTAGCTTCCGTTGTTTTGAAGTGTCGGCCTTCACGAATTGCCGATTCTGTTTGTTGCGCCCATTTCTTAGCATCAGTTTTACGCTCAAATGTAGCAGACTGGATGGGAAATCCTTTTAAGCGTATCTTGACTCGATAGCTTGTTTTTCCATCATTAGAAATCCGTTCTTCTATATTTGCCATAATTGCCTCGCATGTGATTAAACACTGCAAGCAGATTACAACAAAGCGCAATAAATAACAACATCTGATTATCAATCATAATAAATATGAATTAATAATGCTATTAATCAATATATTAATATATATTTATTTTTTATAAGGACACTCATGGGGTAATTGAAAATAAAAAGGGGTGCTTTTGTGGCTTTTGTGGTGCGATTCTATAAAAATGCCAAAATAAAAATGGGGCATAAGTATTGCACTTTATTATTTGCTAGTGCCCCACTATTGCCCCAATACTAGATACTGTCAGTTTATTTTATTACTAAGTTATTGTTTTAATGGTGCCGACACCAAGAATCGAACTCGGGACCTTCTGATTACAAATCAGCTGCTCTACCATCTGAGCTATGCCGGCAGTTGAGTAAGAATAATTTCAAATGAATAAATTTATTTGATTATTCTAAGCTTTGGCTTACGTATTCTTTTTTCCTGACTTACCTTAGATCTCTGATCTAAATTACTATTCTTGATAGCACTCATAGCTTCCTGATCTCCTTCTTTTTCATCAGAAAAAGTGATACCTTGATTCACTTCCTTGGCAAAGATACTTTTTATAGCATTGATTGGTATCTCCAGTTTTCTTGCCATGCCGTTAAATCTTGCGGTAAAACTCACAATATCATTATTAATAATGAGTTCTTGCACAGCATTTACGCTTATATTAAATACGATGTCGTTGTTTTTAATATATTCCTTTGAAACAAACAATTCCGGAAACGCTTGCACGGAAATATGAGGCGTAAAACCACTGTCTAAGCACCAATCATAAATTGCACGAACTAAATAAGGCTTAGTTGAGTTAGTCGTCATTTTCGCATTACTTTTTCTGAGGCTGACAATGCATCAATGAATAGCGGTCGGCTAAACAATCTTTCAGAATATTTTAATAATGGCGCTGCTTGTTTGGGAAGGCGAATTCCAAAATGTTCTAAGCGCCAAAGCAGCGGTGCTATCGCAACATCAAGCATAGAAAATTCATCGCCCAACATAAATCTTTGCTTCTCAAAAATTGGTGAGATGATCGTTAAATTATCAGAAATAACGGTTCGTGCCTTGTCTATTATTTTCTGATCGATGCCTTCAAAAGCATCAATGTGGCAAAATAATTCTTCCTCAAAACGATACAGCAGTAATCGTGCGCGAGCACGCATAACCGGATCAGCTGGCATTAATTGCGGATGTGGAAAACGATCATCAATGTATTCATTAATAATGTTTGATTCATACAATACCAGATCACGTTCCACCAGCACCGGCGCCTTCCCGTATGGACTCATTACCGCCAAGTCTTCTGATTTATTATTAGGGTCGACATCAATCACTTGGAAGTCCATATCTTTCTCGTGCAATACAATTCTGCAACGATGACTGTATGGACAAGTAATTGTTGAATATAACGTCATCATAACTATTATTCTCTGACTCTAGGCTATTTTATATATGTGGCAAACGACGTCAGTGAATATCTCTCCAATATTCTTTCTTCAGGAAGTAAGACAATACCAACATACCCAGCAGGAAAAGCATCACCTTAACACCTAATTCTTTTCGTTCATTGGCATGTGGTTCACCCAAGTAGACTAGATAATTTACTAAATCACCTACAAATTTATCAAATTCTGCCCCAGTCATTTGACCTGGTTTATCCAGCAACAAACTCTTCTGATCACCATTCACTTCCAGTTTTTGCTCACCCTGCAATTGATAAAGCACATGAGGCATCGCGGCGCGATCAAATACCAAATTATTCCATCCAGTTCCGGTCGCATCATCACGATAAAAAGCTTTTAAATAAGTATACAGCCAATCGGCCCCTCTTGACCGTGCAATGACTGACAAGTCAGGCGGAACTACACCAAACCACTCCTCAGCTTCTTTAGTGCGCATAGCAGACAACATCAAATCGCCAACTTTCTGCCCTGTATGGACCATTTTTTCAAGTATTTCTTCATTGGTATAGCCAATATCACGATGACGGTTATAACGCATATAACTCGCACCGTGGCATGTCAAACAAAAATTAACAAAGCTTTCTGCACCGCGCTGCAAAGAAGCATTGTCAGTTATATCTACTGGAGCCCGCTCTAATGGCATGCCAGATTCAGCAGCATACACACTAAATGGAGCCATGCATAAGATTAATATAGCAACAATGGTTATTTTCTTCATTTTTTTACTCTTGTAGTCTTTTTGGCTCAGGTTTGGTTTTATCAATCTTGCTATACCATGGCATCAAAATAAAGAATGCAAAATATATCACGGTAAAGATTTGCGCTAGCAGTGTATACAAGGGAGTTGGTGATTTCGTTCCCAACCAGCCCAATACGAAAAAGCTGATAACAAACAATGTCAAAGCGATTTTAAAGTAAGGACCTTTATAGCGCACTGATTTAACAGGACTCCGATCCAACCACGGCAATAAACAGAAAATCACCACGGATCCCGCCATCAATATTACACCCCATAATTTTGCTTCTATCCCCAGAAAGTTGACAGTGACAGCACGCAACATTGAATAATACGGCGTGAAATACCAGACGGGCGCAATGTGATCAGGTGTTTGTAACGTATTGGCAGGTATGAAATTGTTATATTCCAAGAAGTATCCGCCCATTTCAGGCGCGAAGAAAATAATCCCGCAAAATATAAACAGGAACACCACGACGCCCACAATATCCTTAACCGTGTAATAAGGGTGAAAGGGTATGCCGTCAACAGGGATTCCCGTTGATGGATTTTTATTTTCCTTTATTTCAATCCCATCAGGATTATTTGATCCGGTTTCATGTAAAGCAAGAATATGCACAAATACTAAGACCAACAAAACCAATGGCAACGTTACGACGTGATAAGCAAAAAAACGATTAAGTGCTGCATCTGAAAGGGTAAAATCACCCAAAAGCCATTGTTGAAGGGTGTCTCCGATGACCGGTATTGCTCCAAACATACTGACAATTACTTGCGCTCCCCAGTAAGACATTTGTCCCCATGGCAAGATATATCCGGTGAAGGCTAAGGCCATCAGCACAAAGAATATACACATGCCGACCAACCACAAGAGCTCCCGCGGTTTACGATATGAACCATACAACATTCCACGGAACATATGAAGATAGACCACGACAAAGAACATCGATGCACCGGTAGAATGCATATACCGGATTAACCAACCGTAATCCACATCACGCATGATATATTCAACCGACGCAAAAGCCTGACTAGCATCCGGCTTATAATTCATGGTTAGAAAAATACCGGTAATTAACTGATTAACTAATACCAGCAAAGCCAATGAACCAAAGAAATACCAGAAATTAAAATTCTTTGGCGCATAGTATTCAGAAAGATGAGCTTTCCAGTTTGATGTCAATGGAAAACGCTTATCAATCCACTCGATCATGGAATTAAATAAATTACTCATTTACGCAGATCCCTCGCTTTCAGATCCAATTAAAAGACGACTATCACTCAAATAAACATGAGGAGGTACAACCATATTTGTTGGAGCCGGCACATGCTTATAAACACGACCCGCCAAATCAAATTTTGAACCGTGACACGGACAGAAAAAACCACCCAACCAATCAGGCCCCAGATCTGCGGGCGCAATATCTTTTCTAAATACGGGAGAGCAGCCTAAATGAGTGCAGATACCTTCGGTAACCAGTATTTCGGGTTTGATTGATCGCGTGCGATTTTTCGCATATTCCGGTTGCTGATTTTTCTCCGAATTCGGATCAGCCAATTCATCTTCTAATTTTCCCAGAGTTTCCAACATTTCTGGTGTACGACTCAAAATCCACACCACCCTACCTCGCCACTCGACCATCAACAGCATGCCAGGCTCAAGTTTTGATATATCTACCTCTACCGGAGCCCCTGCTGCTTTAGCGCGCTCACTCGGCATCATACTTAACAAAAAAGGCGTTGCTATCGCAGCGCCCGCAACACCACCAGCTACAGAAGTTGCCGCGACTAAAAATTTTCTTCTGCCGCTCATCTTCTCACTTATGCTGAAACTATCTGCCATCATATTCAATCATTCCATCAGTAATTTTTTTCACGCAACCCTATCAATAAAAGGGAATTTTTACTAGATCCCCATCGCTTCTGCTAATTTATTCGCCAATGCTTGTTTCAAAAGCGCGCAGTATACCACAATCATTATAAGGATTATAAAAAACTCTATGCAGGTTGCTCTGTCTGAGAGTCAAGTAAAAAAGCTGTGTATGTATTATTTACAAGCTCATTACTTAACCTTTCCGTGACATTGTTTATACTTCTTACCAGAGCCACAGGGGCATGGTTGATTACGCCCTATTTTCTCGTCATTACGCACGAATGGCTGATTCTTTTCGGCCTCAACATTGCTTCTACCTGATTCTTCTCCAGTTATCTCATCATAATTATCATGATGATACTGAACATTCTCTGGCGACCGCAGTGTCTCTGTCACCGCTTCCACTTGTTGTTCACTTTTTATTTGAACCGTCAGCAGTATCTTTGTTACTACGGTCTTGACTTCTTCAAGCATATTAGTAAAGAGTCCAAAAGCTTCCCGCTTATATTCTTGTTTTGGGTTCTTTTGCGCATAACCGCGGAGATGTATGCCTTGACGCAATTGATCCAATGCCGCCAAATGCTCTCGCCAATGAGAATCAAGAATTTGCAACATTACAACACGTTCATAGTGATGAATTATTTCTGCACCAACCGCATCAACTTTTTCCTGATATTTTTTATTGGCCAGATCAATGATTCGCTGATTCAAACTTTCTTCATGCAAATCAGGTTGCTGCTCAAGCCATTCTCTCACTGGAAAGTGTAACTGAAAATCTGTCACAAGCGCTTTCTCAAGTCCGGCCACATCCCATTGCTCTTCAACGCTCTGCGGTGGTATATACACATTGAATAAATCATTCAATACGCTCTCACGAACCGCTGTGATGGTTTCCGAAATATTCTGCTCCGCTTCTAATAATTCATTGCGCTGCTGATAAATCACTTGCCGCTGATCATTGGCGACATCATCGTATTCCAGCAATTGCTTGCGCATATCAAAATTTCTTGCTTCGACTTTGCGCTGCGCGTTTTCAATAGCCTTTGTAACCCAAGGATGCTCGATCGCCTCCCCTTCGGGCATATTTAAACGCGTCATAATATTTGCAACACGATCAGAAGCGAATATTCGAAGCAGTGGGTCTTCCAACGAAAGAAAAAAACGACTGGAACCTGGATCACCTTGCCTGCCCGATCGACCACGCAATTGATTATCCACCCGACGCGACTCATGCCGCTCAGTGCCGATAATATGTAATCCTCCATTCCTCAAGACTTCTTCGTGAATTTCTTTCCATTTCTCCGAAACTTCACTAATTTGCTTTAGTTTAGCTTCCTCGCTTATCTTTTCATCATGTCGTATCCGTTCAATTTCTGGTTCTGGATTCCCTCCCAGCACAATATCAGTTCCACGACCTGCCATATTGGTAGCAATTGTAACCATTTTAGGTCGTCCAGCTTGCGCGACGATACTCGCTTCACTCGCATGTTGTTTGGCATTCAAAACTTGATGCGGCAACTTTTCTCGCTCCAACAGCTTAGATAGTAATTCGTTGCTTTCAATGGATGTCGTACCTACCAGCACCGGCTGCCCATGCTCATAGCATTCTTTGATTTCTAGAATAATGGCTTCATTCTTCTCTTTTGTGGTACGAAATACCAAATCCATCCGATCATCACGAATCATTGCCTTGTGCGTCGGAATAATAACGGTCTCCAATCCATAGATTTGCTGAAACTCGGCTGCTTCCGTGTCCGCTGTTCCTGTCATACCAGATAGTTTCTGGTACATACGAAAATAATTCTGAAAAGTGATGGAAGCAAGCGTCTGATTCTCTTTTTGAATAACCACCCCCTCTTTCGCTTCTACAGCTTGATGCAATCCATCGGACCAACGGCGTCCAGCCATCAAACGTCCGGTAAATTCATCAACGATCACCACCTCATCATTCTGCACAACATAATGTTGATCCAGAAAATATAAACCATGTGCACGCAAACCTGCGTTTACATGATGGATCAAATTAATATTGGCTGGATCATAAAGACTAGTTCCTTGTTTCAATAATCCAGCAGATGCTAATAATTTTTCAGCGTGCTCAAAACCAGATTCGCTTAATGTAACCTGATGAGATTTCTCATCGACACTATAATCACCTGGACTGTCTTCCGCTTCTTGACGTATGAGTTTGGGAATCAATGCATTGATACGTATATAGATTTCTGTATCACCTTCCGCCTGCCCTGAAATGATTAATGGCGTGCGTGCCTCGTCAATCAGGATTGAATCCACCTCATCCACAATCGCAAAATTAAGTGCGCGTTGCACTCGTTCATTTGTGTGCGTCACCATATTGTCACGCAAATAATCAAACCCATATTCATTATTCGTACCATAGGTGATATCTGCGGCATAAGCAGCCTGCTTATCAGCATAAGACATCTGCCCATAAATAACGCCGACACTCAACCCAAGGAACTGATAAATTTTCCCCATCCAATCGGCATCACGTTTTGCCAGATAATCATTCACGGTAACAACGTGCACACCATTACCCGACAGCGCATTTAAGTAAGCCGGTAAAGTGGCCATAAGCGTTTTACCCTCACCCGTGCGCATCTCTGCAATATTACCCTCGTTTAATACCATACCGCCGATAAGCTGTACGTCAAAATGACGCATTTGCAACACTCGTTTGCCAGCTTCTCGCACCACAGCAAATGCTTCCGGTAGTAAATCACTTAATACCTCACCATCTTGGATACGCCGCTTAAATTCATCCGTCTTGGCACGCAAATCTGCATCCGATAAATCCGAAATAACCGATTCCATTTCATTAATAGCGCGCACGACCTGAGAATATTGTTTAATCATCCGGTCGTTACGACTACCGAAAACTTTCTTGAGTAGATTACCTAACATAAATAAGTCTCTTATAATTCCATATTTGAACAATCAGTTAAGAAACGAAGAATGAGCTTCTCTCTCGCCCTGCAATATCCCTGAGGAATATAACAGGCCGTTGAATAACTATCTGGGCTGGCGTTAAAAACGGGCTCAGAATGCTTTACTAGGTTATTAAGCACTCCTTCACCCGTTATTACCTCGCATTCACTTCCTAGAAAGCTTTTTTCAACGACCTATTAAGGCTCAACTCGGCTTTCTCAGAAATTTGGCTGGATTTTGCGGTTTATCCTTGTGACGAATCTCAAAATGCAAATGTGGTCCGGTAGAACGCCCTGTACTACCAACTTCAGCTATTTTTTGGCCCTGCAATACAACTTCCCCAAGCTTTACTATTCGCTTTGATGCATGTGCATATCGACTCACCAAATCATCGCCATGATCAATCTCAACCATATTACCATACTCAGGATGACGATCCGAATAGATCACTACTCCACTAGCAGAAGCCTTTATCGGCGTGCCTGTTTTTGCCGCAAAATCTACACCTTCATGAAATGCTCTCTTCCCGGTAAAAGGATCAATCCGATAACCAAAACCAGAAGAATGCCAACTTGTTTCAACCGGCATCTCAGAAGGTAAAACAAATTTAGTTATCCTGCCATAACGCAATAACGAATCGAGAGCCCCGAGCTTATCGGCTCTTTCGTCAAGCATATTGGACAATTCCTGAAGCATGCCGTCAAACTCCCCAACCGTTAACTGACCCACTGAAAGATCGAGACTACTCCTTGGTCCACCTTGTCCCGGTGCCTCTTTAAACAAAAAGTCACGTGATTTGATTCCTGAAGACTCCGCTAAACGCTCACCCAAGGCATCTAGGCGAATTAATTGTGCTTGCATATGTCCAACTTTACTGGCCATAATATTGAGATTATCTTGCAGATGGGCTTGAATTTTCTGATGTCTTTCTTCTTGCGGATTAACCAAAATTGCTCTTAATAATGGAGCATCAATTTTGTCAGCGTAACGCAGCGAAACAAAATTCAACCCCAGAGCCACTATCACAACTATGACAGAAAAAATACCTAACAATAATATAATAAGTGGTCGTGTGAGTGTCAGCTTGCGCGCACGCTCGGTATTACTAGAAATAAAAATAATATTCATGCTTTATTTTCACAGGGTATTTCTTAAATAACCATGTTTCCTCTTAAAGTTGATACATATCTTGATCCTCTGGGCAAAACACCTGAGTACGCGGGTTTGCTTTCATCGGCGCGTCAATTGCACGAGGCTCAATCAACATTCTTTAAACTCATCCCAACACAATTAATACAATATTGTCGTATGGGTCGGATTTTGGATGGCAAGTTGACCATCCTGGTAGAAAATGGCGCAATTGCTTCAAAGCTCAAGCAAATTTCACCATCACTGCTGGTTAAACTACAGCAGCTTGGTTGGAAAGTTACTGCATTTCAAATATTGGTGCAAGCACATAACTCAGCCAGAAATTCAAGATTATTTGAAAAGCAAGGACATAGTAAAAGAAAATTGAAATTAAGCCAGACTGGCAAAAAATGCTTAACTCAGCTTGCTGCTACGATGCCAGATTCAGAACTCAGAAACACCATACAACTCTTCGTAGGAAAACACCAGAACGATCCAGCTGATCACAATGCTTCAGAAACGTGACGCAAATGAAGAGCCTCGCTCCAAAAAATGAAGCTCTTCTCTTCTTTTTGATACCGATCAGTTTATCGATCACCTGACCCAATCAGCATCCTAGAGAAACTGCACTATTCTTGCGCACGATTGTCTGCTTCATTTTTTTCTGTAACTGTCTCGTATATAATGCATACATACTAAACAGGTTTATACATGACAAAACAACTTGTTCTCAATTGTCTGTCAAAACCTTTATTTTTCCGATGATAATTTAACCTCAATGCGTCAGCTTAGTTCCAATTATCCCGCTGACCGTATAAAAACCCTATGAACGTTTTTTATGAAGAAGCCGGAACCTTCAAGATAGGAACCATACTGGCTGATAATAATACCTCATTACAAATCGAAGCTATCCATGGCAAACGCTCAAAGATTAAAGCCGCATCCGTATTATTCAAATTCGATACGCCACCATTATCCGAATTCATGAGTCATGTGCAGAAAATTATTGAAGAACTGGATCCAAATTTTCTTTGGGAATGCTGCGCTCAGGAAGTTGAATTCGCCAGCGATACACTGGCTACTGATTACTTTGGGCACTCACCCAATCCGATTGAGGCCGCTGCTACATTGATGCTACTTCAAAATGCTCCGATGTATTTTTACAAAAAGGGACAAGGACGCTACAAAGCAGCACCGCCCAATGCACTCAAAGCAGCCCTCACCAGCCTGGAGAAAAAGCGACTGCAAGCAGAACAACAAGCGCTTTATGTTGAGCGACTTAAACAATTCATCCTACCCGAGGAATTTAAACCATATCTTCCACAATTACTCTACAAACCAGAAAAAAATTCCATTGAGTGGAAGGCGCTCGAAGCAGTTTGTACCGAAACTAAGCTCACTCCTGTAAAGTTAATGGAAAAATGCGGTGCCATTCCGTGTTCACACAACTATCATTTCAATCAATTTATCTGGGAACATTTTCCTTCTGGAACCGGTTTTAGTGAATTAGATTCGCAGCCAACAACCAGCAAAGTGCTCGACCTACCCTATACAGATGTGGCGGCATTCAGTATAGATGATGCTTCAACGACTGAAATTGATGATGCATTCTCTGTTACATTCCTGCCATTGGGAAGTTTCCGCATTGGCATTCATATTGCCGCACCTGCCCTGGGAATTGATCCTGATTCCTCGCTTGATAAAACCGCTGCAACGCGATTATCGACGGTATATTTGCCCGGAAACAAAATCACTATGTTACCGGAAGCAATAATCAATCATTTCACACTCGCGGAAAACACGGTATGCCCGGCACTTTCTTTATATTTAGACGTTTCCGATGACTTTACCGTCATCAAGACCGAAAGCCGAATTGAGAAAATAAAAATCGTCGCAAATTTGCGTCACCACGAATTGGAACAACACTTCAATGAAACTTCATTAAATAAAGACGATTTTCAACATACCTTTAGCCAGGAATTAGGTCTGCTATGGAAATTTGCCTGCAAAATGGAAAATCAGCGTGGCAAAGCCAACGATATTAATAACGATAAAATTGACTACAATTTTGAAATCAAAAACAATCATGTCACAATCAACGAACGTAGGCGTGGATCTCCGATTGATAAAGTAGTGTCCGAGCTGATGATTTATGTCAATATGGAATGGGGTAAACAGCTGGCTGATGCAGGTATTACCGGTATTTTTCGCAGCCAAGCTAATGGAAAAGTCAGAATGAGCACCTCTCCCGCTCCACATCAAGGACTCGGGGTATCTCAATATGCCTGGAGCAGCTCTCCTATGAGGCGCTATGTGGATCTGATTAACCAACGGCAAATTATTGCGCTGTTACGTAATGAAACTCCTTTTTACACCAAAGATAGCGACAAGCTTTTAATTGCGATGCGCGATTTTGAAATGATTTATGGCATCTATGGAGAATTTCAACGAGCCATGGAACGTTACTGGTGCATGCGCTGGCTGCTACAAGAAAAAATTCAAACCATAAATGCACAAGTTATTAAAGAAAATTTAGTGAAGTTTGATCGTATTCCTTTCATCACACGGGTTCCTTCACTACCGGAGATGGCACCAAACACTTACGTCAAGCTTAAACTATCTGAAATAGATTTACTAGAACGAACTTTGCATGCAGAATTCATGCAAAAACAGGATGCATGAAATTCACTGATCGGGAATAAAATGAACCCAGTGATAAGAAAAAGATTGTTGCCTAAAATACCGCAATCCCTAGAGATATTAGATTTAATTTTCAAGGTTTGACCCTTTGGCTGTGACCTTTCAAACACACGGAATCTCATCCATAATAACGGGTGGCTATCAACTCTTGCAGACCAATCGCTTCTTTACTGCGATGGTAGCTTCGCTACTGTTACACGTCATTATATTATTTGGAGTGACTTTTCAATTTCCGCCACCTCCAATGGACAAAATTACATCCTCCCTTGAAGTTGTTTTAGTTAACAATAAGACTTTAAGTCAACCTAAAGAAAGTAAATTACTTGCACAAGATAATCTGGATGGCGGTGGTAATACAGAAGATGATCGCAAGGCAAAAACACCCTTCCCGGTTCTGCCGAAAAACAAGCCCATCCTGAATGAAAAAATCGCGCAACAAAAAGTAAAACAACTGGAACAGGAAGCTAAGAAATTAATGGCCGCTGTCAGTGACATACCGCAAATCCAGGAACCTAGCACAGACGATAATGAAAATGAGGACGAAAGCAAACCTGTCACCGCTGATGCCACTGAATTATTGTTGCGCAGCCTTGACATCGCTCGGCTCAGAGCACAAGTGGATGAAGATCACGATAGCTATCAGAAACGTCCAAAGCGAAAATTTGTTGGTGCGCGCACTAGAGAATACCGCTTTGCGCGCTATGTTGAGGATTGGCGCTTGAAAGTCGAGCGTATCGGTAATTTAAATTACCCGGAAGCAGCCAGAAAAGAAAAGCTATATGGCAACTTGCAACTCACGGTTGGAATCCGTGCAGACGGCAGCCTGGAATCAATTGAAGTTAACCGCTCTTCCGGAAAAAAAGTTCTCGATAAAGCCGCGATCAATATCGTAAGATTAGCTGGACAGAATGGATTCGCACCTTTTCCGCCAGATATTAGTCAAGATACGGACATTTTACATATTACACGGACGTGGGTATTCGCATCCTCAGACACACTGCTGAGTCAATAATTTTTATTGAAATGGGAATTAATCTTTTTCTTCAAATTTAATTAAAGAGTTATTACCTATGCTCGATTTGTATGCTGTAATTGGCAATCCCGTCTCACATAGTAAATCACCACTGATCCACGCTGCTTTTGCACAACAAACCAATCAATCCATGCAATACGATGCACGCTTGGTTCCGCTCGATGGTTTCATGCTTGCTGTAGAAAACTTCCGGCAACAAGGCGGCAAAGGATTGAACGTCACCGTACCCTTCAAACTGGAAGCGCATCACCTATCCACCCACCTGACGGGGCGGGCAAAAATCGCGCAGGCAGTTAACACCCTTAAATTTGAAAATAATGGAATATTAGGTGATAACACGGATGGCACGGGACTCATACGCGATATCGGATCGAATCTGGGCCTCTCAATTACAGCAAAACGCATACTGTTACTCGGTGCCGGAGGTGCTTCAAGAGGCGTTATTCTTCCATTGCTGCAGCAAAATCCCGCTTTACTAGCCATAGCAAACCGCACACCGCACAAAGCTGAAGCATTACAACAACAGTTTATTTCGCATGGCCATATCGTAGCGGGTGATTTTATGGCTTTTTCAGATGAAAAATTCGACATCATTATCAATGCCACTTCCGCTAGCCTGCACGATGCATTGCCGCAAATATCCGCGAGTGTTTTTTCGCATGCCGAGCTTGTCTACGATATGATGTACAGCCGTGAACTCACGCGCTTCCTTAAATTTGCTCAACAAAACGGCGCGCAACAATTGGCCGACGGTATCGGTATGCTAGTCGAGCAAGCCGCTGAATCTTTCTTTATCTGGCGCGGCATTAATCCTCAGACAAAACCAGTCATTACGATGCTGAAATCGCACATGTAAAATCAATCTTAGCTGCTTCTTATAGTTATCAGTTGTAATTTCATCAAACCGATTTAATTAACCGCAACGCCGATCAACAATTTTATGGTGCTGAGGTCGCAACGCGGTTTATACTCACCGGTCATCAAATTGCAAACTGTTCGGCGTATAAACAGTCTGAATTTATTTTCAATGAAAAGATTATCTTGCTAGCAAAAATCCGTTATGACTGAACCGCACAATAACAACGATCAGGAAAGCCCCTCGACTCCGCTGCAACAAGCCTCTTTTCTGTTACGTAAATACAAATTAGTCGAAGGCCTGGTTAATTTGCAAGATAGCACAGATCAGTCGTTCAGCGAATCAGCAGTCCAAAAACAAAACCTAACCGAACTCCAGGACTTCCTGGATCAGCTTCATCCCGCCGATATCGCTAACATTTTGGAAGCACTACCAATCGAAGATCGTCTTCTGATCTGGGGCATGATCAAAACTGATCGAGACGGTGAAGTATTACTGGAAACCTCCGATGCCGTTCGCACCTCGCTGATCACTGATATGGGCACTCAAGAATTAGTCGCGGCCACGGAATATCTGGATGCCGACGAGATTGCCGATCTTGCGCCTGATTTACCACAGGAAGTGATGGATGATGTCTTTCGTTCATTACCTATGGAAGAACGCGAGCAACTGCGTGCAGCCATGTCGTATCCGGAAGATTCCGTAGGCGCACTGATGGATTTTGATGTCATCACAATTCGGGAAGATGTGCGACTGGAAGTTGTTCTGCGCTATTTACGCCGGCTGGATGAAATGCCGGATCATACCGATCAATTATTCGTCGTGGACAGGAATGAACAATTGAAAGGGGTATTACTGATCAACCGACTAATCGTTAGTGACCCTGACATCCTGGTTGCCGAAGTGATGACCAAGGAAATGATTAAACTGCGGCCAAACGATATCGCGCAACAGGCTGCTAACGCGTTTGAACGCTATGATTTGGTTTCAGCCTCGGTGGTTGATGAAAACAACAAGTTACTCGGCCGTGTCACTGTTAACGTAGTTATCGACTTCATTCGTGAAACAGCAGAAAGCGAAGCGTTGAACTTAGCCGGCTTGAATGAAGAGGAAGACCTCTTTGCGCCGATTCTGAAAAGTGTCAAGAACCGTTGGGGCTGGTTGGCGATCAACCTGGTCACCGCTTTTATCGCATCACGGGTCATCGGTTTATTTGAAGACTCGATCGAAAAGTTAGTCGCCCTCGCCGCACTCATGCCGATCATCGCGGGTATTGGCGGTAATTCGGGCAACCAAACCATCACCATGATCGTACGCGCATTGGCACTAGACCAGATCAACACCAGCAGCGCCTGGAAATTAATCACCAAGGAAGTCGGTGTCAGCATCGTCAATGGCCTGCTATGGGGAACCGTTGTCGGCTTATTCACCTTCGCCATTTACCAAAATGCCGAATTGGGTTTAGTGATGACGCTGGCCATGACCCTCAACTTGCTGCTAGCCGCTTTATTGGGCGTAATAATACCATTGACCTTGCGCAAACTAGGCCGAGACCCGGCTTTAGGCTCCAGTGTGATGATCACTGCGGTGACAGACAGCGGCGGTTTTTTTATTTTTTTAGGTTTGGCAACCTTTTTCTTGCTATAAATAAGGCTAACTTATCCAAGCAGCCGGCGTTTTAGGCCGGCAATCCCCTCACTCTTAAGAACTTCCCAACTGCGCTTTCCTATCACCAAACCCGTCTTAGGCTGGGATAACGATTGACGGAGGATTCCGCCTAATTTTCCCCAATCGATATTGCTTGTGTTTCCACGGAACCCAGGAGTCAGTACCGATGAGAATTCTTTCATTGCCGCTTCACACTTCTTTTGATCGAAGAAATCTGGGAATTCCATTTTGCCTTGGGTATTCCACCAAGCCAAATAAGTAGTCGCATCGAAAGGGTTCGGAAATACGCCTTGAAGATCAATTCTTTCACGATAAACAAGACGTTGCGGCTTAGTGATCGGTGTTCCGTCAGTATAGGAACCATAAGCCCAAGGCTCTTTTGCCAGCGGCTCATCAACCAATCCTTCAATCTGCTTTGCATACCAATTAACAAGCTGATGTACAGCCTGATTATTTCCGGCATTTTTGGCAGCCATAATGCGATGGGCACCACTGTCAAAACCGGTAAAATGATAGAATCCTAATGGCTCACCGTCAACAGTGTAGCTGCCCGATGCAGACAAACCTAACTTGCGAGTGGTCAGGTTCCAAGTCGCAACGTTGTGACGACTAGATTTCATGATTGCAACACCCTCAAAGAATGCAGGTACAAGATCGATCCACCGTTGATCTGTAAAAAGCCCATTTGGAATATCAGCACGACAAAAATGATATATACGCTGACTCCACCATTCCGCAAATTCGTGACCGACATCAGAAGCAGTAACGGCGATAAATCCAAGATTATAGATACCGTGCTTCAAACTACAGATTTCATTATCCATCACCGCGGAGAGCGTTTGCTCCGGTCGAGTCTGGTGCGGCGTCAAAACAATATTCGCAGTGTCTAATGCTGCGGTAATGTCATCAAGACGAGAAAATGCAACGGTATCCGGATCAAGGTAAATAACTTTTTGGCAGCCAGGCAGCTTAAGCAACCGGGCCAGCATAAATGGCTTGATAGCGGTTGCCAATTCTACGATCGTATGGCAAAACGCCCATCCGCGCCAATCAGGAATATCCAGTTCACTTGCGGGCCAAATCTCGTCGAAAGGCTCTTGGCTAAGATCGACACCTGGTCTCGGTTCATCGGCAAGCGCCAAATGAAGACGCCACTCCGGATGATGCTGCCGCAAGGATTGAAATAGCATGCGTACTTTTGGAATATAATTAAAAGCTGCGCTGGTAAATACGTGAATATTGGACATGCGAACCTCAGTGTGCAAGATAAATCCTGCTGTGAAACAAAATCAATTCATCAAGAACGCTTGCAGCATCCATAGAAGCAAGGATGAGCCCTTTCGAATAAGTAGCAATACGTTCAGCTGGCGCGCCAACGTTAAATGATGCAACGGGTAGATCCATGCACATCAATTCCTGCACAACATAGGAAAACGTTTCAGGCCAGATTGAAGGAAACAACATAACATTCGCGCCTGAGGCATCAATGAGACTAGCTAACTGATCGTATCGGTATGCCCCGGTCTGACTGACAATAGAAGGCTCACAACTTACCTCAATGGAACCAATGACAACAATATTGACATTGATCTCACGCCGTTTAATCTCACGAGATAGCTGCTGAATAAATACCGCGCCTTTGTGGAATCCGATCTGTCCAACAACACCGATGCGCAGTGGCGCAGTCTGCTTGACCCGGGTAATCTTGTCCACCAGATACGCAACCTGATGTGGCCTGATGGAAATCTGCGAGCTTTCAATTTGTGGATAAGCTTTCATTAAGAGCTGTGCCGTGCTGTTGGAAAAAGTAACGATTTCATCGGCAACAGCCAGGAGCGACCCCCATATTGCCCGCCACTTAGAAATATCACGTTCGGTAAAAAGCGTAGCGAAGCCATAGCGATTTTTAGGCAAGCAATTATTACACAAGCTTATCTCTGGAATCTGGCAATACTTCCCCTCATGATCAAGGAGAAAATGAGAGGGGCAAACCAGATAAAAATCATGTGCAAGCACTATGAGCCGAGCGGAAGTCAGCGTTTTCAATTGTATTAAGAATTGCGGAATCTCATCTGGCTTAACAAAAGACACTGCGGTATTGTATATAATATCGCTGACTGAAAGCTGTTGGAGCGCTCTCCACAAGAATGTGATATTGGGTATTGAATATCGAACATTCAACCGTTTGTTCCGCACAATCACCATGTGCGATAAGGTTGTCACATGATAGGTCAAGATAATTGCGCTTCGTCCCTCGCGAATGATGGCTTCAACCAGACGATCTCGGTACTGATTTGCACCTCCACCCAGATTGTGATCTAGAATCACACTCAGATTCTCGCCTTCCAGTGGCTCAAACAAAGAGGCAAGCTCATCAGGTTTTTGCAACGCGGTTTGCGGTCTTCCATTAAGGTATCGTTTTACTTTATCAAAGAAAGAAGAAATTTTTCCTGATCGGATAAGATACAGTCCCCGTTTAAATAGAGTACCTGCTTGTCTTAGTACAATACGATTCTTAACCTTTGTATAATCATCAGAAAAGCGGATGATTTTCGAAGGTGGAACTGATAAGTCGATTACAGAACCATCCGCCAAGGCGCATTCCAATACAATGGCATCTGGATATTTCTCATCAGAAAGCGCTCCGAACACCACATAGCCAGAATTCAATGCTCTAATATGGCTCGGATAAGTACGCCCAACATCTTCCCGAGGTTTTCCAAAGTCGGCGTAAATATATTCTGGCACATCCTTTTCCGCTGACGTCACCCGAAAACGCAGCGAAGCAATTTCGTGTCGAGCATGAAAAATCCAGCCAAAGCCAAATAACACATTATCCTTAACCACCAAGGAATCAATTGTCCAATATAAATCAGACATCCGGTCTCCTGCGGTTTGGGTCGAGCCTTATTATTTTTAGTAGCTTATAGCCTCGAGAAGACTGAATAAATTCAAGTTGCGCACGTGTTTGTGTCAATTGGCCCTGTAATTGCTGTAACTCTTGCAACCGATCAATAGCAAGCGATTCTGCATAATCCTTGGCTTCTTCGGTAGCAACAAGTTGAGTTTGCAAACGCTGAATTTCGGCCAGGCGTTCATAAGCAAATTTTTCGGCCACAGATTTTGCCAACTCTGTGCGCTTAAGTCGCGACTCCAGAGCTTCTCCTGGAAAAGAACCGGAGCAACCTGGCAAGCTTGCATCGGGAGACCAGGTTGTAAATACCCTACTCTCAACACCGGATGCAAAAATACCTAACTCGGATTCCATCCACAAAAATCTAGAAAAATCTTCGTCGGTAGGTGAAAAACCGAGGCTATTCATAACGGCCAGAAGAAACCCTCCTCTCGTTGCCAATGCAGGATCTTGCGGCTGGGAGAATGTGGAAATGCCTTTCATCAGCGATGTGATTGCACGAAAAAGTAAGTAATCGAGCGAAATCCCCTGCAACGCGCACCATTCACGATCAATGTAGACTGCTTTTCCATCATCTGTCATAACAATATTCGACGGAATGGCGTCAAGATAATCTCCGGGAAGTAATATATTTTGCAACTGTGAGCTACACAAATGGCCTTCCGAATGGACAATTTCCAGAATAATTTCCAGATACTTAGAAAAATAATGCTGAATTTCTTTAATACTCCAGTCCGGTCTGGTCACGATCGCAACAAATTTCTGGTAAAGTGTTTTCCCACGGAAATAAGCCAAGTCACACGGTGGCTGAAAAAATAGATGGGCATTCTCTATCGGTTCAGGAAAACTATTGGTTGGAAGAGCACGACGTTTTACCAGGATAGATTCATCGGATCGAACAAAAATAGTCTCCTTACAAAAATCAGATCTCCGGTCTGTACTAAAATAATAGGCAAGTGAGCCTGATCTCAAATCATCTTCAGAGCTATTGGCCGCAACGATCAAAAATGAATTTGCCAAATCGACAGCCAAGCCGTTGAGAAAAACAACCGGTAGAGACCGT
Source organism: uncultured Nitrosomonas sp. (assembly GCF_902826915.1). Lineage (GTDB taxonomy): Bacteria > Pseudomonadota > Gammaproteobacteria > Burkholderiales > Nitrosomonadaceae > Nitrosomonas. The sequence continues at coordinate 37,165 of NZ_CADEGP010000018.1, forward strand.
TCTAACGAAAACAATGTCCTCTCGGGCAATTGCGCATCTTTCGTGATAGATTGACATGCAAGTTCAGCCGCATCGAAATCAGGCGCATTTAAGCCTTCGGCAGTGAGGATACAGACCGGAAGTTTATAATCAGGAAACGGGATCAGGAATTCTGACTTTGCAAAACCTGCTTGATGGATCAATTCAGAAAGGAATCTACGCCCAAACGTCTGTGGCTCATCCATTTGATAACGCCCTTCTATACCGTACATTGATTGCCCAAGATGATCTTCAGGCGCGCCTGCAAAATACTTAAGCCCAAGTTGATTCTCGATTGCTATAATCAGCTTGCCATTTGGCTTCAACAATGACCGTGCATGCTCGAGCATCGCTAATGCAGGATGTTCAACCGTAGCAAAAAGATTAGCATACTCCAACACTCCAATGAGCGTGATTACGTCAAATTTCTGATCAATCAGGAACTGATCAAATTGCTCTGCAACCACCATGACATTCGGCTGATCACGCGTTCTTAATCTGGCAATAGCAGCGCGCCGAAGACTACCTTCAAGCGCTAAAACAGTTGCACCGCATTCTCCTAAATAACGTGAAATCGCACCGCAACCGGCGCCGACTTCAAGAATATGCCCATTAAGATCGGATTCAAACGGGCGCAAAATATTGGCACGGACACCTGACAAATGATACAACGAAGGCCAATCTGTGCAATGGCTGCGCAACTCACTTGACAATACGCTAAGATCCTTTGTCGACCTAACAATTTGCTCAATACGCTGCTCAACTTCGTCCCCATCGCTGTAAGCAATGCCGCAATATTCAGGTCGCGACCAAATGTCGGCTTCGGCATTCGAAATATAGCCCGCTTGTGACAGAAATGATTGCATCATATTATTTCCTGTACTGTCAGTTCCAGCTCTAGATCACACAAACCAAAAAATGCAGTAACTGGGCTCACCTGCAGATGAATGGCATCATACCGTCTATCATGCGGAATCACTTCCCCATTCTGTTGGGTTGCAACTCCTAGAGAAATAAAATAATCTCCCGGTGCAAGTCGGCAATTAAAAACAGCATCGGCAACTATCACCGTATCTTTTTTACCCAATGACTCAAAGGCTGCTACTTGCAGCGTTGTAGAATTAGCACCGTAAACTGTAACACCTGCCTTAGTTTTGATAGTGATACCCAGAATCGGATCTATCAAGTCGGCGTGGAACCTTATCACAACACCCAGCGTAATGGACTGCCCTGTCGTAACCACTGATGGATAAAGCTCATTCCCAGCTGACAAATAGAAATCAAGAATTGTTGCCGACCCATCTCCCCAACGATACTCATGCGGATTATATCCAGCACGCGTAGCAAATACATCGTCGATGTAATTCAGCATGAGCGGATCGCTTCCTATATCCGTGGAAAAGCTGGGGATAGTGGAAGAAGGTAGCAGACTAGATTCTTTACGCACCTTACCAAACAACAAATCCATATAGCGATTGGTGACATGTCGTGGCTCGCCGGTCACCACGACTGAACCTTCATTGAGTAGCATCGCGCGTGAGCAATGCGTCACAATCTGCTCACTGGAATGCGTCACTAATAAGATGCATGCCCCCTTGTCTTTGAGTCGTTTTAAACACTCAAAGCACTTAGCTTGAAACTTTGCATCGCCCACTGCCAAAGCTTCGTCAACAATCAATATATCCGGAGAAATCTGGGCTTGAACAGCAAAAGCAAGGCGCACCATCATCCCGCTAGAATATGTCTTGACCGGCTGTTCAATAAATTCACCGATGTCGGCAAAGGCCGCAATATCATCAAAACGCGCATCTATCTCTTCCTGGCTCAAACCCAGCACAGTAGCGTTCATGTAAACATTTTCCCGCCCAGTGAACTCCGGATTGAAGCCTGACCCCAATTCCAGCAACGCGGCAATACGCCCGTAGGTCTGGACATTACCACTGGTCGGGTTTAACGTACCGCAAATCATTTGTAGCAAAGTAGACTTGCCGCAGCCATTGCGACCAATAATGCCAACGGTCTCACCCTTCTTGATCTCGAATGAAATATCCTGCAACACCCAAAACTCACGAAAATATTGCTTAGGCCTTCGTCCAGCCAGGCGTTGCAAACGGGGAAGAATGATTTGTTTGAGGAAATCACGCGGATGATCGTAAATCTGATAGCACTTGCTCAGGTCTTCGACCTTAACGGCAATGTCAGAGGACATTGGCAAATCCCTTACGTGTCTTCTGAAACCAGGCAAAACCGAGCCACGCCGTTATCGCGGCAAGCATCAAATAGATAATCCATCCCTGCCAGCTTATTCCATTTCCCCAAATCATCACGCCACGAGCTTGTTCAATGACAAATGTCAGTGGATTCATTTGCAGAAATCGATGATATTCCGTAGGCAAAGCAGTGATCGGATAAAAAATCGGCGACAAAAATAACAGCGCCGTCGTCATCACGCCAACAATTTGGCTGACATCGCGTAAAAATACGCCCAAAGCTGCCAAAAACCAACTAAGCCCCAAAGTCAGCAATAAAAATGGAATCAGTAGCAAAGGAAACAATAAAAGCGTTGCTTGCGGTACGCCAAAAAAAAGCAAGTAAAAAATCAACCAGACCAAAAAACTGATCAAGAAGTGAAAAACTGCAGAACCAATGGTAACAATGGGTAGTATTTCCAAGGGAAACACCACTTTCTTAACGTAATTCACATTTCCCAATATTAAACCCGGAGATCGGTTGATGCACTCTGCAAACAAGTTATAGATCATCAGGCCGGCAAACAGCACCAAGGCAAATTCGGTTCTGGAATCAGTGCCGCCCGCCCAGCGTGCCTTGAATACCACACTAAAAACAAATGTATAAATAATCAGCATCAAAACTGGATTAAAGAATGACCATAATATCCCCATAATCGAACCGCGATAGCGACCAATAACTTCCCGTTTGATCAGGGAATAGATCAGACTTCGATGAGTCTTGAGTGTATTGACTAGGGTAAATGGAGAGATCGATCGAGCAGCGTGCGGATTCAATTTTAATATTCCAAGCTTACAAACAAACTTTCTAATCTTACAAAATGCATAAACCCTTACCGAAAGCACTTCTGCAAAAAATGGAAGAAAATCCCCTCCACTCATATTGCTTGATTGCAGAATTATGACAGCGATAACAGGTGTCGTATTATCTACAAAAACGTGAATGAGCGCGAGTTATTTATCTGACAAGCTGTTGAAAAACATAATCGAGACAATCATTGCAAGAAAAACAAATAAGCGAGCTCAATATATACCTGATCAAACCTACGACTATGCATTACATCCCAGCAGCACTACCTCTGTCACACGTATGAAGCTGTTCAGTGCGCTATTCTAGTGAAATTCTCCAGCAATCGATGTGACTAATGCCACACGACATGTTTTTTATCTTTCCAAGCCAAATGGATCATTCCGAACCTAGAAAAAATCTTCCAGAAGATATTTTTACCGCGAACATCACGCTACGTCGCGTATTTTTAAAATCATTCTCCGAAAGGACAACACCACCGTCTAGCAATTGATTGATCGCGGAGAAAGAATGTCAGCTTTGATTGTAGGGTTGAAAAAAAGTAATAATTCGTGGAACCGAGTCATGGTGAAAGTGAGATGTCAGAAATTCCACACTTATTCGTGATTTGTATTGATATTCCTGCTTCTTCTCTGTGTAAGATTATAGGATGGCAATAAATGGAACAATTAACTGACCTAAAAGCGATATTGCACTCCAAACGGGCCAATATTTACTACCTGGAGAAATGTCGGGTAATGCAAAAAGACGGTCGCGTTCTCTATTTGACAGAAGCCAAAGACGAGCAACTTTACTGGAATATCCCAATTGCCAATACCACCGTTGTTTTATTAGGCACCGGCACTTCTATCACGCAAGCGGCTGTGCGCATGCTCGCATCAGCTGGTGTTTTGATTGGTTTCAGTGGCGGTGGAGCCACACCATTACTGGCAGCCAGTGAAATTGAATGGCTTACGCCACAAAGTGAATATCGACCCACTGAATATGTCCAGGGATGGTTATCATTCTGGTTTGATGATGGAAAACGTTTACAAATCGCAAAACACTTCCAATTATTGCGCATCAATTATCTGCAATCCGTATGGAGCAAAGATAAGGATCTGAAGAATGAAGGCTTCTTTATTGACGACGAAGATATTACTCGATCATTCTCCGGTTATCCGGACAAAGTGGAACATGCAAGGAATGTTACCGACTTACTACTGATCGAGGCCCAACTCACCAAGAATCTCTATAAAGCCGCCGTCAACCGCACGAAACAGGAAGACTTTGTCCGCAACTATGACAATACGGATAATGCAAACTTGTTTCTCAATCACGGCAATTACTTGGCCTACGGCTTGGCAGCCAGCACACTCTGGGTATTGGGCATACCCCACGGCTTTGCCGTTATGCATGGCAAAACCCGACGTGGCGCTTTGGTATTTGACGTGGCTGATCTGGTCAAAGATGCTTTAATCCTTCCTTGGGCATTTATCTGCGCTAAAGAAAAAACTACCGAACAGGAATTCCGCCAGCAAATCTTACAAAAATTTACCGAACATAAAGCGCTGGATTTTATGTTTGATAGCATCAAACAAGTCAGTTTACGAGGTGGCTCAATATGATGGTTACTTTTATATCTGAATGCGAAAAAAAAGCACTGACCAGAACCAGACGCGTACTCGATGCTTTCGCCAATCGCATCGGCAGCCGAACCTGGCAGACTGTGATTACCGAGGATGGCTTAATTGCTGTTAAAACTTTATTAAGAAAAACCGCTACTAAAAACACTGCTGTTGCTTGCCACTGGATACGCTCCAGAAGTCGCAGTGAATTGGTTTGGATTGTGGGGAATCGTGAACAATTTGATCAACAAGGCATTGTGCCAGTAAATACTACTTCCAAAGAGTTAATTATGGACATAACAAGCGATAAACCAAATCCAGATTTTTTATACGCAAATACCCATTTGCAGTCTTTAGCTGAACATTTATTTGCTGTGGGTTATGTCGCAGAGCAATTGCACAGAAAGCTGATGCCGAGCCAAGAAAAACAATCTACGGCTATCTTTGTTGCGGGCTGTTTACATGATTTAGGCAAAATAGACCCGTGTTTTCAAGAATGGGTAAGAAATCCGAAAAGGAAAGATTTCGTGGCCGAAGATGGTCAGCATATTGACGATATTAAATTCAGCTTTGATAAGCATCCTCGGCACAATGAAGTTTCAGTATTGCTCTATCGCTTGCTCGATGACAGAAGCTTGAAATTAATAAATCCCGACAATAAAGAATCCATTAAGCATGCCATTTATTGGCATCATGCCAAACCTTTTCGCAAGGAAAAGGACTTTGCCAATTATGGCGACATCTATACCAAATTAACTAATAACCTAAAAAACACTTCTTTCACCGAGTTATTAGATAAAGCCATTAAATTGCTTAACAATGTGTGTACCGTTGATATCAAGTATCGGATGATTGAAGAATCGGTAGTTTCCAAAATTTTTAATGCCGATGTTGATTTAGATGCTACCGAAGAACTGGATGGATTGCTATTACCCTATTATAAAAAATACAAGCCAGTAGAACACATTGAGAAATATCAATCGCAAATCAAGCACAATGCCGACAATAACATCATGCGCACCTGTGTTATCTCATCCGACCGTTTAGTATCCGCATTATCAGCCACTGATTTGCACGCTCACATAAAAAATAACTCTCTTGATAACTTAGTAGCTGAAACTCTCCTATCTGAATCTACGCTGTGTTCCCGCATTGATGCGAGCCTAAAACAATTCCCTGTAGGTGATCGTAGCAACAAACAAAATGAAGTCGCCATCCAACTCATCAAAGCCCAAGGTGTTAGCGTTCTGGCCGGCCCTGCCGGTTGCGGCAAAACCAAAATTGCCCTGGAATGGGCAAAGTTAAAAAATGCCCAACAATTGATTTGGATATGTCCAAGAGTGCAAGTTTGCCAAGGATTATTCTATGACCTAACCTCTGAGCAATATTTGCCGGATGCCAGAATAGAAATTAATACAGGAGAATTTAAATTTACAAGCAAATGGGATAACCCAACACCAGAAAAAGATTACTTCTTTGGCGATATAGTCATCACCACCATAGATCAAATATTCAGCGGCATCATTACACATAGTAAAGTTAATACGTTGATTAAATATCTGAATGCGCATGTGGTGTTTGATGAGTTTCACGAATATATCAACATGCCGGCTTTCAATTTGCTGTTTGCTGAGTTAATCGCTTGCAAACAGCAGCAAGAGCGCGCAGCCAATACCTTGCTCGTGTCTGCCACACCGCATTATTTTTATCTCAGACATGTATTGACGCTTGAGCCAGAAGATATTGTTGCCATGCCGTCTTTTAACCAAAGCACATACCGTATTGGATTCAAAATCTTTGATGAAACCAAGCAAGACGAAACTAATCCCCTATATCAAAGCCAGAACTCCAACACCATTGTCATCAGCAATACAGCTTTGACCGCGCAAAAAAGCTTTATTCGTAATCAGCACCAAGAAAATGCCGTGCTATTACATTCAAAGTTTAAGAAGAGCTATAGTCAAATCTGGTGTATGAGAATCAAGCGACCTGCTGTTTTTGAT
>NZ_CADEGP010000019.1 GCF_902826915.1 uncultured Nitrosomonas sp.
ATCTTCTTGATCTTCATTCATGAGTTGTCTGAGTGCTTCATCCACCAATTCAGAAACAGATCGTGAAGAAGTCACCGATTTAACTTTTAATGCTTGATGGATAGAAGGATCAAAATAGATAGTCGATCGTTTTGATAAATTGCTCATACAAAATTTCTCCAGTAATTTAAGAAGCATTATAACGTTTTTATGAATGTAACGTTTACATGTTACGACGTTAAAGTGTTATTATTTCTTAATTGACTATCCTATTGATAATACGTTATCAATAGTTAGATAGGGGACTTATCGAAAAGAATTTTTGTAATAAATATCAGATGGAGTATTTAGTTATCATACTATATAGTATGATAACTATTTATTCACAATAGTGTGAACATAGTATGACACATCGAACGACTATTACACTGGATGATGAAAGTTTTACTTTTCTGAATAATATTGCCGGTGATAATCGTAGTGCGTATATCAACGAACTTTTGAAACAAGAGCGCAAAAACTATATCAAGCAAGCTTTGCTCAAGGCAAATCAGGAGGAAGCCCAGGATTCCGACTACCAGAAAGAACTAAAGGAATGGGATACAACCTTGCCTGATGGTCTCCCGAATGACTGAATTTAAGCAACTAGATATTTATTGGGTTGATCTGGAGCCAACCAAGGGAGCAGAAACTAAAAAGCTAAGACCGTGCGTAATTGTTCAGGGCGATCTTGTGAATATCCAATCCAAAACCCTGGTTGTGGCACCAATGCTACCTAACCACAAATCCTGGCCATTTGCAGTAAATCTGAATCCAACCAGTATTAACAAATTGGATAAAGATCGTCATATTAATCTCAAGCAATTACGTGCGATTGATATCTCTCGAATAGGCAAAAAGCAAGGCAGGCTTGAGAGCGAATATTTGCAATCGATCAAACAAGCTTTAGCAATTGTATTTGATTTGTAGTTATTCTTAATATTCTGCAGCAAGTGTGTTACATAAATCTTAAATAAGATAGAGAGTTTATCCGATGACCCAAGGGCTGAAGCTGTATCTTTATATAAATAGCGGGAAAAGAACTTTAATTGGTTAATTTTTAATGATTGGAGTTTTGTTGCCATTGAATGGTAAATCTGTTGGCTCTAAACTATCAGACATATCTGCTAGTCTAGTAAAATGATAATTGACGCGAGGCATGTATTTTAACTTCTTAAGACCAGAAATAATAACATTTATTTTCAGATATGTTATGCTGTTACAATGTGTAAATTACCTAACATTATAGTGTTAGTACTGTCGCTCAGTTTGCTGGCAAATACGCTTGCGTGGGCTTTCCATGGAGAAGTATTTGCACATGAGCTTGACCGTCATAATCTCACACATTCAGCAGCACAAACAATGCAGGAAGATCATCTGACTAACGAACTTTCTGATGAAAAGAATTTGGATCTTTCGGCACACATATGTCTCAGCGCAGCATATCAACCCTTTTTTTTTGCAAAATTCCCCTTATTAGTACCAATCGCAGGTAAAGAGATTCCTGTTAAACTTATTCTGTCGCAAGTTCCAGAATCTTTTATAGATTCACCGTTTCGCCCTCCTCGTAAAATCATTCACAGTTAAAACGTAAGTCCAAGCTGCTTTAATAGTTAGTATTCAAAATTTAGCAAATGTTTAGGCTAAGCACATAACTAGCTATTCAGATCACAGCAGGCAAATGGATGTGATAGCCGAGCACACAAGTCATCGTTTCTCTCTATGTTAATGCCAGCTCGATGCTGCCATTAGGCGCCAACTAGGTAAGCAAGTCACATCTATACCTCTGCCGAGACTTACTGTTTGATCACGACAATTCTATGGAGATTACCCTTGGATTGATCATTAGAGTCAGATAATTTTATCTAATAATAGGTCAGGTGCATGATTAATAGCATCATTTATTTTTCTATAAAAAATAAACTCATTGTGGGTTTGCTTACCCTAGCTCTGATAGGCGCAGGGATATATTCATTGTTCACCGTGAACCTTGGTACGGTACCCGATATCACCAATAATCAGGTACAGGTAATCACGGTTTCACAAAATCTGGCTACTGAAGACATCGAGCGATTTGTTACTTTTCCTGTGGAACTGGCTATGGCCAACCTGCCCGGTGTTACGGAAATTCGTTCGATTTCTCGCTTTGGCCTTTCGGTAGTAACCATCGTCTTTGAAGATGATATGGGCACCTATCTGCCACGGCAATTAGTGCAGGAAAAACTTAATGTAGTAAGACAACAAATACCTGAAAATTTTGGCAGTCCGTCTATGGGGCCCATTACAACAGGGTTGGGAGAAATTTATCAATATACCCTCCAGCCCAAGCCTGGCTATGAAACGACATACTCCCCCACTGAGTTGCGCACTATCCAGGATTGGATCGTAAGACGACAATTAGCCTTGGTAGAAGGCGTAGTCGGAATAAATGCCTTTGGCGGAAAAATTAAGCAGTATGAAATAGCAATCAACCCTGAAAATCTCAATGCCAACAATGTTTCCATCTCTGAAATATTTGAGGCCTTGCGGCGCAATAATAACAATACCGGGGGTGCCTACATTGAAAAAAATAACATGGCCAATTTCATCCGCGTGGAAGGTCTGGTACGTTCACTTGATGATATAGGAAATATTGCTATTAAAGACGTAAATGGCATACCCGTCTTAATCAGAGATGTAGTGGAAAAAATACATTTTGGTCACCAAGTGCGCTATGGCGCTTTCACGCAGGATGGCCGCGAAGCTGTAGGTGGCATGATTTTGATGCTAAGGGGGGCAAATTCTAATGCTGTAATCCAAAACGTGCAAAAGCGCATAGCTGAAGTTCAGAAATCATTGCCAGAAGGCTTGGAGATTAGACCTTTTCTTGACAGAAGCGCGCTTATAGAACGGACTACCAGCACAGTAAGAGAGAACCTCACAGAAGGTGCGCTAGTTGTAATTTTTGCCTTAGTCATCATTCTAGGTAGCATTAGAGGCGGCATTGTTACTGCCAGTACCATTCTCTTGTCCTTCCTCTTTGCCGCTATCTTGATGAAGCTTTTTAACGTATCGGCTAATCTGATAAGCCTGGGGGCTATTGACTTTGGAATTATTGTTGATGGTGCAGTGATTATAGTAGAACGCACCATATATGAAATTCAAAAAAAATTTAAGGCCGGTAAATTCGATATTGATCAAGATGTCATGGATGAACTAGCCTACCAAGCTGGAAGTTCTATGATGAATACCGCAATTTTCGGTCAGCTAATTATACTGATCGTATTTGTTCCTATTCTATTCCTTACTGGAATAGAAGGTAAAATGTTCCACCCCATGGCCTACACTTTTGGGTTTACCATGCTAGGAGCCATTATCCTTTGCCTGACATATGTCCCAGCGATGTCAGCCTTATTTTTAAAACCACTAAAGAACAAAAAGAACTGGTCTGGTAAGTTAGAAAGATCGCTTGAGAAAGTCGGAGAAAAGATCATAAATGGCTTCCAGCTTGTTTATCTACCATTACTAAAAAGTGCCCTACGGCACCAAGCAATTGTCATGATTGCGGCGATTGTGTTACTGGCTGCTGCCATCTTTACATTTACCAGGTTGGGTGGCGAATTTATACCGCAGTTAGAGGAAGGCGATATTGCTATGCAAGCACTTATCAGGCCGGGTAGTAGTCTCAGCGAGGCCATTGATGTTTCGATAAAAATAGAAAACATTTTGCTGGAAAATTTTCCGGAAATAAAAATCGCTTTAGCCAGGATTGGTGTAGCAGAAATTCCCACGGATCCTATGCCGATGGATATAGCTGATATGTTCATTATTCTGGAAAAAGACAAAAATAAATGGACTTCAGTCAAGTCAAAAGATGAACTTATTGAGAAAATCAAAGAAAAGCTTGATAACGAGCTGACTGGAGTCAACCTGGTTTTCAGCCAACCAATTCAGCTGCGCTTCAATGAGTTATTAACGGGTGTCCGGGAAGATGTGGCCGTGAAGTTATATGGTGATGATCTTGATGTGCTGGCGCAAAAAGCAGATGAGATGGCTAAAATCATCGAGACCATTCCCGGCGTTGGTGATGTCAACCCCGAACGGACTTCCGGCCTGCCCCAAATGACCGTGCGCTATAACCGAGAAAAAATTGCTCAATATGGGTTGAATATTGATAAATTGAATGAATATGTCAGATCGGCATTTGCTGGGGGTGTGGCTGGAGTGATTTTTGAAGGAGAAAAACGCTTTGACATGGTCATACGTTTTGATAAAACCCACCAGAAAAGTATTGACGATTTACGCAATCTTTATATCGACTTGCCTAACGGCAATCAGGTTCCGATCAAGGAGTTGGCCGACATCAACTTTGTGCTGGGTCCCATGCAAATATCCCGCGACAATGTATTCCGAAGAACCTATGTGGGAGTGAACATCAGGGGACGAGATATGGAATCCGTAGTGAAAGATATCCAACAAAAATTGGATGCTGAGCTGAATTTGCCACCTGGTTATTATCTTACATACGGCGGAGAGTTTGAAAACCTGCAAAAAGCCAAGAATCGATTAGCTATCGTGGTGCCAATTACCATTTTTTTGATTTTCGTTTTGCTGTATTTTGCCCTGAAGTCGTTTTCCCAGTCGATCATGCTTTTTACCGCCATTCCTCTAGCGGCCATAGGCGGGGTATTCGCTCTTTGGTTACGGGATATACCTTTTAGTGTTTCAGCTGGAGTCGGTTTTGTTGTGTTATTTGGTATAGCCGTGCTTGATGACTTAGTATTAATTAGTCGATTCAATTCGTTAAAAGAAGAAGGAATTATCGATATTGAGGAGCGGATACTTAAAGCAGTTAAGGAAAGAATCAGGCCTATTTTACTTACAGATGCTACAGATATACTCGGCTTCTTGCCCATGGCATTATCTGTGTCAGCAGGCGCTGAAGTGCAACACCCCTTAGCAACTGTAGTTATTGGTGGTTTGATCTCGGGTACTCTGCTTACTCTTATAGTGCTTCCGGTAATTTACGCTTTCGTGGAGAGTCGAAGTAATAATAAGAAAAACCTTATAAGCCTTAAACGCCCTGATACAAACGTATTTCTCATACTGATTGTATGCGGTGGGCTGCTTAGTATCCTACTTGGCACTGCCTCTACAGTGAATGCACAAACACAGCCGATAGATAGTCTGCAAACGATTACCCTGGAGCAAGCTAAGGAATTAGCTTTACAGAATTTTCCAAAGATACAGGCAGCAAGACTTGAAATAGAAAACCAAGAAGTTCAGAAAAAAACCGCTTGGGACCTTGGTAGTACCTCAATCTTCACTGGTGCAGAAAAGATAGGGTATACCCCAGAAACTACTTATATGAATGTTGGTATCAAACAGAGCAATATTAATATATTTGGTATTGTTCCTAAACTGGAGCTACAAAAAGAGCGGGTGGCATTGGCTGAGAAGGCGCTTAACCTGTCTGTGATAGAAGTAGAACGGGAAGTAAGCCGAGCTTGGGCTATGGCGTATACCGCTAAAAATAATTATCAGGTTTACAAACGGCTGGACTCGATATTCATGGATATTGAACGGGCAGCCCGGATAAGACTTGAAGTTAAAGCGACTTCTAAGTTGGAATACCTGGCAACCTCGAATCAGGGAAATCAAGTGCAGATACAGAAAGAACAGGCCTATCGCGACTATTTAAGTGCGCTGCATCGATTGAACCTATGGTTTGTCACTGACACTGTATTCACCGTCCCAGATATCCCTGCAAATCAATTGGAAAGTCCACTGAACTTAATATCAGATTCTATAGACGCCCATCCTGTACTTAATGTTTCTAAGCAAAAGGTTAGTGTAGCAGAGGCTGCTATCAAAGAGAGGCGTTCGCAATTTTTACCCAAGTTAAGTTTACAGTATGGCAAACAAGAAATATCTGGTCTGCCTGGACTTCATCAATTTCAGGTTGGCATTGAAGTACCGTTATTTTTTGCACCGGAACTGGGAAGATCGCAGGCTGCAAAGATCGAACACACAATTGCCAATCAGAATCTTCAGCAATCTCAACTAGAACTAGCTGCGGCTTATCAGAATATCCGTGAGCAGTACATCAAGTGGCTGAACTCATGGCAATACTACCGGGACACGGCGCTTCCTATGGCCAGGGAGCAGCAAACCGGAGCAGTTACTGCTTATCAGGAAGGCGCCATAGACTATGTAACATTTCTGCAAAACATGAGAGAAGCGATTCGTATTGAAGTCGACTCATGGAATGCCTTTGGCAATTATCTGGATAGTCGCTACCAGCTGGAATACTTCTTAAAAACCTCAAACTAACGCGAAAATCAAATAAATAAAGAGTAAATAACGATGAAAAAATACATCCTATTCCCATTTACCTTGGTCTTAATAGCAATTTTACTTACCAGTTGTACTAGCAAATCGGCTGACAACAGTAATTTGGGAGATGGTAAAAATCAGGCGTCTCAGAAAGGAAATGCTAAAAAAGAGCATGGCCATGATGAGCATCCTCATGAGGATAGCGCCAACAAAGGACATAACGACGCAGAAGAAATGAATGCAGTGCATCTTTCAACGCAAAAATTTAATAGTCTTAACATCAAAGTAGATACGATACCTATACGTGCGCTTTCTGGGGTGGTGAATGTCAACGGCAGATTGGAATTGTTTCCCCAGCATAAAGCCATAGTGACGGCTATTTTAGGAGCCAATGTAATTGATATCAAAGTAATTGAGGGAGAAAAAGTAAAAAAAAGTCAGGTACTAGCCTACCTTTCACACCCTAACCTAACAAACCTCCAAATCGCATACATAAAAGTCTATAACCAGATGCAATTTCTGGAAAAAGAATATGTCCGTCAAAAAAGGCTTTACGATGAAGGGATAGGCTCAGGAAAGACCTATCAACAAACGCAAGCTGACTACCAAACCATCAAGGGAGAAGCAAAAGGTCTTGAAACGCAATTGAAGCAATTAAATATCGAGGTGAGAAAGGTCAGGGATGGGAATATTGTTCAATATGTACCGGTAGTAAGCCCTATTGATGGCTATATCGAAAAAGTATTGATACAGACAGGGCAGTTTATAGATCCCCAAGCACCAATGTTCGGTGTTATAAATAATGATTATATACATGCTGATCTAATGGTTTTCGAGAAAGATATATATAAAGTAAAAAAAGGTCAAAAAGTATCATTCACGGTTCAATCAGTTCCGGATAAAAATTTATCAGCCATAATCTTTTCTGTTGAAAAGAATTTTGAGAGAAAACCTATGGCAGTTCGTGTGCACGCCGAGATCGATCAAAAAGAACACTTTCTTATTCCGGGAATGTACATCCGTGGAAAAATCCACACAGAAAGTGAGTCCGTTAAAGCTCTACCGGAAGAAGCCATCATCATAGAGGAAGGTAAGCCTTACATTTTTATGGCGCACACGCGCCAGGAAAGCGGAAAAATGGAATGGGTGTTCAGTCCTGTTGAAATAAGAACAGGCATTTCTAGTGAAGGTTGGGTGGAAATCAACCTCCTCGAACCGCTACCTATGAACGCTAAAGTGGCATGGAACAATGCCTATTACTTGATCGGGGAGATGAAAAAAGGCGAGACATCGCATGAGCACTAAAATGTGTTTAAAAAAATGGAAACTTTAAAATCCAAGTGGATATTGTTTTTTCCATGCTGGAGCTGCCCCTGCAAGGCATTGCTGCTGCCGTTCTGTCAGTGTGTATGCAGGAAGATTTTAGCAAGCACTATGATAAGACAATGATAGCTGATAATCATCATCATGGTGACTGTCATAAGCTGAGGGCTAACCGACCATTTGCTAGCAAACCTGCCATGCGACGATACTTCTTGTGACACATACAGTTATACCCAGATTTTGTCGGGCTATCGTGCGCCCATACCCACTAACGACACTACTGCAATTACTTCATTTAATCCCGGTTTTACCTCATTTATACCTGAACAGCCACAACGCCCTCCATTAGCTGTCTCCCTTTAGAAATCCGCCTGTAACCCAGGCAAAGAATCGTATTACATAAATTAATATTTGATCACTGAAACAGTACGATTTAGCTACTTACTTTTTTACTGTAGTTCAAGTTTGTGTTTTCTAAAATGAAGCATTCGTGTAAATAGCGATTTAAAAACCGACATGCATGCAATAACTTGTCGGTTTTTTGTTGATGGAGGTGCGACATTTTGTCGCATTGCTATTTATTTGTCTGAACAAGATAATAAGAGGGAGCACTGCTGTAGGGTGGAGTTCTAGAAATAGTTTAATACAGTTATTAATGGCGTAGGAGAATTAATTATGCAATTCAGAGTCCTGAAAAAATTATCAATCGGCATTTTCATGGTGGCGTGTACATTGGGGTATGCACAGTTCAGTGGAGCGGATGAAGGGGGCGCAGTATTGGATCCAACGGGTACTATTAGAAATTTTACCGGCTATGCGCAAATTTCTTGTTTTGATAGTGGCAATGGACCGGTTGATTATTTAGAAGCCGATATCATAGATCTTTCCGCTCCAGTAGATCATTTATTAGTTAATTTGGTGTTAATTAAAGATGACAAGGCGGTTAGTGTAAGCGATACAGTTTCAGGTGATGCAAATCCAAGCCCCCCCATTATACTGCAAGGTGGAAATGGAGTTTATTTGTTAGTGGTGAGCAAAACCGATGTAGGCCCAAGGCAATTTGTCGTTGACTATCATTGTAAGACAGCAGCAGGTGCTCATGCCGGAACAGATATTAATGTCAGACAGTTTGAATGATTGTTGACTTTTTGAATGTTAAACCGTGGCTTATTTGATATCCCAATTTATTATAGTAGTTAGGTTGGATGATGATTAGACAGTATGGTCAAATAATTCAAGTAATCAATGAAGGTACAAGAGCAATGATTAAAAAAATAAAGTGGTTATTTTTTTTAATTCCAATGTTTAGTCTGTATGCAATGCCTTTAATTGCAGAGCATCTTGATAAGATTTCGCCTGCTTGTACGTTGACTACATTGGAGGGTGCCCCTGCCCATAATTTGCAGGAATTGAAAGGGAATGTTGTCTACATGGATTTCTGGGCATCCTGGTGTCCGCCTTGTGTAAAATCTTTTCCTTTTTTAAATCAACTAGATCATGAATTGAAGGATAAAGGTCTGCGTGTGATCGGTGTTAATCTGGATGAAAAAGTAACCGATGCGCAAGAATTTATTGCTAAATATCCAGTCGATTTTTCGATTGTTACGGATCCAAGTAAACAGTGTGCTAAAGGTTTTGAAGTAATGGCGATGCCAACTTCCTATTTAATTGACCGAAAAGGAAATATTCGTCATATCCATCAAGGATTCCGTCCCGGTGAATCTGAACAATTACGCGCTTTAATTACGCAGTTGGTGATGGAACACCCTTAAACACAGGACTTGTGGTGCTGTTCTCAATTTTATGAAAAAACGATATGTCACGATTCGATTAATACTCGTCGGAATGTGTATTGCGCTGGCTGGCTGTATCAATGTGGCGCCATGGGAGCGAGGTAATCTTGCAAAACCTCAGATGGAATTGGATCCCCATCCCTTACAAAGTGAATTACAATCCCACAATTACAGCAGTCGCGAGGCTGCTCCAAGCCATAAATCATCTTCGGGCGGCGGTGGCTGTGGCTGTTATTAGGTAGTCTTCATTAGCGGTTGTTTTTTTAAGGTAAATAAAATTTACAGCGAAACAGTTATGCCCCAGCATCAGGATGGCAGCCATCAATCAGTCCCACCTCCAAAACCAAGAAATACACTACATGCATTAACATCTGCCGCATTGGTATTGCCAGGTCTATTGATAGCACCTGGGCATGCAGCAGGAACAGACCGGATCAATTTCCAGTATAGTCGTTATCAGGAAGGCGAGCGAAATCTCTTTGGTGTGCCCCAAAGTTTAAAACCAATCACTGCAGATGTTTTACATGGCAGTGGTAATTTCTCACTGACAGACCGTACTAAATTTTCTTTTGGCTATACGCAGGACACCTGGTCGGGTGCTACGCCGATTACGATTTCTCCGCTGGTTGCCAACGGCAATCGCCCCATTTTAAGCAATACTGAAGCAGGAGTAGTGGTTGTTGGTGCTTCTCCCATTATTAATAGCTCAGTCTATTTAGATCGAGATTTAAATCCAATTCAACGGGATCCCCAAGGTGGTCAGTTACAGGGTAAAGATAGCCGGTCGGTGATGGTTATGTCATCAGCTTCACCCGAAACTCGTCATCAGGCTAATTTTGGTTTAAGTCATGAGCGGAATGAAGCGGCAATCAATATAGGCGGCGGGTTTTCAAGAGAGAGGGATTATAAATCCAGCTATGGCAATATTGGCGGGCGTTTGGATTTTAATCAAAAGCTAACCAGTGTTAAATTTGGGGGGGGATATACGCATAGTGAGATTGGCGCCATTCTGGACCCTGATGCCTCACCTTATATCACCAAAACTGCATTTTCCCAGCAAATTACAAGCCGTGGCGGTTCTGAAATATTGCAAGGTAATCGGTATGATTGGGTGGCAAATGTTGGCTTAACTCAGGTTCTAACCAAGATTGCGTTTATTGATGCCAATATTGGTTATACCCGTAGCGAGGGGTTTATGGAGAATCCCTATAAGGTGATGTCGGTGATTTTTATTGATCCGGCTGCTTTAAACAATAGCCAGACAACACCGATTGCCGGTGATTTGCGTGCGCTCATTGAACAGCGACCCAATATCCGCAATCAAGTCGCCATTAACACTAAATATGTTCAGCATATCGGTGCGTTCGATGCGGCATTACATCTCGGTTACCGATTATCAGTGGATGATTGGGGCATTAATACCCATACCTTTGATGCCAATTGGGTGCAACCGA
The DNA here is from genome assembly GCF_902826915.1 of uncultured Nitrosomonas sp. Lineage (GTDB taxonomy): Bacteria > Pseudomonadota > Gammaproteobacteria > Burkholderiales > Nitrosomonadaceae > Nitrosomonas. The sequence goes on from NZ_CADEGP010000019.1 coordinate 10,904, forward strand.
TTGGGAGCGGGTGGACGTTGACACCACGGATTCGCTATTATTCTCAAGATGCTGCAAGCTTTTATCGACCCTATTTGTTTTCTAAACAGACTTATCTAAGAAATGAAGTCGATAGTCTAGGTCGCCAAATCTGGATTGATACTAAAAATCCAAATGTGCAATATTTTGGCGATTCGATTTTTAATCTGGTTGACCAAAATGGCAACTCAGTTGATGGGCTATCAGTTAGCGCTATAGCCAAAACAATGTCATTCGATGCGGGGAAATTACCCGATAATTTTTCCAGCGATCATCGTTTAGCAGGTTTTGGGGCAATCAGTGGTGGAGTTACATTGAGTAAGATGCTCGGAAAAGGCGTCGCGCTGGAAGCCGGTTTTGAATACTATACTCGCGTCAGCTCTCTGCAGATAGGAAGCGGAAATAACAGTTTTGCCGATTTTGATTACTATGTGGCAAATGCGGCACTGAAATTTGACATAGAACCAGCCAATTTGTCCCTGCCTACAGGTAATTCCTCTCATCATCAGGATTCATCCAAGCACCATCACCACAAAACTCATCCAGCGGGCATTATGTTCGGTCATATGCTCGATAAACCTGGAGATTTCATGATGGGTTACCGGTTTATGCTGGGTAAATCCGATGGAAGCATGATGCATGGCGCACATAAAGTGAGTGATCAAACAGTTGTTGATCAAGGTTGCAACGATGCAACGCCATGCCGGTTCACACCCGCATACATGAACATGCGCATGCATATGCTCGATATCATGTATGCACCGACGAAATGGCTCAATGTCATGCTAATGCCGACTTTCATGGACATGGACATGAATCTGCGCGAATTGGCCGGGCGTCCACCTCCTGTACCGGGTGTGCACGAACATGGGGGTGCTTCGGGTCATGAAACCGGCGCTGTCGGGGATACGTATTTTTCATCATTCATTAAGTTGATCAATATTCCCGGTCATCGCATCCATATGAATCTGGGACTTAGTGCACCTACCGGAAAGGTGGATATAGAATTGCGTCGCATGGCTCAGATTGATGGTGGATTGATCCATTTTGGCATGCAGCTTGGGAGTGGTACCTGGGATTTTATGCCAAGTTTGACTTATGCCGGAGAGAAAAGCCGTTGGTCGTGGGGTGCGCAACTGAGTGGTGTCAAACGCATGGAAGAGAAAAATAAATCCGGTTACCGTCTGGGTGATATTTTTCAGGCGACAACGTGGGGTGGTTTTGATCTGACGCAATGGTTAACAGCTTTCGTGCGAGGTGCATATACCCTGCAAGGCGCGGTACAGCGGGACTTTGATTCATTCAACGCGCGTATTGGCCCGATGGATTTTCCCGCAAATTATGGCGGACAATTCTGGGATGTCGGGTTGGGACTGAATGCCATCATCCCAAGTGGACGGTTTGCAGGTAATCGTTTTGGTTTTGAATGGATACAACCGGTTAAGAATGATTTCAACGGATTTCAGCTTGACCGCAAAGGGGCACTTGCGGCGACCTGGAGTTATCGGTTTTAATTCCTATGGAAGCTTGAAATAAAATAGTCGTTTCTGAAGTATTGCCGAACACTGCCGTTGAGTGGAATAAGTTATTTATTGTGGTTTCTGGTGAATTAGATGAAGCCAAAGAAGCAAGAACACAAATCAATGGAAGATATTTTTCGCCTGCGACCAGTCACAGATGTTTAATCGATTAGCAAATAACGAGATTGCCGGAAAAGTTGCGACAGGAAAGTAGGCCCTATTGTGCGTAAGAGCTCCCTCACACCTGCCCTAATAAGAACGCAGAATATGCGTGTTAATTCTGTCAAACCTTACTCAAGTGTAAAAGATGTCATGATGCGCCAATCAGAAAGATCAACAAAGATCACAATAAAAAATTCGCTATCGCGGCTTGATGAGGACGTAATAACAGCACATACTGATTAATGGTGGTGGCGGTTATAACAGTAGGGATCCGAGCTATGCTTATTTCTGGTGTCTGATAAGAGAAGAGAGCGGTGTAATCTGTTGATAAAGAACACCCCAGATCAACTATCAAGAAAGGAAAACCCCGCAATGACAGATAATAATGTTTTTAAACTGAACAACCAGAATGCTGGCTTCATCCAGAATCCTGACTTCCTGCTTCAGGCTGGCCTTAGCGCGGTTACGTAGCTCACATTTGCTGCGTGTGGTTTTCTTTTCTTCTCCCGTCGCTGAATCATATCGGGTGCGCATTCTGCAAGTGACACCTATCGTGCGTCCAATAGCAAGCGCCGTCTGTTCCAGCCTCAAACCTAGTACCAATGGCAGCGCGATCGCTAGTGCAGCTCTGAGTTCTGCCGCCGTTATGGCCTTCTTTAGCCGCTCCATCGCCGCCTCAAGTGTTCAGCTCACTTGCCTTCCGTGCCAACCAAAGGCAAAGGCTATATTATTACTGTTTCTATCTCTAATTGGAATTAGTTAGCCAAAGCTTACGCCCGGTCGAGCGTTAAGATTGCGCAGGGATTTCTGGGCTGCTATATCGAATACATCAAATAAAGATATATTTATCTCTCCTGTAGGGCTAAGGATAAGTCGTTAAAGTTATCATTAAGAAGTGTTATGATCACGTCATACTTAATGGCGTTATCGGCGAACTGGGTACGTTCCATATTCATATCTACTGTGTTTCCATCTGCACTAGGTTGCAAAGGAACACGATATAATAAATTACCTTCGAGGATCCCTGTTGGATCAGTGCTAATGTGTCCTGAAGATGTTGTTATTAAACCAACTTTGGTTGTATTTGTTGTTAATGCAAGTTTCTCACGTAGTACACTAGAAAAGTCAATGTCTTTCGCCTTAAAATTAGGAGTATCTGCATTTGCTACATTGCTTGAAAGCAATTCTTGCCTTGCAACTCTTAAATTCAAAGCTTGATGATATAAATCCAATTCTTTATTTTTATCAAGTTTACTAATAAGCATTGTCAGTAGTGTCCGGTTAAAAGTTTAACAAATTTAGTTGGTTAGCGGCGCCGCACTGTTCTGGAATGTAGACGGCGCCTTGTAAGGCTTGTCGCAACTGGTTTTTCTCAAAAACAGAGACCGATAAAATCTGTAGCAAAGTGTAGAGCGAGGCATCAATTTGAAGCTCCTTTTTAACAATGGCGATCAGCACGTAAGTGGCGACGGCGCACCAGATCTGCGTTTTCACCGCATTCTCGCTGTTGCCGATGAAACGTTTGATACGCAGATGTTGCTTGATCCACTTGAAGAACAGCTCGACTTGCCAGCGGTTTTTGTACAGCGCGGCAATCGTCAGTGCAGGCAGGGCCGTGTTGTTGGTCAGGAACACCAACGTCTTGCCGGTTTCCGGGTCTTTGAAGCGGATGCGCCTCAGTTGTTCGGGATAGTCCTGCGAGATGTAGAAACCGTCGAGCACGATGCGCTGATCGCAGATGATGCCGGTACTTCGATCGACTTTCATCGAGTACACCCTGTGCGCGTTCATTCCTCGTTTGGCGCGAATTACGAAGAACGCCCCCGACTGATGCAGCGTGAACAGGCGACTGAAATCCAGATAACCCCGATCCATCACGTAGAAAGCCCCTGCCTCGAAGGACACGTTGACTTCGTGGGTCTTGCCATTCGTGATGTGGATGAAAGCCGGAATATTGCCGCGCAAGTCCAGCAGGGTATGCAATCTGACCGCCGCCTTGCTGGTGCGAAACGGTGCCCATGGAAACAGCGACAGGCACAGGTCTATGGTCGTCGCATCCAGTGCGTAGACCGTATTGGTCAGATCGACACCGAAGCTGTCGTTGCAATACAGTTTGCGTGCACGCCGGATCAGCAATGTAGCCAAGTCTTCCCAGATGTGCCAGTTGCGTGCTTCGTTGGCGTCGGCCAGTGTCGAACGTTTGACTGCCGCGCGAAAACCCATGCTGTACAGCTTCGCCTGGTTGGCCAGCAAGCAGGCTTCGATATCTCGCAGACTCTCGCGGTAGGTCAGCTGCGCAAAAGCCATGGCGCGGAATTGCTCGGTACAACTCAGATTGCGCACGCCCGAATCGCCACCATGACGAGCCACGATTCTCGCGAAGCTCGTCCATGGCACAAACTCCACCAGTTGTGCGAACAGCGTTTTTCCAAAGTTCATAGATCACCTCCAGAAGGTTCAACTTCTGGAGATTACTCGAACCTGAATTTGCAAAATATGATTTCAAATCGGCACCAAAATATTTTCTCTGCAATCCTCATCAATACTGGCTTCTATCGTTTCAACAGCTAATTTAACCGGACACTACTGAAGCATTGTATAAATAAATCTATTATGAACCTTCTACTAGAAACATATTAGGTATAGTAAATGTATTTATTACACACCAAATTATGAAACAAAGCCATTTTTCCCTCTTACCTTACTATTTACTTACCTACATATAAAAAGATAGTAGTTTTAAATTCAAACATTATGATTGATTAAAAATATAATACACTTAATATGGCTATTAATAGCTATGACAAATATTATTCTAGAATCGACTATTACTTGCCCATATTGTCTGCATTACGAAAGAGAGATCATGCCAAGCGACTTGTGCCAATACTTTTATGATTGTAAAATTGCGTGACTTTGCTTAAGCCAAAACCCAGAGATTGCTGCGCTTTTTGTTCCTATGGCTCCGTTAAATGTCCACCTATCCAAAAGAACATTCAATGTTGTTCATAAAGAATTAGTTTAAACCTTTGTATATTTATAGGTCGCGCCGCCCCCTTCCAGAGAGAAGAATATTGCCGCATTGTGCCGCATGTTACCAGATTCCTAACAAGGGGGTTTGTTGAGAGAATCGATACAATTAGCACTTTCTCTGCCCTACCATCGCATTTCGATATATCGGCTATAGCCGATATTTGCACCAGCTTCCAGGCGTAACAGGCTTCATGATTTGCATATCTGGGGCATGAGTACGACCGAGAGGGCTTTAACATTTTATCTTATAATACCCAATGGTTACCCGGGTGATGTTTTCATAGATGATTTGGCGCAATCACTCAAATCTCGCTTTTCAGTCACCCATAGTACATTCTAAATAGAACAAGGCACCTTTAATCATGCTTGTGTTTTACATCAAGATGTTCCGAACAATCATTAAGAGACATTCTTAGGACATACCTGTACCTGATCTACCTGATAAAGTGTCTATTGTAAGGGAGGTTGTGGAGATATTTTTTCCCAGCCGCCCGGACACTCCCTGACATACGGATAGTAGCCGTCTTGATTCCGACAATAGTGCCAATAGTTGGTTTGTAGCTCGGGAGTTGGTGGCATATTCTGTTGTGCATACTCTGATGGGGGCGAGGGTGCTGCAACCACCGGCGGGTAGGGATAATATGGATAGGGAAAATAAGGCGCGCCATAACCATAGTGACCTACACCATAACCTAAACCCAAGGCTAAATCGTATCCAAAGTGGCCTCCTCCATGCCAGCCATCGAAGTGTCCTCCTCCATGCCAGCCACCGTAGTGCCCTCCTCCATGCCCGCCACCGAAGTGCCCTCCTTCCGCCCGGACTGAATCATTAAAAAATGAGCCGAGCAATATTATGCTGAGGCTTACGAGATTTATGGGTTTCATAAAAGAGCCTATTTTATACCCAATAATGTAACGTATATACCGTTATCATGGTTGACGAAAAGGGCGGAATTGGAAGGTTTGCCCTGCCTGATAGCGGTACAAAGGGTTATTCTGCATAAAGGTAGAGCTATAGTCAAATCTGGTGTATAGAGAATCAAGCGGCATTCTGTTTTTGATCCTCTGCTTGTTTAATACCGTTAACAAATTTAACGCCATTGATTACATCTGCTAACAGATTATAACCTCTTAACCGGAACCATTTCTTCTGTGCGGTTTCCATGAGTTTGAATGCCATCGTCAGTGTTGTTATCCGGCTTCCACAATTTTTTGTTTTGGCAGTTCTTAGTCTGACAGTAGCAAATACTGATTCAATCGGATTGGTGGTTCTGATGTGCTGCCAGTTTTCGGCAGGATAATCATAGAAAGCCAACATGGAAGCTTTGTTCTTGGCTAGGCAGTTCATCGTACCCGGATATTTCGGATTGAAACGCTCGATGCAATGGTCAAAGGCTTTGTATGCATCTTCCCGGGTTTCCGCTTGCCAAATATCATGCAAGGCTTCTTTGACTTTGGGTTGCATGGCCTTGGGTAGTTTTTCCAATACATTGGCAGTCTTATGCACCCAGCAGCGCTGCTGATCGGTTTCTGGCCCGAGCTTGGTGACCGCTTTCCAGAATCCAAGAGAGCCATCACCGATAGCCAATTTAGGCGCCATCTTGAGACCACGCTGTTTCAAGTCAGTTAATACTTCCTCCCAGCTCGCCGCCGATTCGCGGTAACCGTCAGACAATGCTAGCAATTGGCTCTGTAGCAACGCCATTGAAAAAGGCCAGGCCCAGGAATCATCAGGTATGAACAATATTTCGCAAGGAAGGGGTAAATAATGAATAAGGTATTTAAGCGATTTGTTCGATGATGGATTTGCCACCGGATATGCAAGAAAGAGTGGTGTGCTCAATTACAGCAGCCATTAAGTATGAAATACCAGCTAATATCTTACTCGCAATAGCCGAAAGAGGGCGGAAAACCAGGTCAATGGGTGCGTAACAGTAACGGTACTCATGATGTTGGCTCAATGCAATTTAATACTTTGTTTCTTCAAGATTTATCCAAATATGGCATTACTCCTGCCCATGTAGCAAATTCGGGGTGTTATGCTTATGATCTAGCCGCTTGGCGAGTCCGTTTACATATCAAGAATGATAAAGGCGACATCTGGACGAGAGCAGCCTATTATCATTCGCGTACTCCAAAAAAATATAATGCAAAGTATCGTGCTGATTTGATTGTCATGGCGGTGAAGTGGGCGGGCTGGCTGGAAGATCGTTTTTCTTTGTAGAATACCAATAATCAGTAAGAGATTTTTTCCACAAAATCTGTGGATGAGGTTGTAGATGAATGTGCTAAGTATAGGGGCAAATAGACTTCTGATTGTTGCCTTAAATGTAGGCAAAGAGATTGACCGGCAATGTCTATCAGACCAGAGAATCTGCTATAACCGATATACAAATACATGGCTTACTATAACGTCATTCCTCATTAACATCTGTTATGCATACAAGGAGACAGCATGTCTAAATTTACCAATGAACCCATTGATACAACCTGTCAAACCGATACCTGCTTATAAGCATTAGCCTAACCGATCGTAGCATATTGACTTTTTTTATGAAAATTGGGGTCGTCGATGTAGGTCCTTATGGATGTTCCATCACAAGTTGAGTAATTAAAGCACGCAACTCGTTAGTTTCACCAGAACGAAATCCTCGATGTATATGCCGAATGTTTCCTTTTCGATCAATTAAATAGGATGTTGGCATTGCTATTACTTCAAAACCTTTGGCGCATTGTTTACTGGGATCCGCAACAATAGAAAAATCCACCGGATATTTAGCAAGAAATTCCTGGGCATCTGTAACTTTCTCATCCAGATTAATGCCGATGACATGTAAGCCTTTTTCTTTTAAATCATGATCGAGCTCATTTAAGAAAGGAAAGGATTTCACACAAGGGAGACACCAAGATGCCCAGAAATCCATGTAAACAACTTTCCCTTTAAATTCCTGCAAATTATGCGCGGGCGCACCTTCCAATGTAGTCAGCGTACAGGCAGGGGAGATCTTATCCAGATGTTCTGCAACTGATGTCGTTGTAAACAGACTCAGCATTGGAACTATAAAGAACAACCACTTTATTTTCTTAATCATTGTTCTGGTACCTTCATTGATTATTTGAATCATTTGACAATGCTATCCAATCATCTTCCAGGCTCACCACTACAAGAAACTGGGATATCAAATAAATCACGGTTTAACATCCTAAACGTCAAGAATCACTCAAATTGTTTGACATTAATATCTGTTCCGGTATGAGCACCTGTTGCTGTCTTACAATGATAGTCGACTATAAATTGTCTTGGACCTACATCGGTTTTGTTCACCACCAACAAATAAACCCCGTTCCCTCCTTGCAGTATAATGGGTGGGCTTGGATTTGCATCCCCTGAAACTGTGTCGCTGACACTAATCGCCCTGTCACCCTTTAGCAACAGCAAATTAACCAATAAATGTTCCACTGGGGCGGAAAGGTCTATTATATCGGCTTCTAAATAATCAGCCGGTCCATTGCCGTTATCAAAGCAGGTGATTTGCGCATAACCGGTAAAATTTCTAACGGTACCTGTTGGATCCAATACTGCACCACCTTCATCCGCTCCACTGAGCTGCGCATAACCTATCGTATACGCCAACATAAAAATGCTGATTGATAATTTTTTCAAGATGTTGGGTTGCATAATTAATTCTCCTCATGTCGTAAAGACGCATTAAGCTATTTCTGGAACTACACCTTTATCGTAGTACCTGATCTTATTATCTTGTTCAGACAAACAAATAGCAATGCGACAAAATGTCGCACCCCCATCAACAAAAACCCGACAAGCTAGCAATATCTTGTCGGGTTTTCCCGTTGCGGCAAGCTCCGTAAAGAGCTCATGGTGTAGCGATCTACGGCAGCGGCCAGATCTGTTGCCCGTCAATTACAACTGGCATATCGCGATTAATTTGCGCGGCCGATGGTTTTACTTCTACAGTGACGCCAGTACCACCACATGATGAAGGCAATGGATTTGTTACCAGATCGCGCGTAATAGTAAATGAAGCCGGGCCATCGTCGGTTGTGCTCACGCGATCATATGGGGTGCCCAGGTTATTATGCGTCCACAGATCAACGACACCATCTCTGCTGTTAAAATCACCCACACCGGTAATTTCGCAGATATTAGCAATCGAAACACTGATTTTCACGCTACTGGCGCAGGATGTCGGTTCGATTCCGGCTGCTGTAAGTCTCACAGGCGTGGCAACATTCAAATCGCTCGGCATACCGGGTCCACCGCCCACCCAGAATCCAACCACGTTACCGTTTGAGTCTTTTTTCTCTGCCATCGCATCGAATGCTCCGCGATTCCATAAAAGCTGAAAATTATTTCCATAATTTGTCAGGAAATCAGTCAATGGACCACCATGCGGCTGACCATCCACGAGAATAGCTGAATCCAGACCATTTGGAAATACAACTGATGTCCCAATAACACGGACAGTATCACTGCAGGAGTGACCAATTACGATATTATTGATTGTCCGAGTTCCTTCAGTTTGCGTGGGAACATCTAGGCGCGTATGCGCCAGAACGCTCTGCCCCAAACCCATCAGCATGATGCCAGTCAATGTACGTGCAAGTAATTTCATTTTGTTCATGTTTATTCTATTTCCTAAGAGAAATACTAAGAAAGTAATTGTATAATAGGGATTTAGTCGTATTCATAATTTTGACTATTTAATACTGTTGCTAATACCTATAAGGAGTATCTTTCTTCCTGGAAGAAAAAACAATGCGACAAAATGTCGCACCCATGATTCTGCATCTAAGATTTAACAATTAAATTAACGGCATGCCATAAAAAATGGAGTGTCGATAACAACATTTTTCACACTTCATGAATTTATTAGAAACGTATCTAAAATATACACCTGCCCCAATTTGTACCTTTGCAAGAAAATCCTAGAAAATTCCGAACTAACTAAAAGGCTACGGAATGAGTACTTCAATGACCACGCGTACAGTGGAACAGACAGCCCCCTATAAAAACAGATGAATACAGATTTCAGAGCCATAAAGTAGCATCTGTGCGAATCCGTGTTATCTGAGATTTAAGACAATAAATGACGAAATCTTTTAATCTCTGAGGGTTCAATTCCCCGCCCATTGGGGCGAAAGCTGGTTGAAAACCAGCAGATTGGAGAGCGCAGTTAATACTCCGCTGCTTGCGGCGGGGTGCTTTATTTTCCCTGCGCCGCATAATCGCTGGATGGATCATCTTGTTGATTGTAAATTAATATAAATAAGGCATGATTTCTGCGTATTAATTACGAGATATTCAAGTTTTATTCTGCTTATATTTTTCCACGCCTCGAAATACATAGAAGGCCAGAATTTTTTTACAAAAATTTCTAAATTGCAAATATTCGAATAATGTGAAATGATTATATCCGTGTAACATTTTGCTTACATATAAAAAATTTGGATCCTATGCGGAGATATCCTATTTATCCTATTATCTTTATGCTAATTATTAGCATACTGGCGAATGGGCTTAGTTTATCCTTTCGAGGAGAGGTATTTGCGCATGAACTGGATCATGCTCATCAGGCGCTGTCCCTTGATCCCGCCACACATCTGGAATCGCATCGAACCAATGTTTCCAAGGATGGTGCTGATCTTGATGCGACAACCCATTTATGCCTGCATTCAACGGGACAGTATCAACCTTTTTTCTTTAATTCTTTTCCGCTGATACCTGATCAGATCGCCACAGAAGTTTTAACCGTATTCATTTCCGCCATTATTCCTGAAGTAATCCCCGATCTACCTCTTCGTCCTCCTCGCAGCATTGCTTTAAGCTAAATTCTTAAATTGTGTTGTTTGTGGATCGTTCCTTCGATCCATAACACCGCAAAAACAGGGCAATTCAAGCTTGTCGAATACCTGTTTTATAGGCTTAAGCACTTACGGAGGGATTCCATGAAATTGAGCAATCTGTTCATAGCGTTATGCTATTGGGTAGCTCCAGAATTACGAATTATACTATTACTAAGTTCTACTTTATTGCTGGGTTTCTCATTCCAGATAAAAGCCAGTACTGATTTGTTTAGTGCCCCATCTAATGGAATAAAAAGTTATCCAACCGATTCAATAGTAGTCGGTGATGCGGGAAATAATCTGACTTTACGTGACGCAATTAACCTTGCGTTACTCCGCAACCCTGAATTGGCAGCTTTTTCCAAGGAAATGCGTGCATTGGAAGGGGCAACATTGCAGGCTGGTTTACTGAGGAATCCGGAACTGTCAGTAAACGTTGAGAATATCGGAAACATACAAAAGCTTCGTGGTGATCTCAATTCAGCGGATTCAGTAGCGCAGGAAGTAGTTCAGCAGCTGACCACCATCCGGATCGGGCAATTGATTGAGCTGGGTGGGAAACGCGCGGCTCGGGTTAACGCTGCGCTACTGGGTGAAGATCTGGCCGCCAAGGATTATGAAATCCGGCGGGTGGAAATTATTGCCAGAGTGGCCAATGTGTATACGGAAGTGCTCGCTGCGCAAGAGCGGCTCAGGCTTGCTGAAGAAACCCGGCAAGTTGCACAAAACGTGGTTAATAGTGTGACCGAACGTGTGCAAGGCGGGAAAGTGGCGCCTATCGAAGAAACCAGGGTCAAGGTGGGGCTATCGACTACGCGTATTGAATATGAACAAGCGCAACGGGATTTAATATCAGCGCGCAGACGACTGGCATTGTTATGGGATAGCGCCTCTCCGCAATTCAATAAAGCCTTGGGGAATCTTGAAATATTGATTCCCCCTCCTAGTTTCCAAATGCTAGAAGAGCGTGTATTAAAAAACCCAATGGCACTGCGCGCGATGAAAAATATTGAGCAACGTAAAGCATTGTTGGAAGTAGAGCAAACGCGCCGCATCCCTAACCTTACCATTAATGCAGGCGTTGTACATCACGCACAACTGGGTGGTAACACGGCTGTGGCTAGCGTGATGGTGCCACTGCCGTTATTCGATCGTAATCAAGGAAATATCAAAGATGCTTATCAACGCGTGGACAAAGCCGTCGATGAGCAATCCGCGATGGAGTTGCGATTGAAAACTGAGCTCACGCAATCTTATGAAATGATGTCAGCGGCATGGAATGAAATTAACATACTGCGTGACGAGATATTGCCCGGCGCTAAGAGTGCTTTCCATGTGATGCGCAGGGGCTATGAATTGGGGAAATTTGGTTTGCTGGAGTTGCTGGATGCGCAACGTGTTTTATTTCAGAATCAAGTGCTCTATGTACGTGCACTGGCAAACTATCAGCGCCTGGTGAATGACATCGAGCGCCTGATTGCAGGACCTATCGATAGTGTTAAGCCGAATCATGAGATTAACATACGCCAACCGTAGCGGCAGGAAAAAGATTAAGGATTAAATTATGAATAAAGCGCGATGGATGCCAATTTTGATTGTGATTGCCATAGGGATTGTAGTGGGCGGGCTGATTTTAACGCTGGATAAGCCTTCTGCGGTGACAGAGGAAGCAGTGAGCACCAGTACCTATGAAAAATCAGGTGAAAATCAACCGGGTATTGGACCAAGAGGCGGTAAGTTATTCACCGATAGTGATTTTAGCGTAGAACTGACTATCTTTGAGAAAGGCGTGCCGCCACAGTTCCGGATTTATTTGTATGAAAAGGGTAAGTTATTGCCGCCAACAGCTGCCAATCTCGCAATTACATTATCCCGGCTGGGAGTACCCGCACAATTGTTCAAATTTACTCCCGAAGCGGATTATCTGCTGGGAGACCAAGTAGTGGAAGAGCCGCATTCATTCGATATTGCCATTGCAGCTGCACGCAATGGCAAAGTAATACGCTGGAGTGACAGCCAGATTGAGGGGCGAGTGGAAATTCCGGATGAGATGCTGAAAAGTATGGGCATTGAGCTTTTGACAGCAGGGCCAGCGATCATCAAGCCAAAACTCAAACTGCCGGGTGAAGTGACATTTAACGAACACACCATTGTACGGGTAGTGCCGCGGGTTGCTGGTATGGTGACTTCTGTTCAAGGCAATCTTGGTCAGCACGTGAAAAAAGGCGATGTGCTGGCAGTCATAGAAAGTCCAATGCTGGCGGATTTGCGCAGTCAATATTATGTTGCCAAGAAACGAATAGCTCTGGCAAAGACGACTTATGAACGGGAAAAACAATTGTGGGAAGAAAAGATTTCCGCCAAACAGGAATTTCTTCTGGCGCAGGAACTGTGGAATGAGGCCGAGATTGCGCTGGAACTGGCCTCAGTCAAGTTACGTGCGTTGGGTGTACAACCTGAATCGAACCATCTGAAGACCAATTTTACGCATTATGAAATACGCGCACCGATTTCCGGAATCATTATTACTAAGACTATTGCATTGGGTGAAGCACTTAAAGAAGACAGAGAAATTTATACCATCGCTGACGTGTCCACCGTATGGACGGCTATTACGGTTTATCCAAAAGATTTGAATGTAGTTAGGGAGGGTCAGAAAGTCGTGGTAAAAGCGACTGCGTACGATGTGGAAAGTGATGGAACCGTTACTTATATTTCTACATTAATCGGTGGTCAAACACGCACCGCAACAGCCCGGGTCGAATTGGATAATCAAGCGGGCAAATGGCGTCCCGGTATGTTTATAAACGTCGAATTAGTGGCAGAAGAAATTAAAGTGCCTGTGGCTGTTTCAGTGGCTGCCATTCAAACGCTACGCGATTGGTCTGTGGTATTCGGTCGCTATGATCACTATTTTGAAGTTCGCCCTTTGGAACTGGGGCGTAATGATGGCGAAATGGTTGAGGTGCTGAAGGGGCTGACTTCCGGAGAGCAATACGCGAGCGGTAACAGTTTTGCCATTAAGGCTGAGCTGGGTAAAGCAGGCGCAAGCCACGACCATTAAACCGATTACCTGATAAGGCCATACTCATCATGTTTGAACGAATTTTACATATTTCCATCTACCAACGCGGCCTTGTGCTGATGGCGGTATTGATGATGGCAATCATCGGCGTCTACAGCTATCAGAAATTACCCATTGATGCGGTGCCTGATATCACCAATGTGCAGGTTCAAATCAATACCAACGCGCCGGGTTACTCGCCGGTTGAGGCGGAGCAACGTATTACGTTTCCGATCGAAACCATCATGGCGGGTTTGCCCCATCTGGACTATACCCGCTCGATTTCACGCTATGGCCTGTCGCAGGTCACGGTGATTTTCAAAGACGGCACCGATGTTTATTTTGCGCGCCAGCAGGTCAGTCAACGCATCCAAGAGGCGAAAGGCCGGTTACCCGTAGGCATTGAGCCGATGATGGGGCCTATTTCCACAGGCTTGGGTGAAATTTTCATGTGGACTGTCGATGCCAAGCCAGGTGCAAAAAAACTGGATGGCTCGGAATATACAACAACCGATTTACGCGAAATTCAGGATTGGGTCATCAGGCCGCAGTTGCGCATGGTTAAAGGTGTGACAGAAATTAACACTCTAGGTGGTTTTGTTAAACAATTTCATGTAGTGCCTTACCCGGATAAAATGATTTCTTTCGGCCTGTCATCGATGGACTTGGTGACCGCTTTGGAACGCAACAATCTGAATGTAGGTGCCGGTTATATTGAAAGAAGTGGGGAACAGTATCTGGTTCGCATACCGGGTCAAATCGCCAATCTGAATGAAATCGGCAACATTATCCTGGGTTCCAGGCAAGGCACGCCGATTCGCGTCAAGGATGTCGCGGATATTTTGATCGGCAAGGAGTTACGTACCGGTGCCGCGACGCAGAACGGTAAAGAAGTTGTGCTGGGAACGGTGCATATGCTGATTGGAGAAAATAGCCGGCTTGTGGCTCAAGCGGCAGCCAAAAAATTAGAGGAAATCAATCGTAATTTACCGGAAGGCATTGTGACAACACCGGTCTATGACCGTACCACCTTGGTGGATAAAACCATTCATACGGTGGCGAAAAATCTGCTGGAAGGTGCGGCGCTGGTGATTGTGGTCTTGCTGCTGTTTCTCGGCAACATGCGTGCGGCACTGATTGCGGCGTTTGTGATTCCGCTGTCGATGCTGTTTACGTTCACCGGTATGGTGACCAATCACGTCAGCGCCAACCTGATGAGTTTGGGAGCGATTGATTTTGGCATTATCGTGGATGGTGCGATCGTCATTGTCGAAAACAGTATCCGCAGGCTGGCGCATGAACAAATGCGGCTGGGGCGGGAATTGACGCTCACTGAACGTCTTGAGCTCGTATTTGATGCCTCCAGAGAAGCGCGACGGGTACTGATCTACGGTGAGTTGATCATTATTATCGTCTACTTACCCATTTTTGCATTGACGAGTGTCGAAGGAAAGATGTTTCATCCGATGGCGCTCACGGTTGTGACTGCGTTGATTGCGGCAATGATTCTCTCCCTGACCTTTGTTCCGGCAGCGATTGCATTCTTTCTGTCCGGTAAAGTGAAAGAGACGGAAAGCCCGGTAATGGCATGGGCCAAAAAAGCCTATGTGCCGATATTGACGGCAACCATGAAACACCGCGAGCTCACCGTGACGATTGCTGTCGTTATTGTCATATTGTCAGGTTTATTGACGACGCGTGTCGGCAGTGAGTTTGTTCCCAGCTTGAACGAAGGCGATATCGCGCTGCATGCCATCCGCATTCCGGGCACCAGTTTGACCACAGCGATTGAAATGCAGAATGAGTTAGAAGAGGCGATAAAAAGATTTCCTGAAGTCGACAGAGTGTTCTCCAAAATCGGCACTGCCGAGATTGCCACGGACCCCATGCCGCCGAGTGTTGCAGATGTTTTTATCATCCTCAAACCGCAATCGGAATGGCCAGGCCCGCATCACACCAAAGCAGAGTTAGTTGCCGCCATGGAACAGGCTGTACGCAAGGTTCCGGGTAATAACTACGAATTTACCCAGCCAATACAAATGCGCTTTAATGAACTGCTTTCCGGTGTGCGTGCCGATGTCGCCGTCAAAGTATTTGGCGATGATATGGATACCCTGCTGGCTTTAGGCGAAGCCATAGAAAAGCAGCTTAAAACCGTTCCTGGCGCTGCGGATGTGCGAACGGAACAAATTACCGGTTTACCGGTGCTGTCCATCCAAATGGATCGCGCAAAAATGGCGCGGTATGGCCTGAATGGCCGCGATGTGCAAGATGTCGTCGCCATGTCGGTGGGCGGCAGAAGCACCGGGATGATTTTTGAAGGCGACCGGCGCTTTGATCTGCAAATCCGCTTGCCGGAGCATTTGCGCGCCGATATTGAAGCGCTGAAACGGCTACCCATCAGCGTTCCGATGCAAAGTGTGACTATGGCTGCCAATGCACCGCAAGCTGCACAAGCAGCCCAACCGGCTGTGCCGGTTTTTGTCACTCTGGGAGAAGTGGCCAACTTCGAGATCACTCAGGGCCCCAATCAAGTCAGCCGGGAAAATGGTAAGCGCAGGATCGTGATTACCGCCAATGTGCGTGGCCGTGATCTGGGTTCATTCGTCCATGAAGCCGAACAACTGATCGCAAAAAAAGTACCGATCCCACTGGGATACTGGACAACCTGGGGCGGCCAGTTTGAACAAATGATTTCCGCAGCACAGCGTCTCCAGATCGTGATACCAGTCGCACTCGGTTTGATTTTTATTCTGCTGTACACGATGTTCGGCAATATGCGTGATGGACTGCTCATGTTCACCGGCGTTCCTTTTGCTTTGACCGGCGGCATATTTGCGTTATGGCTGCGCGATATTCCATTGTCCATTTCAGCCGGGGTTGGATTTATCGCGCTATCCGGCGTAGCGGTTCTGAACGGCTTGGTGATGCTGGCGTTTATCCGCGGATTGAGAGAAAAAGAAGGATTATCTTTGGATGATGCGATTCAAACCGGTGCGCTGACCCGGCTGCGCCCTGTACTGATGACGGCCTTAGTGGCGTCGATCGGTTTCCTGCCGATGGCGCTGGCTACCGGTACCGGCGCGGAAGTGCAGCGGCCTCTGGCAACGGTAGTAATCGGAGGCATTCTTTCCTCCACTATTCTGACCCTGCTTGTATTGCCAGTACTGTATCGGCTCATCCATGGACGAGATACTTCGAATAAAGACACATCGATAGATCTTGAAATAAGAAAGATACAAGGTTAATGACAGCGCCGCTAGTTCAACGGGATGATATCTAGCTTTATAACGATTGGAGCCGTGTGCATGTTATGCATGAAAACGACAGTATCCGCCTTTGCCTCGCTACGACCCACAACAATTTAGCGTTAGTCGGGTACCGAGTTGGCGCAAGCGGCCGGTGCCAAAGTTAGGCATTGATTCTCCACACCATGAGAACTTGCGTATTTACAGTATGGAGTCTTTCTGGGGCTTTGCTAAACGCCGTTTGGCAAAGATCGCTGGTGTATCTGAATATATACTGTTTATTTGCACTTGAAAGAAACTGAATTTTATTTTAACCATCAATCTATTAGGCAATTCTCAAATTATTACGTTTCAGTTCGCTTTAACTTCCCAATACCACTATGTTCTTAAGCTTAAGAAACTAATTCAACTATACCTGTACCTAGTCGGTATACTCCGCCTACTATCTGAATTTTTTTCTCCTTCACGGATTGACTCAAGATCGGGGTACTATTCTTCAGCTCGGCAACAGTGAGGATGACATTCATTTTGACCGCATTTTCATATAGCATTCCGGGCATATTTCTCGCTGCTCTGACTGCAGGCGATAATGCAGTTGCCATTGTTTGGATGTGTCCTGGAAACTGTTTATTCTTATCAATGGCATCAATAGCGGCTCCCACAGCTCCACAGCTTTCATGGCCAAGCACCATGATCAACGGTGTATGTAATACGGCAACCGCATATTCAAGCGTGGCCAGAAAATCGACAGTTATATAATTACCAGCAACTCGAGCCACAAATAGATCCCCGTGAGCCTCATCAAAACACTGTTCAGGACCGACTCTGGAGTCGGCGCAACCCAAAATGGCAGCGTAGGGGTTTTGCCCTTTAACCAGAGCATCCTGGGAAGTATGTATGTCCAAGGATACAGTCGATTGACCACTACCATGCCGCTTGCTGCCTGCCATTAATCTTTCCAAAGCTTGATCAGGGGTAAGCACGTTCTCAGGCTGGGGCGGGATTTTGGTAGATGACGGCAAAGGTACCTTTGTTTCTTCCACACTGGCGATACCTGCACCACTAATACCCAAACCCAGCGCAGAGGCTGCCGCCAATTTCAGGAATAAACGTTTTCGTGAATCATGCTGAAGGTATTCGTTCTTTTTGTCACATACCTGACACATAAAAGCTCCGGTATTTAAAATCATTCACATCAGAGTAAATGAGCAGGTATTTAGTTACTGATCTTTGCATGTCGCCTCGTGCAATTATAATATACTTTGATATACTCAAAAATAAGCCATTTAACATTTTCTCTCGTTTTAAATCAATAATGATGCAAGTTTTCAGTTTTTAGCGTGTCAAAGAAACAATTACCCTTACAACTCATGGAAGTTTGTATGCCACAGCTGGCTTGTAATGCACGGTAAACAGCACTGCAATATTCGTTGCCACGTTCAGCTTGATGTTCAAGCCAGGGAACAGACTTTTTCTTCCAATACTGTTGGCGTTGTTTCCAAGTTTGATGCTGAAAAGGGTTTGTTTGTTTCGTGATTAGTGCCTGAGAGTCGGTTTGATATGATACTGCAGAAAAGTTTTTCATGAATATATTCATTCTCTATGAATAGTATTGCCATACTTATGGCTATTAAAAATTAGACCTTATGCTTTATTACGCACTCAAAGTAATTATTTCGGCCATTGTAATAGTAGCGATTGCAGAGATTGCCAAGCGAAATACAGGACTTGCTGCACTTGTAGCGTCTCTGCCGCTTACATCGTTATTAGCTTTTATCTGGCTCCATATTGAGGGAGCTGCAGTATCGCAAATCGCAGATCTGTCAAAGCAAATATTTTGGTTCGTATTGCCATCGCTTCTGTTTTTCGTATTGCTGCCCATATTTCTTAAACATGGCTTGGGTTTTTGGCTTAGCCTTAGCTTATCCGGTGTGGCTACCATTAGCTGTTATTTTAGTTTCATGTTTTTTTTACCCAGGATCGGGGTTCAACTATAAAAAAAGACCGCTGCCATAGCGGTCAAGAATTGGTGCGCAAAGTGTTATCTCTAAGTGTGAATGTGCTTAATTGCCGGTAAAGTTTGCGGCAATAAAATTGCCTGTGGATGTGAAAAATAAATAAAGTTTCTCTTTCGTCTTATCATCAACAGCAGGATTAGTAAATGTGACTAGCCATTCTTTGCCTTTTTTCCCATCTACCATCTCGATCTTATCTTGTTCAATCATTTTCCATGATGGATCGATCTTACCTTGCTTAATCAATATTTCTTTTCGCTCAGTCGCGCAGTTTATTACAGTCTCTTCCGTAGCAACCTTGCTGCCGTGAAAATGGCAACTACTGCTTTCCGCTGCCATTGCCCCGCCAGCCCCAAATATTCCAGCAACCAAAATCGTTATCATCAATAGTTTCTTCATTAAATTACTCCTCGGTAGTTAGTAAATTAAAGGCTTTCACGCCCCGTATCAATGCTCTGCTCAACTTCTAGATCCTCATGCGCATGTTTGTGTTCTTGGCTGGGAAAGCGGAAACTATCAGGATCAGAATCATGCTGATACCCGTGTAATTGCATCAACAGCAAGAGTACTCCGGCATAAATAAGAGATTGGTTAGATGCAAAGCTAAATCGTTGAAAAGATGGTTTATGTCTCCATAAAGAAAGCAAAGCCACCATGACCACCAAAGCAACGATCTGCCCTATTTCTACACCCAGATTAAAACTCAATATTCGTAATAGAATGCCAGTACTATCGTCACCGAGTGGCAACTGCTGAAGGCGAGTTGAAAGGCCAAAGCCGTGTAGTAAACCAAATAGAAAAACCGCGCCTAACAAGTTGGGTGATTTCATATCCAGATACTTCTGGAAGCCGCCGTTATTGTCAAAACCCTTATAGATAACACTAAGTGCAATAATCGCGTCAATCAAAAAATAATTCCAGGTAATCTGGTAGAAGGTTGCAAAAATCAGTGTAATACAGTGTCCGACCGTGAAGGCTGTTACAAACTTTGCTATATCCTTGAAACTGGTCAGGAAAAACACTACCCCAAATAGGAACAGTAAATGATCATATCCAGTCAGCATGTGGGTAGCACCAAGCCCTATGTATTGGAGGTATCCACCACTCAACATTCGCAGCTTATCTTCCTCAGAAATACCGTGTGCTAACGCTGAAACTGGTATTAATAAAAATAATAATATTATAAATTTGTATCTGGTAAAGAAGCGCATATCCGGAGTTGGCACTATATTTTTCTAAAAAATGGTTTTGATGGCTATTTGCTAGACTGGATACGCGTGACTATATAGTCACTGCCTGATTGAATGAATGTAAAGGTCACAACATTATCCACCTTGATTTCTTGCAATAATGCTCTATCCTTAATCTTGAAATTCATGGTCATAGACGGCCATTTGAGGGATGCAATCGGGCCATGGGCTAGCTTCACGATGCCTTGGTTCATATCAATCGCTTTGACAGTTGCTATACCCTCATGAGAGACGACCATTTCTTCCTGTGCTGCGATTGCTATATCGGCAAGTTGCATGGCCAACACTCCAGACAATATTATTAGCACGAACATACTGCAAATATTGGTAAAAACATTACTAATGTTTCTTTTCAAGATTATCACTCCGATATAAATATAGTTTTGCACACATATTGGTAAGCAATAATCTGCTTAACATTCGATTTGAACAATCTTTGCAGGTTCAATTCCCCACTCCTTGGAACAGAGAAGCTAGTTGAAACTAGTACATTGAAATGCGTAGTTTATACCTTGCCGCAAGCAGCGGAGTGCTTTATTAAGAATTTGTTTAACTTAAAAATTAGTAGCGTTCAAGATGATATAGATATTTAATGTACGCATTTATATTAACTTATCAAATTGAGTGCCTTTTAAGTTAAGTCTAAACAGGTTTATTGCAACCTTGACAGAATTCCAATAAGGACTAGAAACCACGATAACGTTTAGCACTTGGTAATTCAAGAATCTGTACAACCAGAAGAATTGCTAGCGGACAGTTGAATCGGTGGACACGGCACATTGCCATAAGAACAGTAAACACAGCAGTCTCCCGCTTTAGCCTTCAATAAATGATGGCAAGATCCACATTCATAAAAGAATTGACAAGCATTGGTCGGCATCGTCTCCAGTTTTTGAGTTCCACAATTCGGGCAAGTAATAGTCGATTGCAACTGTATCGTATTCATTTGTGTATATTTGTCACGTAATTATTAATTTTACAAAACCTGCGGAGCTCTCGAATAATTATTTATTGTGATGATAAAACAAAAGTTACTCATTTCTACTTTAAACCACTTCTGCTGGTGCTTGCTTACAGGGATGGGATGTATCTCCACGTTCAAATTGAACAGTAGTATGCTGAATTCCAAACAGCTCACGCAATTCATTATTAATTTGAACCAATAGCAAATCATCAATGACTGCATCTGGCTTGATTAAATGCACGGTTAGCGCAATTTCCGTCGTGCTCATTGCCCAGATATGCAAGTCGTGAACTGCTTCTATTCCTGGAAGACTAGCGAGGTAAGCTTCAACTTTGGCCGGGTGGATATTTGCTGGCACAGCATCAAGAGCAAGACTTAGCGATTCACGGAGCAAGCCCCAAGTGCCAATACCAATAATTACGGCGACCACAAGGCTCATGAATGGGTCCAACCACAACCAGTCCGTAAATTTTATGGCAATAGCTGCCAAAACAACACCAAGAGAAACTGCTGCGTCAGCCATCATGTGCAAATATGCACCGCGAATATTCATATCTTGCTTTTGGCCGGACATGAATAACCATGCCGTGAATCCATTAATGACTATGCCAACTGACGCCACCCAAATGACTGTGTCACTTGCCACTGACTCGGGATGGCCAAATCTGAGAATGGCTTCCCAGGCGATGGCGCCGACAGCAACAAGCAAAACTAGCGCATTAATCAATGCAGCCAATATCGAAGTACGGCGCAAACCATAAGTGTGCCGCTGTGTTGGTAACTTGCGTACTAAGACGCTTGCGCCCCACGCGAATAATAAACTCAAAACATCGCTGAGGTTATGGCCTGCATCTGCCAACAGCGCGAGAGAATTTGCAAATAAACCAAAAATAACTTCAACCACAACGAAACCTACATTTAGCGCAATCCCAATTGCGAATGCGCGATCAAAGTTTTTTGGGATATGGCCATGATCATGATCGTGGGAGTGGTTATGTGCCATAAATAGATTCTCTTTCCGGCATGTGAATTTCTAAATTCAGCGGATTTATTAAAATTATATGGAACTGATCGAAGATTCGTAGACTGAACTACAATGGTTATACCAAAATGATCAGAAACATTGAAATAAAACGCTGCGCCAAATTATGGCACAAATTTTTCACTGTACCATGACGGTATGTATTTTAAGGAAACACAATGCGAAGAGAACGACTAGAAGAAAATCAGATATGGTTATATGCTGTGGCCTTGGCTGTCGGGATGGGGCTTGGGTTGTGGAATTCTAGCTTTGGCGCAAGCCTGGAGTATTTGATTTCTCCCGTGCTTGCGCTGTTGCTTTATAGCATGTTTGCGCAAATCCCTTTTCTTCAACTGCGCGAGGCGTTCGCGAATAAGCGGTTTACAGCTGCGCTATTGCTAGTTAATTTTATCATCGTGCCCATCGTGGTTTGGTTATTGTCGCTTCTTTTACCGGAACACCCGCCGCTGTTACTAGGGGTATATCTGGTTCTGTTAACACCTTGTATTGATTATGTTGTAGTTTTTACTCACCTTGGTCGTGGCAATGCCCGGCTTGTACTTGCTTCCACGCCTTTGCTGCTACTTACCCAGATGCTTCTTTTGCCCGTGTATCTATGGCTTTTCATGGGAGAACAAGCTGCACAAGTCATGAGTGCTGAGCCATTCCTTGAGGCTTTTCTTATACTCATTGCTTTTCCACTGGGGCTTGCCTTACTAACGGAGTTTTGGGCAAAGCGCCAGCGTAGCGGTGCAACCTGGCTTGAGGTCACGGCGTGGTTTCCGGTGCCATTTATGGCGGTTACATTACTTCTCGTTGTGGCATCTCAAATTGGCAGAATAGAAGAATACCTCCCTGTTGTGGAACAAGTCGTGCCAGTTTATATTGCCTTTATGGCTATCATGCCCTTTCTTGCTCGCTTGATAGCATATGCATTTCGCCTGGACACACAGGCAGGAAGAGCGCTCGTTTTTAGCGCAGGAACGCGGAATTCATTGGTGGTTCTGCCTTTAGCGCTAGCTTTGCCGGACGGTTGGATTCTGGCATCTGTCGTAATCGTTACTCAAACGCTGGTGGAGTTGGTCGGTGAGTTGATTTACATACGCTTGGTGCCTTCGATTATCTTTCAAGAGTCTAAAAGTTTAGAAATCTCAAAAGCGCTTAGCAAAAAGAAGTAATCAGGATAAATAAGTTGTGCTTCTATGCGGGAAAGATTATGCAGTTACTAAAAATATTCGGAGAATTAGCTATTACCTCTTGCGGCAATAGCAATACACAAACTGCTGAACGGTGCCAAACGGAGTGTGGTGTGCTTCTTTTTCATGTTCGACCAGCTGAAAAGTATCTCCAAATACCGCATGTAGGGCTTCAGGTTGGTATCTCATCACGGGTAGGCCACTACATTTTTCTGGTCCATCTTCGGCAAAAGTGGCAACAATCACATGTCCACCTGGCCGAACCGAACTTAAGACACGCTCGACATAAGCATGGCGATCTGCCGGATCAGTCAAAAAATGGAACACTGCACGGTCATGCCAAATGTCGAATCGGTTCATGGGAAATTTTGCACGGGTAATATCGCCTTCTATCCAGTGAACAATATCCGCATGTTTCCCCAACCGCTGCCTTGCAACAGCAAGTGCAGTTGATGACAGATCAAATACTGTCAAATCAGTATAGCCTTCTGCCACAAGGTCATCTACTAGTCTGGAAGTTCCCCCTCCCACATCAATAATGGCCGCATCTTTGCCGAGTCTTGTATTATGGATTAGTCGCAGAGACTGGTCAGCGTGTTCCTGAAACCAACTAACTGAGTCAGATGCCTTAGTGGTATATACCTGTTCCCAATGCTGCTTATTATCCATGGGGTAATTTCTCTAAAAGCTCAATACCTTATCTGAATCGTGAATCAGCGTATATAAATCCTGCATCGTGGATATCGGACAGATTCCTAACTCTTCAGACTGACGAAGCTTAAGACAGGTTCCACAAGCTAGAATTGCACCGCCTATATCCAAAAAACTGTGAATCTGTCCGATAATATCAAACTTGTCACTATCAAGAGATTCTACCTCCACACCTTTTCCGAGCAAAAAGACTGAAACAGCATCCCCTTGCTTGCGGGAGAAAATTCCAAGCCGGAAGGCGTTCCATACAGTTTCAGGGTCATTCGAATAAATGATAATTACAAGCTTCATTTAATCTCCTTCAGTTCCAATAGTCGTTCGTTAGACTCTCAAATGTCATGTTGACAACGGTTTGATGATCGATAAGCGCCATTGCGTTATACTATACCTCAGAATTTACAATTCAATTACCAAAGGAGCCAAGCATGAATCAGGAAATCCCTCCGTTAGATCCACATCCACTGAGTGAGTATGTTGCTTGGGCGGGTGGGCGTAATCGTGAACCAATTTTAGGTGTGTTGAAAGACAAATTACCAAAAGATCCTGAGCGTATTTTGGAAATGGCCAGCGGTAGCGGTATGCATATTAATTATTTTGCACCGCATTTTGAACATCTGCATTTTCAGCCATCGGATAAAGATGTCGAAGTTTTTGATAACATCAAAGAATTAAGCGGCAATCTCGGCAATAATAATATTGCAGATCCGGTTCATCTGGATTTGACGGATCCGCAGACTTGGTTTAATCCAGGGCCAGAAAAATCATTTGCCGCTATTTTCTGCATTAATATTTTTCAGGTAGCACCGATTTCAATTGCCGATGGCATGATGAAATGTGCTGCACATCTGCTGAAAGATGATGGTTTTTTGCTGATCTATGGACCATTCCAGATTGAAGGCCAGTTTTCTACCGATTCCAATAAAGCTTTCCATGAAACCTTAAGTTCTGTCGGAGTACCCGAATGGGGTTTGAAGGATGTCGCCGATTTGAAGAAGGCAGCCGCCAATTATGGTTTGGAACTCAAGGAACGAATTAATATGCCCAGCAATAACTTTTCATTGATCTTCGGGAAGATTTAACGATGGACCAGCCGGGTTCAGCAATTGTTGTCGGTGTCGGGCCTGAGCGCGGTTTGGGTGCAGCGCTGGCCACGTATTTTGCTGAAAAAGGCTTGCATGTTTTTATTGTAGGCCGTAGTGAAGAAAAATTAAATCATGTCGTACAGCTCATACAAAAAGTAGGGGGGGCAGCAACATCCATTATTGCTGATGTGACTGTTGAGCAGGATGTTGCGCAGTGTTTTGGTGTGCTGCGGGAACGCGGCGATGTCATTCGGGTTGCTGCCTACAATGTGGACAGCAATATCCCTGCACCATTTCTGCAGACTGACGTGAAAACATTCACCACTTTGTGGCAACAGAACTGTTTGGGTGCATTCCTGTTTGCCAAAGAAATCATGGCAATCATGCAAGCGCAACAGCAAGGCACAGTATTTTTTACTGGGGCAACCGGTTCATTAAGAGCCAAGCCCCCTTTTACTGCATTTGCATCAGCTAAGGCTGGATTGAGGGCACTGGCACAAGGATTGGCGAGAGAATTTTCACCGCGAGGTGTGCATGTGGTGCATACGGTGATTGACGGTGTGATTGATGGTGACCGTGCACGCAGTCAGTTTCCAGAGTATGTTGAGGCCAAAGGTCAGGAAGGGCTGCTGCAATTGGAAGATATTGTGCAAACGTACTGGGCCATTCATCAGCAACCACGCAGCGCATGGACTCATGAACTGGATTTGCGGCCCTTCAAGGAGCCGTTCTAAATTATTAGGAAATATTATGAATACAACAACTAATTGGAACTTGCAGGGCAGTTATTTTGAAGCCTGTAATTGTGAAACCGCCTGCCCATGTGTCTGGCTGCAACCGCCCTCTGAAGGGAACTGCAAACTGCTGGTCGCGTGGCATATTGATTCCGGCTATTTGAATAGTGAAAAACTGGATGGTCTGAATGTTGCATTAGCCTGCTATTCGCCGGGTCATATGAAAGAGGGTAACTGGCAAGCCGCGTTGTATGTGGATGAACGCGCCACGGACGCGCAGTTTGATGCGATCACACAAATCTTTGCAGGAAAACTTGGTGGTCATCCGGCTATTTTGATGGGTTTCGTCACTGAAGTATGGGGTGTCAAGAAGGTTAAAATTGATTATCAGGAACAAGGTAGCAAGCGGCAATTAATTATTCCTGATATCGCACAGGCAACAATTGAGAGTATCCAGGGAATCAAAGGCGGAGATGCAACCATTGATAACCCACCCTTATGTGTTGTACCCAGCCACCCGGCTGTGGTGGCAAAATCCAGTCAATATGAATACCACGATTATGATAAGGCCTGGAAATTTACCGAACGTAATGGTTATTACTCGCCATTTACGTATCAACCTTGAAGCATTAAACAACATTTTTGAAATATTTTACGCATGGACAATCTCTACCAAAATGATTGCCTATAACTATTTAATGCCTAAAAATCAACTGGCTACTTGGATAGCCATGCTGGCAGTTATTGTAGCTGCCTGGTTTTATCTGTTTTATCAGAACTGGCAAATGACATCCCTGCCCATGTCTGAAATGTGGATGCCGCCATCTGAAACATTTGCCTGGAAATGGATAGATTTTGGCCTAGTTTATCTGATGTGGGCGGTAATGATGGCAGCCATGATGTTGCCTTCCGCCATTCCGATGATTTTGGTATATGCCAGAATCTGTCAGCAGCACACGCAGACAATTCATCCGTTTGTTTCATTATTTTCATTGGCATATTTACTGGTATGGTTAGTGTTTAGTATCGCGCTAACAGTATTGCAATGGCAAATGCATGGGCTGCATTTTTTATCGCCGATGATGGATAATCAGAATGAAACAATGGCTGCAATTATTTTTATTTTGGCGGGTATCTATCAATTTACGCCGTTAAAAAATAGTTTTCTGCAAAATTGTCGATCTCCCATGGGATTTTTGTTAACCGAATGGCGTGATGGCGCAAGAGGATCTTTTCAAATGGGGCTGAAGCATGGCAGCATGTGCCTAGGTTGCTGCTGGGCGCAGATGATGATCATGTTCGCTGTAGGCGTAATGAATCTGCTGGCGATGGCATTGATCACGGTGCTTGTTTTAATTGAAAAGGTCTTGCCGATACATCAGCAATATTTCTCAAAAACGGTCGGTGTTCTGTTTCTTGGTTGGGGAGTTTGGCTTTTGTGGCTTTGATCAAAACGAATTCTATCGTACGAAAAAGTATTACTTAGCCCTAATAAAAATTAGTATGCTGCAAACAATTCAGTGATTCACTTCATCACTGAACCAAGATCAAACGTGAATCCAGTTAATGATTTATGTGAACTTTTGACGCGATACTGAAAAGCCATACATAATCCACAATCAATTCAAACCTAAACTTACTCAGATTATCCAGAATAAATCCTATGCTATGTTGTTTGACACAAACAATTAAGCAATCAATAAGCAACCTTAAACGTTGGACTATCCTCTGGTCGGGTTTTACGATGATCATAAATTCTTGTGGTAGCAATATTGGCATGACCCAACCATTCTTGCACTTTCGCAATATCTGCTTGATGATCCAGTGCATTAGTGGCTGCCGTTGCGCGTAACGAATGTGCGCCGATCTTGAAACCCAATTTTTCAGAGTATTTCTGTACCAACTTGTATACGCCGTCTGGCGTAATTGGTTTTTGTGATTCCTTATCTCGGTTATTACTGGCTGAACGGAATAATGCCCCAGTATCTTCCAGACTATGTCCTGCAGCATCCAAATAATCATGGATTAAACCGCTTGCAGCAGGATGCAGTGGTACATAACGAGTTTTTCCTCCTTTGCCGGAAATCTTTATATGGGGTACACCACGGCGCTCCTGCTTAAAATCCTTAACCTTCAATTTGCACAATTCATGACGCCGCAGTGCGTGATAGAGTAGGGTGGCCAGTATTGCACGATCGCGCTTGCCCTTAAGTGAGCTACCATCTGGCGCATTAAGCAACTCGCGTGCCTGATGATCGCCGATTGCCGGAGTTTTCCCCTCATAACTTTCTACCGCTGGTCGCTTCACACCCTTGACTGGATTATGCGTAACTGTATTTTTCTCACACAAGTACTCAAATAAAGAAGATATTGCCGCCAAACGGTGGCGAATGCTCATACTACTTAATGTTCGACTCAACAAATCATCGCGCCAGGCAATAATATGGGCACGAGTTACAATCCTGAATTCTTCCGGATTCTGAATACCTGTGAAATTCATAAAATCCTTTAAGGCATTTTCATAAGCGCGCCGAGTCTCGGCGTTACCTAAATTGGCAAACCATTCAACTTCAGGTGGAACATCAGCAAGACCCTGAAATTCTTTTGCAGTGAGTGCACGATTGACTGTAGTTATAAGATCTGTCATGTTATCTATCTAGCCCATCATTTATATGCGGTGTTTCACTACCCATAATCGCTTCATAATCTCGGCCACCATAAAAAATATTAAGAATAGTGACGATTTGTTTATCCTCAATAACCTCAAAAGCTGCAATCGCGTTTTTATCAATGGCAACGATTCTGAGATTCTTGCGCAAATCATCGCGCTGTTGTCCAATCAAAGGTATTGTTTTAAGGTCATGACACTTTTGGCGTAATTTCTCTATATATGCCCACGCGACTTCAGGAAGTCCGCTCTTTGCAGCTATATATTCATAAATATTAGTCAGGTCTTGTATCGCATCGGGTGTCAAGTACACTTCATAGCTTTTCATGGCCTGGTGCGTTTATCCGTTGTTGATGAAATTGCTCTAGCTTTTCAAACGCAGCATCCAGCAAAACAGGTTCACCACTGTGTGCGGATTGTTCCAGACGCGCTCGAATGGAAGCAATTCTCGCATGATGTTCTTCTTCCTGTCTTTGCCATAAACGCATCGCTTCACGAATAACCTCACTTGTGGAAGCGTAAGCGCCATCCTTCACTTTTTCTCTAATAATATTCAGCATATCCGGTGGAAGTGTAATGCTGATTTTTTCTGCTTTATCGGTGCGCTTCATTTTTTGTTTCCTATGTATGTTTCTAACACCTTCCAATGGTAGGATAATATCCTACTCAAGGAAATTTAATAAAGCAAAAAATATTTCAACCTTCCTAAATTGTAGCATCACTCTACTATTGATAACATATTTTATCAATAGTAAATACTTAAGAGGCTTAGCAAACAT
>NZ_CADEGP010000020.1 GCF_902826915.1 uncultured Nitrosomonas sp.
GGGATTCTTATTTAGCAGTGCATATCTGATTGCTGAATTTCTGAGTAAGCTCTAAGTAGATTTTCAACATTTTTCCGCGACTGATCAGCTTGAGTAAGCGCAAGAAAGTGTTACAATATGAAGATAACTTGGTAATTTTCATGATACACGCCAAATTAAATTCACACATTCACCTAAAAATAATTGGATATCAAGGTGAATGGAGGCTCAATCCTTAAGGAGAACTTATGTCAGTAACTATGCGGCAAATGCTGGAGGCAGGTGTACATTTTGGACATCAAACACGCTTCTGGAACCCCAAAATGGCACCCTATATTTTCGGCCATCGTAATAAAATCCACATTATAAATCTTGAAAAAACCTTGGTGATGTATGAAGAGGCGATGAAATATGTGCGCCAATTATCAGCAAACAAGGGAGTGATTTTATTTGTTGGTACTAAAAAACAAGCGCGAGATATTGTGCGCGAAGAGGCGATACGTTGCGGATCTCCCTACGTAGACCAGCGATGGTTAGGAGGTATGCTGACTAATTTTAAAACCATTAAACAATCTATCAAGCGTCTACATGAGATGGAAACAATGGTGCAAGATGGAACGTTAGATAAACTGGTAAAAAAAGAAGCGCTTGATCTTCAAAGAGAACTAGATAAGCTAAACAGTAGCTTAGGTGGCATCAAAGACATGAAAGGTTTACCGGATGCTATATTTATTATCGATGTTGGATATCAAAAAGGAGCCATCACAGAAGCTAGAAAGCTTGGCATCCCTGTAATTGGTGTGGTCGATACCAATCACAATCCGGAGAATCTGCACTACATTATTCCTGGAAATGACGATTCCAGTCGTGCAATACGCCTATATGCCCGCGGCGCGGCAGATGCCATCCTAGAAGGACGCAATCAGGCTATTCAAGAAATCGTTGAAATGACTGCTGAAACTGAGGCTGAGGCCGAATAAAGTCATATAATTTCTTTTATTAACTAATTGATATCTGGAGTAAATATGGCGGAAATTACCGCAAGCATGGTAAAAGAATTGCGTGAAATGACCGGGCTAGGCATGATGGAATGCAAAAAAGCATTGACAGAGACTAGCGGCGATCTGAAGGCAGCAGAAGATCTATTAAGAATTAAAAGTGGCGCTAAAGCAAGCAAAGCCGCAGGTCGAATTGCGGCAGAAGGTGTAATTGGCGCATATATTTCAGCAGACAGAAAATGTGGTGCGCTGGTTGAAGTAAACTGTGAAACAGACTTTGTCGCCAGAAATGAAGATATTATTAATTTCGCCAAAAGCCTCGCTGAACTAAGTGCAACAAAAAATATAATCGACACCGTTGCTTTAAGTGATGCAGATTTGCCGAGCGGTGAAGCTATTGAAGCAACTCGCAAGGCATTGATTATGAAATTGGGTGAGAATATCAGTATTCGCCGTTGTGGTCGCCATGCAACACAAGGACAGTTGGCTTATTATCTTCACGGGACCAAGATTGGCGTAATGGTAGATTTTACCGGAGGAGATGAAGCTTTAGGCAAAGATCTGGCCATGCACATTGCAGCAAGTAAGCCCATTTGTGTATCTAAAGCGCAAGTATCTACTGATGTCTTAGCACACGAGCGCGAGATTTTTACTGCTCAGGCTGCTGAGAGTGGCAAGCCAGCAAATATTATAGAAAAAATGGTTGATGGGCGTATTACAAAATATCTTGCTGAAATAACGTTATTAGGTCAGCCTTTTGTAAAAGATCCAGAACAAACGGTAGAAAAATTACTGGCCAGCAAATCTGCAACAGTTAATGATTTCACTATGTTCGTGGTAGGCGAAGGCATAGAAAAGAAAACTGAGAATTTTGCAGATGAGGTTAAGGCTCAGATGGAACAAGCCAAGTAAATTTAGTTTTATCAATACATTATCAATGACTGCTGCAATCTATAAACGTATTTTACTGAAACTATCCGGCGAAGCCCTGATGGGTGACGATAAGTATGGTATTAATCATACTGTCATGGGAAGAATTGTTTCTGAGATTGAGGAAGTTAGCAAACTAGGGATTGAAATTGCCATTGTCGTTGGTGGTGGAAATATTTTTCGCGGGATGAAGTCAGCCAATGACGGATTGGAACGCGTTACTGCGGATTATATGGGCATGTTAGCTACTGTAATGAATGCCTTAGCACTGCAAGATGCGATGAAAATGGCCGGTCTGGTGCCGCGAATACAATCCGCTTTACGCATTGAGCAAGTTGTAGAACCTTATATCCGTGGACGTGCTATGCGTTATCTGAAAGATGGCAAGATAGTCATATTTGCGGCAGGTACCGGTAATCCGTTTTTTACCACTGATACCGCAGCTGCTTTGCGCGGCATGGAAATGAATGTAGATATCATGTTGAAAGCTACTAAAGTAGATGGAATCTATACTAGCGATCCTAAAATTGATCCTGAGGCAACACGTTTCCACAAATTAACATTTGACGAAGCTATTGCCAAGAATTTACAGGTAATGGATGCGACGGCATTAACACTGTGCCGTGACCAGAAACTACCGCTTAGCGTATTTAGTATTTTCAAGGCTGGTGCACTTAAACGTATAATAACAGGCGAGGACGAAGGAACTTTGGTAACAGTCTGAGTGAACGATAATTGAAACCTTGAAAATCGAAGTATGAGGGAACGATATTATGATTGCCGATGTAAAAAAATCTGCTGAACAAAAAATGCAAAAAAGTCTTGAAGCATTAAAAGCAGATCTAAGTAAAGTCAGAAGCGGACGGGCTCATACGGGATTTTTAGATCATATCACCGTGGATTATTACGGAACACAAACGCCCATTAATCAGGTAGCCAATATCAACCTAATTGATGCACGCACGATCGGCGTAATTCCCTGGGAAAAGAAAATGAGTGGTGCGATTGAAAAAGCCATTCGTGAATCTGATTTAGGTTTAAATCCTATGCCTGTAGGTGAGACTATTCGCGTACCCATGCCTTCTCTCACTGAAGAGCGTCGCCGCGATCTGATTAAAGTAGTTAAGCAAGAGGCAGAGCATGTCCGTGTCGCAATGCGTAATATTCGCCGAGATGCTAATACTCACTTGAAAGATTTACTAAAATCCAAAGAAATTTCTGAAGATGATGAGCGTCGCGGTCAAGATGACATTCAAAAATTAACTGATCGCTATATCGCGGAAATAGATAAAATTTTGCAAACCAAGGAAACCGAACTAATGGCTGTTTGATATGCCGCAAGGTCTAAGCTCAACTAGAGAAATACCTAAAACTGGCTCAATACCAAAACATATTGCTATTATTATGGATGGTAATGGCCGTTGGGCTCAAACTCGCTATATGCCTCGGATCGCTGGACATAAACAAGGTGTTGAAACAGTTCGTAGTATTATCAAAGCATGTATAGAGCGTAATATACCATACCTAACTTTATTTGCTTTTAGCAGTGAAAATTGGCGACGCCCAACAGATGAAGTAATATCTTTAATGCAGCTTTTCCTTAGCGCATTGGAACAAGAAATCTCTCGCCTGCATGAAAACGGTATTTGCTTCAAAGTTATCGGTGATTTATCAAAATTTGAGCCCAGGATAATAGAATGCATCCGTGTTGGCGAACAGCTAACCGCAGAAAATAAACGTCTTACCTTCACTATAGCTGCCAACTACGGCGGGCGCTGGGATATCATGCAAGCCGTACATAAAATGATGGCACAATCAGCTGAGCTACCCTTAAATTTTGAAGAAGAAAATTTAGCGCAATATCTTGCGCTGAGCTATGCCCCTGAACCGGATTTGTTTATTCGAACTGGTGGAGAATATCGCATCAGCAATTTTTTATTATGGCAGCTCGCTTATACTGAATTGTATTTCACCGATACATTATGGCCTGATTTCGATGAGCATGAACTTGAACGAGCAATCCAATCTTATCAGCAACGTGAACGTCGGTTTGGCTGCACCAGTGAACAGATTCAAGTAGCAGGATAAAAGATCACCTTTCATGCTTAAAACCCGTGTCCTTACTGCAGTTATTATTCTTCCTTTGTTCTTATCCGCGTTATTTTTGTTACAGGATATTTTTTGGGCTATCGTACTACTTGCACTTTCGATTATCGGATCTCGCGAATGGAGTCGATTGGCCGGGTTTTCAGTAAGAAATACAATAATTTTTATGCTCCTGACTACCCTTGCAGGAGGGGAATTATTGTTTCAAATGAGTGAATCTATAAAAACTAATGCATATTCTGCTGATTTGATCTGGGTCTATGCCTTATCAGTGGTTTTCTGGATTATTGGTGTACCACCGTATCTGAAGCAAGTTTACACGATAAAAAATCCATTGATCTTAATGCTAATCGGTTGGATACTATTGTTACCCACCTGTCTCGCACTTTATCAACTACGTGCTATCAGTCCGCTACTTTTATTGGGCCTTATGGCAACAATCTGGATTTCCGATACAGCAGCTTATTTCACAGGAAAAACATTTGGCAAACACAAACTTGCTAACCAAATTAGTCCGAACAAAACTTGGGAAGGTGTCGCCGGAGCCTTAGTTGCAGTATTAGTTTACGGTCTGATCTGGGACCTCTGGCTTACTGAGGAATCATTAGCAACACTATTAATACCACTGC
Organism: uncultured Nitrosomonas sp.; assembly: GCF_902826915.1. Taxonomy (GTDB): domain Bacteria; phylum Pseudomonadota; class Gammaproteobacteria; order Burkholderiales; family Nitrosomonadaceae; genus Nitrosomonas. The sequence goes on from NZ_CADEGP010000020.1 coordinate 4,643, forward strand.
TTTTATTGATGACCATATTAGGCATTATCGGAGATTTATACGAATCACTTATGAAGCGTCATGCTGGTGTTAAGGATAGTGGAAATATTTTGCCGGGCCATGGTGGTATTTTAGATCGAATTGATGCTTTAATTTCATCGTTGCCATTTGCCATTCTGGCCTTACTAATTTTTTATTCTCCCGTGTCATGAAAACAATCCGTCAAATCACTATACTTGGCTCCACCGGCAGTATTGGGGAAAGCACTTTGGACGTTATCGCACGCCATCCTGATCGTTTTCAGGCTTTTGCATTAACTGCCAATAATAATGTTGAAAAAATGTTATCGCAGTGCCGACGTTTTCAACCAAGATTTGCAGTTATGCTGGATCAGAAAAGCTCTAAGCAGCTTGCTAACGCAATTAACACAGTGAATATCAAGACGGAAGTTTTATCAGGAATAGAATCTTTAGAAAAGGTCGCTTCTCTTCCAGAGGTTGATACCGTAATGGCGGCCATCGTTGGAGCTGCCGGTATTCGTCCAACATTCGCCGCAGCGCAGGCAGGGAAACTAGTATTGTTAGCCAATAAAGAAACGCTGGTAATGGCCGGCCGTATTTTTACGGATTTGGTAAAAAAACACCATGCCACACTGTTGCCAATTGATAGCGAACATAACGCAATCTATCAATCACTGCCACATCACTTCAATGGGAATTTAGCAGCAGCAGGCGTCAGCCACATACTGCTCACAGCTTCGGGCGGACCGTTTCGATGTGCGTCATTAGATTCCCTGGAGAGCGTGACTCCGGAACAAGCATGCGCTCACCCTAATTGGGATATGGGACAGAAAATTTCCGTAGATTCCGCTACCATGATGAATAAAGGACTAGAAGTCATCGAAGCGCATTGGTTGTTTGAAGCCCCTCCAGATAAAATTCAAGTAGTCATCCACCCACAAAGTGTGATCCACTCTATGGTTGCGTATGTAGATGGCTCGGTTATCGCGCAACTTGGCAATCCAGATATGCGAACCCCGATCGCACATGCGATGGGCTATCCTGAGCGAATAGAAAGTGGAGTATCGGCATTAGACATGTTTAAGGTTGCCCATCTTGATTTTGAACAACCTGATTTTAAAAGATTTCCATGCCTGGACTTAGCTTATCAAGCGCTGCATGCCGGTGGCAATATGCCAGCAGTATTGAATGCCGCCAATGAAATAGCAGTAGAATCTTTTCTTCAAAAACGCATGGCATTTACAGCTATTCCCATCATGATTAAACATGTTATGCAGACAATACAGCGAGAAGAAATGATGACACTGGATGATGTTTTAAGAACAGACAAGCTGGCTCGCGCTAAGTCACACGAATGGCTGGCTAATTTACAATAGGCGTGTCAAGTAAGAAAATATGTGGGTAAGTGACCCGATTCAATTTTTCTTAATTAATAGTAGCATCCCTGCAATTATTTTTAGTAGCAATAAGATGAAAAATATCGGGAAGTTAAAATTAATCCACACTGACTCCAACAGGAATCACTAGATATGTCAATAACTTACACAATTATTTTTTTTATTATTGCCTTAGGCACACTGATAACTTTTCACGAATTTGGCCATTATTTGGTAGCACGATGGAATGGTGTAAAAGTATTACGGTTTTGCATTGGATTTGGTCAACCCATCTTTCGCAGGCGATGGGGAAAAGACCAGACTGAATGGGTAGTTGCCGCGATTCCATTAGGTGGTTATGTCAAGATGCTCGATGAAAATGAAGGCAAAGTGGCATCTGAAGACTTACCTCGTGCTTTTAACCGCCAGCCGGTAGCTCGTCGTTTTGCAATCGTCGCAGCCGGCCCCATTGCCAATTTCTTGCTAGCCATTGTTCTATATTGGTTACTTTTTATTCTAGGTGTTCCTGGAATGAAACCCATACTTGGTCCAGTCGAACCCGCCACACCTGCTGCCAAGGCAGAATTTGTATTAGGCGAAACCATTGTCAGCATAGAAAATGAACCCGTTGCAAGCTGGCAGGATGCGCGCTGGGCTTTATTGCGGCATGCCATCAATCGGTCAGCTGATGTAAAAGTGCAAACCATTAATGATAGGGGTGAAAATAATTTGCGGCAGCTGGATTTAAGCCAAGTCGATCCCGATAAGCTCAATGAAAATTTTCCCGGTATCATAGGATTTAGCAGTTACCAACCGGTAATAAAACCCGTAATCGGACAAGTTATTTCTGAAGGCGCTGGTTCTCATGCTGGCTTGTTGACCGGTGATGAAATTATTGCGGTCAATCATACTGAGATACATACCTGGATGGATTTCGTGCAAGAAATACGCACAAACCCCGAACGCTCATTAGAACTGGATATTTTACGCAATGATCAAATGATCATGCTGACGATTACCCCTGAGTCAACCATAGAGCATGGTAAGCGAGTGGGCAAGATAGGAGTTGCGCCCATCGTCAATCAAGCAGAATTTGAAGAATTGCTTGTTACTGTCAGTTATTCACCTGGCAAAGCGTTACAGAAAGCCGCCGAGAAAACCTGGGAAACAACTGTACTGACATTACAAATGCTCTCAAAGATGATTACGGGTGATGTATCCTGGAAAAATATCAGCGGACCGATCTCTATTGCTGATTATGCCGGACAATCGGCACAAATGGGGTTAGTATCTTATCTCGCTTTTCTTGCACTGATCAGTGTTAGTATTGGTGTGTTAAATTTATTGCCAATTCCAATACTCGATGGTGGGCATCTCATGTATTATCTTATTGAAATAGTCAAAGGAAGTCCGGTTTCAGATAAAACAATAATAATTGGTCAAAAAATTGGCTTGCTTATGCTGTTTACACTCATGACGTTTGCCATCTACAACGATATTAGTCGGCTTATTACTGGTTAAATAATGAAATTCCAGTATTTCTTTGCATTTATCAGCTTATTCTGTGCATTTTCATCTTGGGCCGACGATTCTTTCATTGTTGAGGATATTCGTGTTGAAGGCATACAACGTACTGAGGCAGGTACTGTATTTAGTTATCTGCCCATTAAAGTCGGTGAAGTGTTGGACGCAGAAAAAGCGACAGAGGCGATTAAAGCGCTATTTGCAACCGGTTTTTTTAAAGATGTAAAATTAAAGAATGAAAATAACATTCTGATTGTAGAAGTTGTCGAACGTCCTGCTATTGCAGAAATCAGCATCAATGGCGCCAAAGAATTTGAGAAGGATAAACTGCTTGAAGGCTTAAAGCAGGCGGGTATATCCGAATCCCGAATTTTCAGTCGTTCACTTCTGGAGCGAGCCGAACTGGAATTAAAACGACAATATATTAGTCGCGGCAAATATGCCGTCAAAATTACGACCACTTCAACGCCACTGGAACGTAATCGTGTCGGAATAAATTTTGATATTAATGAAGGCCGTACCGCGAGAATAAAAAGAATAAGTTTTGTTGGCAACGAAAAATTCATTGATAAGGAATTGCGCGGCTTACTGGTTTTAAGAAGACCCGACCTGCTCAGCTGGTTCACTAAAAACGATCAGTATTCAAAGCAAAAACTCTCCGCAGACCTTGAGACACTTCGCTCGTATTATCTTGATCGAGGTTACCTAGAATTCAATATCGAATCCACTCAAGTTTCTATAACGCCTGATTTACGCGACATCTATATCACAATCAACATAACCGAAGGTGCTCAATATTCAATCTCCGATATTAAGGTAGCAGGAGAAACCATCGTACCTGAAGAAGAAATACACAAACTGATATTACTAAAGAATGGAGACGTTTTTGTACGCGAGAAACTAACTGAATCTATTAAATTAATAACGGATCGACTAGGTGATGACGGCTATGCTTTTGCTAATGTTAATGCTTCCCCCGAGATAGATTATGAAAATCGGCAGGCTGCTTTCACATTTTTTATTGATCCAGGCAAGCGAGTTTATGTTCGCCGTATCGATATTGAAGGTAACGATCGCACCCGCGATGAAGTCATACGCCGCGAATTTCGTCAAATGGAAGGGGCTTGGCATTCCACAAGTCAAATTAATCTCTCTAAAGTCAGAGTTGATCGTTTAGGTTTTTTCAACAGTGTCAATGTAGAAACGCCAGCGGTACCTGATAAAACCGACCAGGTCGACATAAAAGTCAGAGTTGAAGAACGACCCACCGGATCTATTATGTTTGGCGCAGGCTACTCTGATCGTCAAGGGATCATTCTAAACGCTTCAATTTCTCAGAATAATATTTTCGGCACTGGCAATTTTTTTAGCCTTGATGCTAACCGAGGTGCCATTAACGAAACCTACTCTGCATCTTTTACCAATCCTTATGCCACAGTTGATGGCCTAAGCTTTGGTCTGGATGCATACAAGCGCGTTTTGGATACGCGTGCATTAACACAGTTTGGCGCATTCAAAACAGATACTTTAGGTGCCGGTTTTAGGTTTGGAGTGCCCATCGCAGAAAACGATATTGTTTCCCTTGGCTTGGCTGCAGAAAATACCTCGATCGATACATTTGCAAACAGTCCACAGCGTTACAGGGATTTTGTTACCGAATTTGGTGAAACAACTAATAATTTTCCAGCAACCATAAGCTGGGCGCGCGACCGGCGTGATAGCGCAATTTGGCCAACCTCTGGAACAACTCATCGACTATTTGGTGAAATCAGTGTGCCGGGTGGAGATTTAAACTACTACAAAGTCAGTTACAACCAGAGGTGGTACTTTCCGATTACTGATTTCTTTACGCTTCTGGTAAATACGGAATTCGGCTATGGTGATGGTTACAAAGGAAAGAATCTTCCTTTCTTCAAAAACTTTTTTGCTGGGGGTAATAACTCAGTAAGGGGCTATGATCTTAATTCTTTAGGTCCCCGTGATGACACACTGCTTCCCGGTAACATCACTACTGTCAATCGAAGATTGCTAGCAGTAGGCGCTAGCAAGCGTGTAGTCGGAAATATTGAGCTGATGTTCCCAGTTCCATTCCTGCGAGATGATCGATCATTACGCTTTAGCGTGTTTGTTGATGGAGGTACTACATTTAACCAATTCAATCAACTGAACAATTTCATGCGTTATTCAACCGGTATTGCGTTAACCTGGGTATCCCCCATGGGACCATTGAAAGTAAGTCTAGCAGAGCCATTAAATGATGTGCCGGCGGATAACCTGCAAAGATTCCAATTCATGTTCGGTCAACAATTCTAATTTCTGTCGAGTACTGCTTCAGGTGAAAATATATAACCGAATCTATCACTGTTGCTCCACGGCGATGACGACTTTCTTCGTCATGGCTTTCATTAGCAGTTTCGTAGCTGCCTTTGCCAGCGATATTAAAATTGGTGTAGTCAATACCGAACAAATCCTGCGCGAATCTAAACCAGCCATACAGGCCCAAAAAAAAATCGAACGGGAGTTTGTTCCACGCGATGAAGCTATCAAAAAAATGGCATTGAAAGCCAAGACGCTGCAAGACAAGCTAGAAAAAGAGAGCATTAACATGGAAGAACCTGAGAGACGCAATATGGAAAGAAATCTTGCCAATTTAAGTCGCGAGTACCAACGCGCCCAGAAGCAAATGCGAGAAGACCTGAGCGTACGTCAGAATGAAGAATACAGTATGATTTTAGAACGCACCAACCGTGCTATTAGTGAAATCGCAGAAAATGAAAATTATGATCTGATTTTGCAATTACAGGACTCCGTTTACAGAAGTCAGCGTATCGACATTACCGACAAAGTAATTAAAGCACTCAATAACGAATAAAGCACCATTTTCATATACACTGCTGATCAAACGGCATCGAAAAAAGGCATTTAGGCCCAAAAGGGAAATAAAACAATGAGCAGCATGAATATCCACGAAATATTAAAATATCTTCCGCATCGCTATCCGCTCTTACTAGTCGACCGGGTAATTTCATATGAAGCCGGTAAAGATATCGTTGCATTAAAAAACGTTTCTATCAACGAACCTTTCTTTTCTGGGCATTTCCCGCATCATCCAGTGATGCCAGGGGTTTTAATTGTTGAAGCGTTAGCCCAGGCAGCCGCTATTCTGACACTTAGAACAGAGAATACGACTAACAAGGAAGATACGGTTTATTACTTTGTCGGTATTGATGGTGTTCGTTTCAAAAAACCTGTCATGGCCGGCGATCAATTGATTCTCAAAGTTTCTATCCAACGACAAATCAAAGGATTATGGAAATATTCGGCACGTGCTGAAGTGGATGATCAGCTAGTTACCGAAGCGCAGCTTATGTGCACCTCCAGAAATGTGTAGTCGCCACGAGATTGAAATAACCGTCAGCATCAGGAATGTTCAATCATTGAAACGTCAACAATCGAATTGATTTGCGGCGTCGACGAAGCTGGCAGAGGACCTCTGGCCGGGCCAGTTTATGCAGCTTGTGTTGTCTTGAACTCGGCCTTTACAATAGACGGATTAGCTGATTCCAAAAAACTGAGCGAGAAAAAGCGCAACGCACTGGCAATCACCATCAAAAAACATGCTAAAGCATGGGCAATTTCTTATGCTTCGGTTCAAGAAGTTGACCAATTAAATATTTTACAAGCAAGTTTGCTGGCCATGAAACGTGCTGTCGAAAGCCTTCCTTTCACACCCGATATAGTACTGGTCGATGGCAACCAGAGCCCTCGCTTACACTGTTCAATGCAAACAATCATTCGCGGCGACAGCTTAATACCCGAAATTTCAGCAGCTTCGATATTGGCCAAAACTGCGCGTGATGCTGAAATGCAAAGATTGCATCGGTATTTTCCCGACTATGGATTCAATAAACATAAAGGATATCCAACCAAAGCGCATTTGGCTGCACTGCAACAATACGGGGCTTGCGAAATTCACCGGCAAAGTTTTGCGCCGATCAGAACATTACCACTCAACGAGAAAGAAGATTGAATAATTCAGTGTTCAACTCCGCGTCATTTCGGATTAAGGAAAAAATAACTTTGTGCGTATAATAATGACTGTTCAATCACTGCTTGCCAATAAAAATAATCGCTCTGATTGTTATAAACGTTTCAACTCTTGATCAAACTCAACAAGGAAACTTAATATGCGCGTGGAAAAAAATACTGTGGTTTCTCTCAACTATGAATTGTCGGATGCTTCAGGAGAAATTCTGGAAAAAACAGATACACCGATCAGTTATTTGCATGGTGGCTACGGAGGTATTTTTCCTTTAGTTGAAGAAGCATTGCACGAAATGGAAATTGGTTACTCATGCTCCATCTCCATGGAACCGGAAGACACTTTTGGTGAATATGATGCCGAATTGGTTCGTGTTGAACCACGCGACTCTTTTCCTGCTAATGTAACCGTTGGGATGAATTTTGAAGGTGGCGCTGAAGATTCCGATGACTTTATCATCTATAAGGTCACCGATGTTACTGATGATAGTGTCATTGTCGACGGCAATCATCCTTTCGCAGGTATGAAACTAAATTTCGCATGTACGGTAACCGAAGTCCGTCCCGCCACAGCAGAAGAAATTTCTCATGAACATGTGCATGGCGCACATGGTCATGAGCACTAGATTTCAAGTACCCGATTGGATGAAAATTTAGCTGCCATGCTCGGTATCTACCGCTTTTTTCAATAAATAAATCTGCTCCAATGCCTGCTTGGGACTTAGATCATCAGGCGAAAGATTCTGCAGTATTGTGATTACTGAGTGTTCCTGCATAACATTTTCTTCCAGCTCCGGAGCGGAAAAAGCAAACAAATCCAACTGCAGTTCTCTACTTATACTTTCCTGCTCGAGATTAATCAAGTATTTTCTTGCTACTCTAATCGCTGGCTCAGGAATGCCTGCCAGCGCTGCTACTTGCAAACCATAACTCTGACTCGCGGGACCTTCAGTGACTTTATGCAGGAAAACAATACGGTGTTTATACTCCACCGCATCCAAATGAACATTCTTAACTTGTTTAAACTCTTCTGCAAGTTTTGTCAGCTCAAAGTAATGCGTAGCAAACAAGGTAAAACTGCAGTTTTTTGTCAGCAAATACCGAGCGATTGCAAACGCTAAAGCCAAACCATCAAAAGTCGAGGTGCCGCGGCCGACTTCATCCATAAGCACCAAGCTATGCGCTGTCGCATTATGGAGTATATTGGCTGTTTCCGTCATTTCTACCATAAACGTGGAACGACCACTGGCAAGATCATCAGCGGCTCCAATGCGGGTAAAAATTTGATCAAGTACACCGATGCACGCTTTTTTAGCTGGGACATAACACCCACAATGAGCCAGCAAACTAATCAGCGCAATCTGTCGCATGTAAGTCGACTTCCCGCCCATGTTAGGGCCGGTAATCAGCAGCATTTGTGGTTTTCCAGTTTGCCCGGCGCCTAATTGAACATCGTTAGCCACAAAGTTTTCAACCTGATTTTCTACCACCGGATGACGACCGTTATCTATACTAACAATCTCCTCATTGGATAAATGCGGCGCGGTATAATCGAGTATTTGCGCCCGTTCTGCCAGTGCGCACAGAACGTCGATCTCAGCAACGCCTTGCGCCATCTTCTGTAATACATGAATATACTTTAACAACGCCTCTATTAACGCATCATATAAATACTTTTCCCGCGCCAAAGCTCGATCCTGTGCGGATAATGCCTTGTCTTCGAAAGCTTTCAGCTCAGGCGTAATATAACGTTCAGCACTTTTTAAAGTTTGCTTACGTCGATAATCCGCAGGAATTTTCTCGCTATGTGCGTGCGTGACTTCGATATAGAATCCGTGCACACGGTTATATTCGACTTTCAGATTAGGAATACCCGTGCGTTCCTTTTCACGAATTTCCAGTTGTAATAAGAATTCCCCGCAATTGTTCTGCAACGCTCGTAATTCATCAAGTTCGGCGTCATAACCATTGGCAATCACATTACCTTCGCGCAACACCACACCGGGCTCTTCCAGCAAGGCCTTATTCAATAGCTCAACGAGCACAGGCTCAATTTGCATCGCCTGAATCAATTGATCAATTCTATCACTGCGACACGGCGCAATCGCAGTGATAATTTCCGGAAATAGTTTCAGGCTATCACGCAAGCCTGACAAATCTCTCGGGCGCGCCGATTTGAGTGCAATACGTGCAGTAACCCGCTCAACATCTACGATCTGCCGCAAAAGACCGCGTGCAGCCAAATAACTTTTTGACTCATTTTCCCCGATCAAGGCCGCAATACTATCCAGTCGTTTTTGAATTACGCCACGATCACGCAATGGATGATGCAACCAAAATTGCAATAAGCGGCTACCCATATTGGTTGAACAAGTATCCAGCAGAGACAATAGCGTGGGCGATCTTTCACCTCGGATGGTTTCAGAAATTTCGAGATTGCGGCGCGTTGCTGCATCCATACGGACATAAATACTTTCCCGTTCGGCTTGCAATGATGTGATATGAAGCATACCTGATCCTTGCGTCAAGCGTGTATATTCCAATAATGCACCCGCTGCGCACAGAGCCGTAGACAAATCTTCACAGCCAAAACCGGAAAGATCATAAGTTTCAAATTGTCGTGTCAGACTACTGATTGCACTATCACGATCAAACTGCCACGAAGGTAATTGCTTTAAAACCCAATTTTTCCCTTGTAATTCACCCAATATAAGCGCTTCAGGTAAAAGAATTTCTGCTGGCTGCAAACGCTCCAATTCACTAAGCATATTTTGCGGCGATGTCTCCATCATCCGTAATTGACCTGCGGCTAGGTTCAACCAGGCCAAACCCAGAACCGACTCGTGTACCCATAATGCCAGCAAAATGCAATCACGCTTATCCTCGAGTAATGCTGCATCCGTTAATGTTCCAGGCGTAATGACGCGAACAACCTCACGAGCTACCGGTCCTTTACTGGTGGCCGGATCACCCACTTGTTCGCAAATCGCGATGGACTCGCCGGCTTTGACCAACTTAGCTAAATATTGCTCAGCTGCGTGATAGGGCACCCCCGCCATCTTAATCGGCTCACCTGCTGAAGCACCGCGCCGGGTTAAAGTAATCCCGAGCAGTCTTGCAGCTTTCTCCGCATCATCAAAAAACAATTCATAAAAATCCCCCATGCGATAAAACATCAACATATCCGGATACTGTGCCTTAATACGCAAGTACTGCTGCATCATCGGCGTATGTTGCTCTTTATTGGTTTTCATCTTTTAGTTATAGGGTTATGCTGCATGAAAGAAATCACTATCTATCACAACTAGCATTAAACTAATTGCAAATCGATCCTGCGCAATCGCACCCGTCCTGGAAAATAGGATAAGCTATGGAATCAGTAGCGCTAAGAAAAAACATTGGCTCGCACATATTACCAAACGAATGAATGTAATCGCAGTAATTCCGTCAAAGTAGTACCGCAACTTTATTGAATCATGACAAACTATAGGTCTGAAACAAAAAATTTTCTTTTACAGAACACCAAAGTAGAAATTAACTCCAGTGATATTGAGTGTAAAATTGCGCACATAGCAATATGGAAAATACTCTTATTGAAGAATAAAGCCCCGCTACTATGCCATTAAAATATATGCAAAACAATAAGTTATCCATTAATATTCAAGTCATGCAGCTGATTCTTTTATGCGTGTTTTTTGCTACCGCCAATACAATTTGGGCTAATACGGAAACGCCTGATCAGGAAGCGCAGATCCGTGAGCTTGAAAAAACGTTGACTCGCATACAACAAGAGTCTCAATCGACTTATCAGCAATTTCTGATGATTCAGGAAATGCGCCGCAACGAAATAGCAGAAATGCCTCAAGCTTTTCGGCAACCCAAATCGCCCTCACAGAGTATTCCGATTCCTAACTATGAGGATTTAATTCAGCTTAAGGAGGAAAAACAAGATCGAATTGATAAATATACAACGGATTTAGATCGCCTTTATGCACGCTATCGAGAGCTGGAAGATGAAAAACAAGCGATCTTTGAACAAATCCGATCACTTCAAAAAAAACCGAAAGAATAAGGCGAATTCAAGTCTGAAATGCTTATTTACTGTTTATTTATCTTCAAAATTTTTATACCAGATATCGTAAATTTCATCTGACCATAAGGACTTTATCCAGGCGATCACATCATCGACTTGCTGCTCGGTCAATATGCCTTCCCAAGCAGGCATAGAGCCTATTTCTGGTGGAGTTCCTTTGAGGATTGTTTTTTTCAAAACATCGGTGGAATGGTGCCAAGCATGTGCCGAACTGTTTAGTGGCGGGGGTGGATATTTACCATCAGGATTCGGTTTGCGCCAATCCGGCGTTGCTTCTCCATTGGGGCCATGGCACCCCACGCAATTGGTCGCATAAACAGCTTCTCCACGCATAATTTGTGCAGCGTCCAAATCTCTTATCACCAGCCCTGTTTTAGGATCAATCTGATGCTGTCCCAATGCAATATCCGGCGACGAGAAATTACCGCACCCGCTCAACACCATTGTAGCCGCGCCATAAATCAAAAAATGTCGCATTCTCATAAAAATCGCTGCATTTATTTTAAGCGCATAACTGAACTGCTTTTTTCTGCTTCTACATCTTTAGGTAATGGCTCAGCCTTTTTGGCATACGGATCATAGCGGTTGTAGATGGTGGCATCCGTGCGAGTTTGATCGCGCTCTTTAAGCAACAAAACATTGTAGGGATCACTACGAGATCCTTCCATACCTGGAGACCCATGCGGCATATCTGGAACAGCCAACCCTATCGCTTTTGGTTTTTCTTTGAGCAACCTGATGACATCGGATGCCGGTACATGCCCCTCAATCGCATATCCATTCACCAATGCCGTATGACACGAACCAACGGTTTCAGAAACACCCGATTTCTTTCTGATCTCTTTATTACCTACATCATGCGTTTTTACCGTAAAACCATGGTCGCGCATATGGTCGACCCATTTATCGCAACATCCGCAAGTCGGACTCTTATAAACATCTACGGTTGCCGTGGCTGTCACCTGTGTCGCAACACTCAATAAATTGACTGTCAAGATCGACCCAATTAGCAGGGTACTCATTCGCATTTTCATTTTTTCTCCACAAAAATTTTTCCACGCATTTTCTTAAAATGACCGGGCAACGGACAGGCAAAATCAATGATTCCTGCGCGAGTAAACTGCCAAATCAATTCCTTTTGCTCACCAGGCTCCAGTTGTAACAATTGGGTCTCAGAATGCTCCTTATCAGGATACATACGCCGCATCTTAACAATTTTTTTAAGTTCAGCCATCGAACCCATCAACATTTCGTGCTTGTGATTGCCGCCATTTTTGACCACAAACTGGATCGTTTCACCTTCATTCACCTCAATTTCTGCAGGTAGAAACATATTATCCACCTGCGTCAATTTAATAATACGTGACACTTTATCAGAATCACCCGGCCTGCCAATATCGGATTCCAAATTGGAATGATTTGGAGCCGAGTAACTTTCGGTTGAAAACAAGACCAAGATTACCAATGGTATAATTCTATTCATAGCATTCATAGAATTTATTCATAGAATTCTCCTGAAAATAATTTATGAACTCGTTTATCCGTCTTGTTTAGAATTCGGCTATGCTAAATTGTTCCAATTCATTTGTCTAATATTCCGCTATAACCTCTATACTACTCGCCTTATCATCAATGAACTTTTGTTTCTTCAGATTTATTTTAAAGTATGCTTAAAAAACAACAATATAATGCCAACAAGCTGCAGAAACGCTTGAGACGACAAGTAGGAACAGCTATTGCTGATTTCAACATGATCGAAGCCGGCGATCGAATCATGGTATGTTTGTCTGGAGGTAAAGATAGCTATGCATTGCTGGATATCCTGCGTAATCTTCAGAACCATGCCCCAGTAAATTTTGAACTGATTGCAGTGAATCTGGACCAAAAACAGCCCGGTTTCCCTGAGCAAGTTTTACCCAGTTATCTGACACAAATCAACATGCCTTTTCGGATTGTAGAACAGGATACCTACAGTGTCGTCAAGCGTGTCATTGCCGAGGGAAAAACTACCTGCAGCCTGTGCTCCCGACTACGCCGTGGTGTGTTATACCGTATGGCTGGTGAACTTGGAGTTAGTAAAATTGCATTAGGTCATCACCGCGATGATATCCTTGAAACCTTATTTCTGAATATGTTTTATGGTGGTAAGCTCAAAGCAATGCCGCCCAAACTGGTCAGCGATGACGGCAAACACATTGTGATCCGGCCGCTGGCTTACTGCAAGGAAAAGGATCTGGCAGCTTATGCGGAAATTTCGGATTTCCCGATCATTCCATGTAATCTGTGCGGATCACAAAAAAACTTGCAACGCCAAGCCATCAAAGAAATGATGCAACATTGGGATAAAAAATTCCCCGGCCGGCTGGAAACCATGTTTCGCTCTATACAGAATATCCAGCTGTCGCATCTAGCCGATACTTCTCGTTACGATTTCGTTAACTTGCAAGCGCAAGATCGGCCATTCGAAAACGGCGATACTGCATTTGACGAGGAAACATTCGAGCCTAATATTGAAGAAATGCTCGGTCTTGAAACAAAAGAAGTCGATGATCGCCAGATGGTTTTATAAAGCTAATCAACCTTTATGCGTCTGGGCGGCACCCATTTAAAGGTCATTGCGACCAGACCGGCAAACAAGCAATAAACAGCAGCCAAGACGGTTTCCGGTACATTGTAAAATATAATGAAATGAAGCCAGTGTTGAATAAAACTACTATCCATTTCTATCTGGCGCAAGCTATTCTCCCACACGGTTAATGGACAAGCAACACCGAGTAACGACTCAACCACCACGAACAAAATAGCGGCAAGGTGCAAATAACGAAACCAAGGGTTTCCGACAAACGTCATCTTCAACCGCGCGCCTACCCAGATAACTGGCAAGCTCCCTACCACAAATAGGACATAAAAAAAATGAATGATCAATACTATGTCAGCTAAAAACATTTTTACTCGATAATACTAACATAGACATTTATTAATAATAAGTGACTTGCAAATGCCCCTCAATAAACACTGATAAAAGGTCAGTGGAATAGTGCATATTAATGAAACACCGTACTTCATCCACCCAGCAACACGGGTATAACTATTTAATAATCATCGTTAATTGATCCGATCAGCATATCATTTCTGATCGACTTTATACCATCGATAGTACGAGCAATCGCTATTGCTTTGTCCATATCGTTACGGGAATTGACATAACCGCTTAATTCTACAACCCCTCTGATCGTTCTGACATTGATATCAAAACGTCTTAGCGACGGTTCATCAATAATTGCTTCATAGACTTTTGTGGTAATACGAACATCATTAAATTTTTCTTCCATTCCCGTTTGCTCGGGTATTGATGCACAGCCTGAGAGCATGGTTATTTGAATAATTAAGAAGAAAACAATGAAATGACTGCCATCACGTCGCATCATAATGAGGTCTCTTAAACGATTATCGAAAAAACATCCTCCTCACACTTAGATTAAAAACCCGTGCCTTCCCACCTTCAGCACTTCATTCAATCCAACAAAACTTAACCGGTTATTTGTTGGGTAAGTATTCGCAACCATCAAATGCGAGGTAATGCATGGACAGAGTAGCTCGCATATGCGTTAATGAACAAAGCATTCCATTCCTGTTGATAATATTACATCATTATCTTTGATAGAAATTGCTTTTTTGGCAGAGTAGCCCGATTAGATTAGGCCTTGATAATATTTATTATTTGACTGAAGCTATTTCCACGTCCCAGCAACATCTTTAACTGGTTTGTGTCGATTGATCGATTTTCGGTGGTTCCTTCAATAATGGAATTACCATTTTTTCCAATTTTTTCAGATCAACACGCCCTAAATAGTTCTCGACCAATTCTCCAGAGCGATTGATCACCACTGTATAAGGCAGCGCAGAATGACGATTTCCCGCGGCCTCTAACAATGACCAGGTATCAAAACTACCAACCAATACCGGATAATTGATGCCAAATTCCTGACTAAACATTTTGACCTTATCGGCTTGATCAATAGCAATACCGATAAAAATCAACCCTTGTTCCCCATATTTTTTTTGCGCTTCAATGAATTCTGGTATTTCCTCGCGGCACGGCGTACACCAGGTAGCCCAAAAATTCACCACCATGACTTTTCCCAACCACTGCGAAACCTCCTGATTTTCTCCCTGTAAATCTGGCAAGCTTGCAGCAAGGATAGCTTGAGCGCCTTGCTGACTTTCTTCACTGGATAACTCAGTTTGATACGCCTCCGACAGCAAAGTACGTAGGAACGAGCCTGCTCCCAGAGCAAATATTGCGACGCAAGAATACAAAATTATCTGCTTGAACTTCGACATTATTTCATCCTTAGAATATGTTTTAATAGGGCGTCGCGGTTAATTATTTGACAGTAACTAGCTTTAAATCAAAACAGCGTTCAGTACTGTTAAAAAATCATGGTTATTGAGAAATCCAATGATTTTAATATCAGGAACGTCATGACCTTGACGATCAATAAATAAAATACCCGGCGGCCCAAACAGCTTAAATCGTTTAAGTAGCGCGGTGTCATCCGAAGTGCCATTTGTGACATCAACCTCCAGCAGAACCACTTCTTTCAGTCGAGCTTGAACTTTAGCATCAGAGAACGTAAATCGATCCATTTCCTTGCATGAAACACACCAATCAGCATGAAACCTGACCATGACGTATTTTTCTCTGGATAACTGGATCTGTTCATCCAGTTCAGCAATAGTTTTTACCCGCTGAAATGGCAGTGTTGCATAACTCGCTGATCCCGCTTCCCCTGAACTCGTCGCATCTGCCAGGTTAAGCTTTGAGAGTGGCTGCAGAACATCCCGGCCACCGGACAAAACACCGATCAATAACGCAACACCAACCAGTAAAGCGATAACACCCACACCTTTAAGGAATTTCTGCACACCGGAGGCTCTTTCCGGCAATGGATCAATAGCATGCAAATAAATCGCGGAAATGATTAACAACACGGCCCATAACAACATGTACACTACTTCATTAATCACCGGGGAAATAATCCAAATTGCAACTGCGAGCAGCAACACACCAAAGAATCGCTTAATCGACTCCATCCATGCGCCAGCTTTCGGCAGCAAAGCGCCAGCTGATGTTCCCAATAGCAACAGCGGAACACCCATACCCAGTGCCATGACAAACAATGCCGAACCGCCCAGAACCACGTCCCGAGTCTGGCTAATATATAGCAAAGCACCCGCCAGCGGTGCAGCAACACAAGGACCGACAATCAAAGCAGACAATGCCCCCATACCAAACACACTGGTTAAATGCCCACCCTTCAGCTGACCGGCCTCCTGGGATAACTTGGTTTGCAACGACCCCGGCAGTTGCAGCTCATAAAAACCAAACATGGAAAAGGACAACAGCACAAACATCACTGCAAACGTGCCCAGTACCCATGCATTTTGCAAGGCTGCAGACAACATTGCGCCCGATAACCCCGCCGCTACACCGATGATGGCATACGTAATCGCCATACCAAATACATAAGCCAGTGCCAGAATAAATCCATGCCGCTTTGTTACATTCTTGCCTTGATTGGCAATAATCCCCGATAGAATTGGAAACATCGGAAACACACAAGGCGTAAATGACAGAAACAAACCAACTACAAAGAACCCGGAGAGAATTAACCAGTAATTGCCAGTTTCGAACATGCGTTCAATTTTGTACGATTCGGTTTCAATCGCGGGTGATCTAGATGGCATCTGAAACAATTCAGCGGTAGCATCGATTTCTGCTGCCGTCGCCTGACTACTCACCACCTCGGCAACCGCTCCGATCGCGGCCTTTACTGCCGGTAATGTCAAATCAATCACTTTATGTATCGGTGCGTAACACACCCCCACCGGTTCATTACAACCTTGATAAGTTGCCTCCAGTGTTAGCGGTTGCTCACTTGCCGCGCCTTCGCGCTGTAACGAAATGACCGCTTGAATTGGGTTGTAATATACTTCCGTGTTGCCAAAAGTCATGTCTTCTTTCATTTTTCCGGGTGGCAACCTTACCTTTTCAATCGCCACGCCTTCTTGCTTGGGTTCGAAGGCAATTTTGTCACGATACAGGTAATAATCCTTCGCCGGTGTCAAATGGGCAATTAACGTATTTCCGTCTCGCACTTCTACTGCGATCTTGAACGCCTCATCCGGTGGCAAAAGTTCTTGTGGATTACTTTGGCCCAGATTGATACCTAAGCCTTGTAATTTCTGAAATAGATTTAAAGATCCGCCTTCCTGAGCGAAAGCTTGCGGACAGGATAAACATAACATTAGTAGCAAAAATTGGATTAATCGCATTGGTATCAGTATTATTTAGTCAGATAGGGTTGTTTCGTCGACGATCCACTGCAAATAGGCAGGTAATCCGTCCAATATAGGAACCATAATTACTTCCGGAAGTTCATAAGGATGCACCTTCTTGATCAACTGTTCAATCCGCTCATAATGTTGTCGCTGGGTTTTAATTAGCACTGGGGTTTCCTCAGCCGACTCAATGTTATCTTTCCAGCGATACATCGATACACACGGACTTAAGGTGTTAACACAAGCCGCCAAATGTTGATCGACTAAAGCCTCTGCCAACGCTAAGGCGCTTTCCTTATTGGGAAAATTGGTAATAACGAGTACGGGTTCCATGCATGTTATGCAGTTGTTGCATAAAGATTAATATTACCCTGCTTAGCACCTCAATTGACAAGTGATTTTGAATTTTTATGTTCTGGGCATACCCTGCCAATAGGCATATACTCTAAAAAATAATTTATCAAAAGGATCTTAACAAATGAAAGGATTATTTAATTTAGTAATAACACTCTCAATTATCACTCCGGTCACGATATTTTTTGGCTACATCATTATGGATGAAGGCGATCAGTTCACCGCAGAGCATTACATGGTGACAGGACTCAGTACAGTTCCGCTTATTTTCGCGCTATTGATTAAATTTTTGATGACGGGCGCAGAAAAGAACAACCAATAATTGCTTTAGAATTCTATCACTATACCCTGTAATTGCTCACAAGCACGTTGGTAAGCCAGTCCGGCCACGGCCAGATCCCCAAGCGCCAACCCCCTGAACACAAAAGCAATTCGTTCATCTATGCTTTGACGACCCGTTGCACTGCCTGTTACCAAATCAGTTAGATCGCCACGCACTAACTCCGGATCAACCAACGGTTTAGGCATGCTGGCTTCTTGTTCCAAATCATCAACGATAATCCGGTCCAATGCTGACATGCTCTCAGCCAACCACGGTGCAGCCAAATCGGTCATAGTGACGAATGCGCCTGGTTTAAGCCAGCGCGCGTCTAGAAATGGAGTCAGTTTTGGCGACAAAGTTACAGATGTAACAATTAAATCCGCATCTTGGATGGCTTCCTGTGCCGTTTGTGTCGCAACCACCAGCAAGCCCATTTTTTCTGCGCTACGACAAAATTTGTCGCGGCTGGCCGCGCTCCGTCCAAACACATTAATCTGCTTTAGCGGAAAAATTTCTGCCAGCGCTCGCAAGTGACTATGGGCTTGCACGCCGCACCCGATAAAAGCAGCAATAGAAGCATCAGGTCGTGCAAGCCGTTTGGCAGCAACCACACTCAATCCTGCCGTGCGTACTGCAGTAATCCAATTGCCATCAATGATCGCAAGTGGCAATCCGTTGCGGCTATCGAGTAAAGTCATCAGTGCATTAATGCTATCCAATCCATGTCTTGGGTTATTTGGATTGAGCACTAACGCTTTGACAGCAAGAAATGGAGGGTCATCGGCTGCCGCTAATGTCGCCATCATGTATCGATCATCTGGCGGAGTAATCACAACCTTAGGCGCATTCCAGGCCTTCTGTTGTGTTTTTGCAAATAGCAAATGCTCGATGCTGGCAGTGACATCATGCATGGTAAGTTGCAAGTCCTGCAGTGAACTTTGTGATAAGTAACGAATCAATGGCAACATTAGAGCTCCTAATTTTAAAAAACTTAGCTGATGGTTAAATTAGCCATATTAACAACCGGATGCTATAATGTTGCCCCCGCCGCAAGGACTAATAGCTTATATATTTGAGGAATAATTTATGTCTCGCCCGATTCGCAATATCGCAATCATCGCTCACGTTGACCATGGTAAAACCACTATGGTTGATAAACTTCTGCACCAAGCCGGCACCTTTGCCGCACATCAGCAAATTTCCGAGCGCGTGATGGACTCTAACGATATTGAGCGTGAGCGCGGTATTACCATTCTAGCCAAAAATTGTGCTATTGACTACGAAGATATTCATATCAACATCGTCGACACCCCTGGCCATGCGGACTTTGGCGGCGAGGTCGAGCGTGTGTTGTCAATGGTCGACGGTGTATTGTTGCTCGTTGATGCTGTTGAAGGACCGATGCCACAAACCCGTTTTGTCACCAAAAAAGCACTCGCGCTGGGTTTACGCCCGATTGTCGTAGTCAATAAGATTGATCGGCCTGGAGCACGCGCCGGCTGGGTGGTAGATCAAACATTTGATCTGTTCGATAAATTGGGTGCCAGTGAAGAACAACTTGATTTTCCTATTATTTATGCTTCGGCATTAAATGGCTTTGCCACCTTGGATATTGATAAGCCGAGCACCGACATGCGTCCGTTGTTCGACACTATCCTCAAATACGTACCTGCTCCTGTAGGTAATCCTGATGAACCACTGCAACTACAAATCAGCGCGCTAGATTATTCCAGTTTTGTCGGCCGCATTGGCATTGGCCGCATTCACCGCGGCAAACTGAAACCCGGTCAGGAGGTTATGGTGTTGACAGGAGACAAACCACCGAAAAAAGCAAAAGTCAATCAGGTGCTCGGCTTCCGTGGTTTGGAGCGGATACAAATGAAAGAAGCGTTGGCCGGCGATATCGTACTGATTAACGGCGTGGAAGAACTCAGCATCGGCACTACGCTGGCCGATGTCGACCAACCGGAAGCACTGCCAATCCTCGCTGTGGACGAACCCACCCTAACTATGACATTCCAAGTCAACACCTCGCCATTTGCCGGGCAGGAAGGAAAATTCGTCACCAGCCGCCAGTTGCGCGAGCGTCTGGAAAAAGAACTGTTGATCAATGTTGCCCTGAGGATGGAGGACACCAATGAAACCGACTCGTTCCTGATTTCAGGGCGCGGTGAACTACACCTGACTATTCTGCTGGAAAATATGCGCCGCGAAGGTTACGAACTCGCTGTCTCTCGTCCGCATGTTGTGATTCGTGAGATTGACGGCGTTAAATGCGAACCGTTTGAAATGCTCACCGTTGATGTAGATGAAGCAAATCAAGGCGCAGTAATGGAAGCTTTGGGCTCGCGCCGCGGCGATTTACAAGATATGGTATCAGATGCTAAAGGACGTGTGCGGCTAGACTATCGTATCCCTGCACGCGGCTTGATCGGCTTTCAATCCGAATTCATGACCATGACACGCGGCACCGGCTTGATGAGCCATGTATTTGACGAATTCGCGCCAATGCGCCAGGAAATTCCACCACGCAGAAACGGTGTGCTGATTTCCGCTGAACAAGGAGAAGCAGTTGCGTATGCTCTATGGAAACTACAAGATCGCGGCCGCATGTTTGTCAGCCCAGGCGACCGCCTTTACGAAGGCATGGTGATCGGCATTCACTCCCGTGACAATGATCTGGTGGTCAACCCAATCAAAGGCAAGCAATTAACTAATATTCGCGCTTCCGGAACCGATGAAGCGGTCACGTTAATTCCACCGATTCAACTTACCCTGGAATCAGCGATTGAATTCATTGCCGATGATGAACTGGTAGAAATTACGCCGAAAACGATTCGGATTCGTAAGCGTCATCTACTGGAACATGAGCGTAAACGCGCATCCCGCGTTGCGGCGTAAACACCCAAAAAAACCACCAAATTTTAGAAGCGGGTGACATCCATCACTCGCTGTATTCTTATGGCAAAGTCACAGAAATAAAAACACCAGCATGATCGGATACGCTTGCTTGATCTGGATCAACCAAGGTGTTAAATACCACTCGGCTTTCACGTAAATTCTTTTCCTGATTCATAAAAATGTAGTCAATGCGCCTGGCAGGTCCGCCTGCATCCAATGTCGAAACGCCTACGGTACAATGCGCATCAGCTTGTTTAGTATTTGTACATAAATTATCCAGCGATCTATTCTGCGCATAAGCATCAATAAAGCCGGCATTGACAATCCTGTCATAGAAAGGCCGCTCCACAAAGGGATCTACGCGAAAGCGGTCGATATTGAAATCGCCGCCAAGAATTGCAAAATTACCACTCGGAAAAGATGTTTCTAATTCACTGATGAATGGCAACATAACGTTTAACTGGGTATCCAGCTGATCTGCTGTACATGCGGCGCAAAGATGTGTGTTATAAATATTCAGTTTACTGGTATTTGGGATATTAATGCGCGTCATCATCACATTTCTTGGCAATTTGATATCATGCCCGCGAAAATTCAATTCAGTCGCATGCGGCAAGCGCTTAGTCGTCCTGAAATCAATTTCACAACGACTCAGTATCGCATTAGCCACGCCTATGACACCCGGTAATCCGATTTCAAAAGACGTGTACAAATCATAATTATGCTTGCGAGCGAGGAGCTTTTTCTGCAAATCTTCTGCGCTATTTTCAGTATGAGCTAATGTGCCTCCAACCACTTCTTGAAGCAGAATAACATCGACCGGGGTTTTCTCCGCAAATTCCGCAACCGCTTCCAAACGCTGTTCACGTGTTTCAATTTCTTTGAACAGAAGATTAACAGACAAGACGTTAAGATGGCCACGGCTAGTAACATCGTCACATTGCACCCGTGGTTCTTCACCGCCGCCACCGCTCTTGGCACAACTGGACAACACAGTAACACTAAAAATTATGAAGAAAAGTAGGTTTTTCATGATTTAATTTCTTGATAACACTGCAAACAGGCTTTTCATTTCATACTTTTTCACTACTAGAATCAATCTAAATGTCAATATTCGTCGCACGTAGCGCATTCTTCTCAATAAATGCACGGCGTGGCTCAACCACATCACCCATCAACGTGGTAAAAATTTCATCGGTCAATATACTATCTTCAATCTGCGCACGTAACAGGCGGCGATTTTCCGGATCCATTGTGGTTTCCCACAACTGACTTGGATTCATTTCTCCCAAGCCTTTATAACGCTGCACGTTCAAACCTTTTTTCGCTTCCTCCAGCAACCATTCCAATGCGTATTTGAATTCACTAACAACCTGCTTACGCTCGCCACGTCGGATATAAGCGCCTTGACTCAGCAAACCTTCAAATACCTGTGCGGTTTTCTGGATTTGCGCATAGTCGCCGCTCTCGACAAAATCATTATCCAGATAGCTAGTCAACACATTACCATGTGACATACGCATAATTTTGAGTCGATAACGTTCATGCACATCATCGTATTCCGCGACGATTTCAACATCTTTGACACGCGCAGCCAGACGGGATGCGCTGTCGATTGCCGTTTGTTCGTTGTGCAAATCAACATCTGGCTGACGTAGCAACGCATGCATCACGTTACTGTCGATCATTTGACTCATGCGCTCAATAACCGCTTCTGCAAGAATGTATTCGTTGGCAATTCTTTCCAGCGTTTCTCCGCTCAAAAACGATTTTTCTTCACCGGTACTTAGCTCTGCGTCAGTCAACGCGAGGCTTAGCATATGTTGTTTTAATTCGTGATCATCTTTGACATAGCGTTCTTTTTTACCCTGTTTGATTTTATACAATGGTGGTTGCGCAATATAAATGTGGCCACGTTCGATCAGTTCGGGCATTTGCCGGTAAAAGAAGGTTAGTAATAGTGTGCGAATATGCGAGCCATCCACGTCCGCATCAGTCATGATAATAATGCGGTGATAACGTAATTTATCCGGGTTGTATTCATCCTTACCGAAGCCTGTTCCCAGTGCAGTGATTAGAGAAATGATTTCCTGCGACGAAATCAGCTTGTCAAAACGCGCTTTTTCGACATTCAGGATTTTACCCTTGAGCGGCATGATCGCTTGAAACTTGCGGTCACGTCCCTGTTTAGCGGAACCACCGGCAGAATCACCCTCGACCAGATAAAGTTCGCACAGCGCTGGATTTTTCTCCTGGCAATCAGCCAGTTTTCCAGGTAATCCCATGCTGTCGAGCACGCCTTTGCGACGCGTCAGTTCGCGCGCTTTACGTGCAGCTTCGCGAGCTCGGGCAGAATCGATAATTTTATTACATATAGTTTTGGCATCCAGCGGGTTTTCAAGCAGAAACTCAGACAGCTTTTGTGCTACCACTTCTTCCACCACAGGGCGTACTTCCGACGAAACTAATTTTTCCTTGGTTTGCGACGAAAATTTAGGCTCAAACAGTTTTACCGATAATACGCACGATAAGCCTTCACGCATATCATCACCGGAAGTTTCAACCTTGGCTTTTTTGGCCAGCTCATTTTTTTCAATGTAATTGTTAAGTGTGCGTGTCATTGCAGCACGTAAACCTGTCAAATGAGTGCCGCCATCTTTTTGCGGAATATTGTTGGTATAGCATAGTACTTGCTCGCTATAACTGTCATTCCACTGCATCGACACTTCGACGGCAATATTATCCTTGACACCAGTCGCATAGAAAATACTGGGGTGCAGCACAGACTTACTGCGATTGATATATTCAACAAAGTTTCTGATGCCGCCGGTAAAAGCGAATTTTTCATCTTTACCAGTGCGTTGATCAACTAGATGAATTTTTACGCCATTGTTGAGAAAGGAAAGCTCACGTAAACGCTTGGCAAAAATATCATAATGATATTCAACGTTGCCAAAAATTTCCTTGCTAGCGAGAAAATGTACTTCCGTACCATGTCGTTCGCTTTCTCCGGTTATTTCCAGTGGTTTTATTGGGACACCCATACGAAATTCCATCTGGTGCATTTTACTGTCACGCCTGATAGTGAGTTTCAACCATTCCGATAATGCATTGACTACCGATACGCCAACTCCATGCAAGCCACCGGAAACTTTGTATGAATTGTCATCAAATTTTCCTCCGGCGTGTAATTCCGTCATAACGATTTCTGCTGCGGAACGCTTCATTTCATCATCCTGTTTGATCCCGGTAGGGATACCTCGACCGTTATCCAACACACTGACTGAATTATCCGGATGAATCGTGACGGTTATTTCGTCGCAATGACCAGCTAATGCTTCATCGATAGCATTATCGACCACTTCAAACACCATGTGATGCAGGCCTGTGCCATCGCTGGTGTCGCCGATATACATGCCGGGACGTTTACGTACGGCATCCAAGCCTTTGAGTATTTTGATGCTTTCAGAATCATAATCAGTTGGATTTTCTTTCGGTACATGGGGATTTTGATTACTCATTAGCTAGGATACTTTATGAAAGTTACAGAAAATGATTTAATGGTCGCGGTTTTTATTGATTCTGGCATGGTTATTATTAAATCCTCATTGGCATTACAATGTATTTAAATATTTCATTTCCAGGTATTGTCATTAAAACACTACTATTGGCATTTTCAAACGCGCATTGCACGTTTTCACTCGTAACATTGTTTAATAAATCCATCAAATAGGTAATGTTCAGACTGATATCCACCGGGTCTTCTTGATAGCTGATTTCCAGCTCTTCTTCAGCTTCTTCCTGTTCATTATTCTTGCAGATAATGCGTAGATTATTTTTATCGACGATTAAACGCACACCGCGAAATTTATCACTTTGATTCGATAGAATGGAAACCCGCTGCAAAGCTTGCAAAAAGATGAGTCGATTAATTTCAAATAGTTTGTTGTTTCTAGTTGGAATAACCCGATTGTAATCCGGAAACTTTCCGTCAATAACTTTAGAGATCAGAATTATATCTGAAAAAGAAAACCTGACTTTATTTTGGAAATATTCTATCTTGATCGAGTTTTCGCTGTCATCGAGTAATTTGGATAGCTCAAAGACTGCTTTGCGCGGAAGAATAACTTCTTGCTTTTTCTGCGCCTTATCTAAACTTGTTGAAACATAAGCAAGGCGATGACCATCAGTACCAACGCTGATGAGTTGCTTACCGTCGATCAACAGCAAAAGTCCATTTAAATAATAGCGGATATCCTGTTGAGCTACCGCAAACTGAACCAGATGTAGGAGATTCTTGAATTCTTTTTGCCTGAGTGTAATAACGCTGTCCGATTCCGGTTCTTCGGTTACTTCGGGAAAGTCTTCTGCAGGAAGAATTTGTAGACTGAATGCGCTTTTACCGGATTTAACCTGTAAATGGTCATCTTTTCGTATTAACGTTACTTCGGTATCGGATGAAAGCGAACGCAAAATATCCTGAAGCTTTTTAGCAGACACTGTAAAAGCAAAATCTTTTTCAGGGGAAAGGTTTTCAGCAGCCTCTGTTTTGATTTGTATTTCAAGATCAGAGGTCAAAAAAGAAGTCTTTTCTTGATTTTGCTTAATCAGAACATTTGATAGGATGGGTAACGTTTGTCGACGCTCTACAATGCCAGTTACAGTTTGTAGTGGTTTTAACAACATGTCTCGGTTGGTTTTTATTAAAAGCATTGCATTAATATAAAAATGATATTAAAAATAGTAATAATTAGATAATGCCTTTCATACTTCTGTATAGTTTTTTGCTTCCTATTAATTTCAACAAGATAGCATCACTTTTTTGTCTGTATGATTAAGGTATGGTGACTGGATAAATTGTGGATAAAAACAGCAGATTTTTATCATAGGCAGTTATACACAATTTACTAAACAGTTATCAACCTCTTAAAATGAGTATTAAAGCGTTAAAATCCCGGCTTACAAGGGGATCAGAAACACGTAATTCGTTAATTTTGCGGTAGCCGTGTAATACGGTCGTATGGTCTCTACCGCCAAAAGCTTCGCCAATATCAGGTAGACTTAGTGAAGTCAACTCCTTGGCAATGGCCATTGCCATTTGCCTTGGTCTCGCAACGACACGTGAACGTTTTTTTGAATACATTTCAGAAACTTTGATCTTATAGTAGTCAGCAACGGTTTTTTGAATATTTTCAATTGAAATTTGACGGCTTTGTACCGCAAGCAAATCTTTTAATGCCTCTTTCGCCAGATCAAGTGTTATGTCCTGATTGACAAAACGTGAGAAAGCCAACACGCGTTTCAATGCACCCTCCAACTCACGTACATTTGAACGGATATGTTTGGCGATAAAAAAAGCGACATTTTCATCCAATCGGATTTTTTCTATTTCAGCTTTTTTCAAAAGAATCGCGACTCGCATTTCCAGTTCAGGGGGTTCCACCGCTACGGTTAAT
The DNA here is from genome assembly GCF_902826915.1 of uncultured Nitrosomonas sp. Classification (GTDB taxonomy): domain Bacteria; phylum Pseudomonadota; class Gammaproteobacteria; order Burkholderiales; family Nitrosomonadaceae; genus Nitrosomonas. The sequence continues at coordinate 31,054 of NZ_CADEGP010000020.1, forward strand.
CCCCAGCCAAAGCGCGAAACCAGACGTTCTTCCAGACCGGTAATTTCTTTGGGGTAAGTGTCGCAAGTGATGATGACTTGCTTATGTGTTTCAATGAGAGCATTAAACGCGTAGAAAAATTCTTCCTGAGTACGATTCTTTCCACCAAAAAATTGCACGTCATCAACCAGTAATAGGTCTAATGAATGGTAGTAAAGTTTGAACTTGTCAAAAGCTTTGTGTTGATAAGCACTGACAACATCGGAGACGTATTTTTCTGCATGAACATAGCGAATCTTTGCACTTTTGTTGTTTTCTTGCACGTAATTACCGATTGCTTGAATTAAATGTGTTTTTCCAAGACCTACACCGCCATAGATAAACAGCGGGTTATAGGCAATCCCTGGAGATTCTGCTACCTGAATGGCTCCGGCTCGTGCTAATTGATTCGCTTTTCCGGTTATAAAGCTATCAAAGGTGAAGTTAGGATTTAATCCATTGAGATTTTTTTTAGTAGGATGGTGAACAGTTTTAGATTCCGGTTTAGTTTCATTGGAGCTAGGTATGGAGTTTGATAACTGATTCAATGCATTATTTTTAATTCCTGTTTGATCAGCAAGTTTCAGATGAAATTGGATATTTTTGTCAAAGTAGGTTTTGGCCATGCTTTCTATGTGCGCGATAAAGTTATCTGTGACCCATTGCGATACAAAGCGATTAGGTGCGATCAATACAACTTTATTATCATTATTTAATGCAAGATCAATCTCCAAGGGTTTGATCCAGGTGTTAAATTGTTGCGCATTGAGTTCTTTTTGAAAATGATCCAGGCAGGATAACCAAAAAGTGTTCAGTGATTGCATCATTTTTTGTTCTTTATTTGTCTGGTTTGAAAAAACAGTCATCATGCTATATTCGTTACAAAAAACCTGATGTTAGATTTCTAGGTTATCGATCAATCGTGTGTTATCAAGCCAAGCTGCGCCTAAAACGACTAAATCTTGATCTGATGCCTGCGCAAATAAAAGTGTGCTGCGTTTATGGATACTGATGTAATCAACTTTCCAGCTGTGCTGTTGCAGGTTGTCGACAGCATTTTGCTGCAATTTTTGAAAATCTTTACAACCGGAACTAATTTCTTGTTTGATCTGTAAAAGCGATTGGTAAAGCCCGCAAGCTTTCGCACGTTGTGCTTCATTTAAATACTGATTGCGTGAGCTTAATGCTAAACCATCCGGCGCTCGAATAGTTTCACTCGCAATAATTTCTATGGGTAAATTTAATTGTCGTACCATTCTACGCACTATATGCAACTGCTGATAATCCTTTTTGCCGAACACAGCGAGGTCAGGTTGTATAATATTGAATAATTTCAATACAATCGTTGCAACACCACGAAAAAATCCTGGTCTAAATTCCCCTTCCAAGATATCTGCTACAGGGGGTAATGCTAACAAGAATTCTTGTGGAGTTGGGAAAAGAATTTTTTCATTAGGCGCAAAAACTATCTTGACATTTTGTGCCGACAGCGCCCTGCAATCTTCTTTGAATGTTCGAGGGTAACGTTCGAAATCCTCATGGGGCTGAAATTGTAATCGGTTGACAAAAATACTGACAACAATGCAATCGGATAATTGATTGGCTTGATCAATCAGAGCAAGATGCCCTGCGTGTAAATTACCCATCGTTGGAACGAAAGCAATTCTTTGCTCTCGACGAAGATGTTCACGTAACACCGAGATATCGGTAATTATTTTCACGCGATACTCTTCAGTTAAAATTGATGTTCAGTACTTGGAAATTGCCCTGTTTTAACTGCAGCAACATAATTTTCCACCGCTGCTTGGATACTTTGAGCATCCGCCATAAAATCTTTGATGAAGCGTGGTTTTTTTCCTTGAAATAAACCCAACATATCGTGTAATACTAGAACTTGTCCAGAGCAATTATTGCCCGCGCCAATGCCGATGGTAGGAATGGAAAGTGTTTGGGTGATTTTTTTAGCCAGTTTCGCCGGTATGAGTTCCATTACCAGCATATTTGCACCAGATTTTTCTAGACTTTTTGCATCATCCAAAATTAGCTTGGCGGATTTTTCTGAATTACCTTGTAATTTATAGCCGCCCAACTGGTGGATGGATTGCGGCGTCAAGCCGATATGCGCGCAAACGGGTATGCCGCGTTGGCTCAAAAACTGAATGGTATCAGTCATGATGTGACCACCTTCGATTTTCACCATGTGAGCACCCGCAGCAATAATTTTGCAGGCATTCTTAAAAGCTTGCTCTGGCGATGTCTGATAAGTGCCGAAGGGCATATCGGTGATAATGAGCGCCTTGTCAGTGCCCTGTGCAACGCAACGAGTGTGGTAAATCATATCATCAAGTGTGACTGATAATGTGGTGTTTTCACCCTGCAAAACATTTCCTAATGAATCACCAACTAGCAGCACATCTACGCCTGAGTTTTCCAGAATGGTTGCGAAAGTTGCATCGTAACAGGTCAGAACAGCGATTTTCTCATTGTTCTCAACCATTTTTTGCAGTGTCGTGAGTGACGTTCTCATACTCTATTTCAATAGTGGCAAATAGTTTTGTGACAAAATCTGATTCAGATTATAAGATTTTATCCATTGATTTTTAGTAATTTTTGATCTTTACATGCGGCAAGTAATGGCGCAATGTGACCGTATCCTGGAATCTGACAATCTGGAGCAATTTCTATCAAGGGCTGTAGTACAAATGCGCGTTGGGTCATACGTGGATGCGGTATGGTCAGTTCGCCATCTTGATACCGGAGTGTATCATATAGCAAAATATCGAGATCCAGAGTCCGTGGTGCGTTTAACGATTCACGTAAGCGACCTTGCTTATGTTCGATAGCCAGTAACGCAGCCAGTAAATCCGATGGTGCGAGCTCAGTTTTAATCTGTGCTACTGCATTGATAAAATCAGGTTGATCCAGCCGCCCGATCGGAGCACTTTGATATAAAGACGAGCGTTTTATTAGATGAGTACCAGGAAGCTGCTCCAATTCATCAAAAGCCTGTTGTACCTGAAAAACTGGGATTTCCAGATTACTTCCTAAAGCGATAAAAGCCAATCCTTTACTTATTAACATGAAATGTACAATTAAGTGTCTGGGTTGTCTATCGAGTTTTCGGAGGTGATAACAGAATTGGGCGATGGTTTTTTATGGCTACGCTTTCTTCGCCCTTTTTTGATGGTTGTTTGCTTGGGTAGCATTTTTTCTCGTTCGGGATTATCTGCGGATAGAAAGGTTTTCCACCATTCTCCGAATTCAATGCTGAGTTCACCGCTTTCACAGCGTAACAGCATAAAATCATAGGCGGCGCGGAAACGTGGATGTGCAAGCAAACGGAAAGGCTTGCGCCCGACACGGGCTTCGAATCGCGGTTGCATTGCCCATATTTCTTGTATTACTGCATCAAAACGGCGTGGAACCGCCAATTTTTTATGTTGTAGCGAAAGAATATGATCCATTGCTTTAAATAAAGCAGGCAATGGTTTTTCCCCGGATGCTTGGAGTGAATTCCAGTATGCTAGCACTTCATGCCATAACAATATAGCAAAAAGAAATCCGGGTGAGACCGGTTTGTTCTGTCTGACTCGTTCATCTGTGTTTTTCAGTGCAATAGTGATAAAACGCTCACCTAAAGGCTGTTCCAGGATCACATCAAGCATAGGTAAAAGGCCATGATGCAAGCCGCGCGCGCGCAGTTCAACAACACAAGTCAAGGCATGTCCGGACAATAGCAATTTCAGCATTTCATCAAACAGGCGAGACGGTGGCACATTTTGCAGTAAAGGTGCCAGATCGCCAATCGGCTTAGCAGTTTCTGTATCAATCTGCATATCCAGTTTTGCTGCTAAGCGAACCGCTCGTAACAAGCGTACTGGATCTTCCCGGAAACGTTGTACCGGATCGCCGATAATGCGCATTTTTTTGGCTTTAATATCGTCGTAGCCGTTCAGGTAATCTAAAATTTCTTCCTTAGCGGGATCGTAGAACAACGCGTTGACGGTAAAGTCACGGCGCTTCGCGTCTTCTTCCTGACTACCAAAGACATTGTCATGCAACAAGCGGCCATGCTGGTCGATCGATTGGATCGACGCAGGACCGTCATCATTCGATGACGGTCCTCGAAAAGTAGATACTTCCACGGTTTCAGCGCCGCACATCACATGTACCAGGCGAAAGCGTCGCCCTATAATGCGCGAGCGGCGAAAAATTTTGTGAATTTCTTCAGGTGTCGCATCGGTTGCAACATCGAAATCTTTCGGCACCAATCCCAATAACAAATCACGTACCGCGCCCCCGACGAGATAAGCCGAAAAACCAGCCTGTTGCAAATTGAGGGCGGTTTTTAATGCACATGGGGTGATCTGGTGACGTCGGATTCCATGGTGTTTGCTAGAAATAATACTCAGCTTTACGAGCGATTCGGAAGCAGTTGCTTTGCGGCTGAATACCTTGCTAAGAAATTTACGGATCATTGCGATGATTGAAAGTATTCAATGCTAATTGATTAAGTTAACGAATAACCGTTTTATATGAAGCGTGTCATCTAAAATTGATGAAGCTGGCCGATAAGCCGGGTTCTGTCGTGGACAGTCATTCCTCTAGTTGCACAGTTACCTGTGCACTCAAGCAACCTACCCGCAGGCTCCGCGAGCCACATCATTGCCTGCCTATTTGGTCTTGCTCCGGATGGAGGTTACCGCGTTTCACCGTAACTGAATACGCTCGTCTCTGTGGCCCTGTTCCTCACCTCACGGTGGACGGCCGTTAGCCGTCATCCTGCTCTGTGGAGCCCGGACTTTCCTCCCCTTGAGTTCAAAAATAGAACACCAAGCGGCGACTGTCTGTCCAGCTTCGTCGACTATTCTATCATTTGCAAAAATGATCGGTTGGAGAAATAATTTATCAGTGACTGTCGTGCTTGTCTTAAAAATCACCTAATTTGATATTTATTGCAAAGCATGTTTCCATGTTCAACCTGATTTGTTTTTCCAGTAGATCGTTACTCTTCTATCACAACCGATTAAATTTATGAGATTGAAATCCTTGTCCAGCTTAAAACTGTTTTTTTTCATCTTCTTGTGTATTTTGTTTTCCGACAGTGCTTACTCAAAAACACAGCCATCGACTATTAAAGCGATTGACGCCGCACGTACAGCAGTCGATCGTAGCAAAATGGAAGAAACACAACGGCAAGCAGCTATTAATCATCTTGATACAGCACAGGCTGACGAGCAGGAAGCTGAAGTATTGAAAGAGCGTCTGGCTGCAATACGTGCTGAGACTGTAGATCAGCCGGCGCGAGTGGAGCGTTTGAACAAAGCATTGGCTACCAATCATGAGCAGGAATTGCTCGAATGGTCCAAGCGTATCCCGGCAGATGCTGATGGAGAAACACTAGAACAGATTTTGGAACAAGAGCGCACTATCATCACCGATCTGCGTGCGCAGATCGATACCGCTGGTACTGATCTGGCTCTGATCTTATCACGTCCGGCTCAAGCCGCTGATGAAATCGCTACATTGCGCCAGCGCATCGAAGAATTATCAGCGCCGGTAGCTGCACAAAAAGACGAACCTGCCGCTTTGTTTGAAGCACGACGCTTGCATCGTCTCAGCGAGCAACATCGACTGCAAACAACGTTGGATTTGCGCTTTGTCGAGCAGGATACTGCTACGCAACGTCAGCGTTTACATGAGTTGTCACTACGTGAACTGCGCTATCGGTTGGATTTGCATGAAGAACGTGTAGAGCACCTTCAGAAACGTATTGCCAGCCGTGGCCGGTATGAATTGGAATCATTAATTGAACAATTGATTCAGCGTGAACAAGAGCTGACAGATGGCAATGCTGTAGCGGCAGAAGCCGCTACAGCAAACCGCGAAATGGGTGAGGAACTCATCCAACAGAACGAACAATTAGCACGCAATCGTGTTACTTTGGCCAGCATCGAACAAGCTCGCGAACACATCGCTGTAGCTTTGCGTGACAGTCGTACCCGGCTTGATGTTGGTGGATCCAGTGAACGTGTCGGCCGCTGGTTGTGGAGTGAGCGGCGTCAACTGGAGTCTCTAACTCGCCTTGAATTGCACTTGAAAATGATTCGCAATGATCTGGCTGACTTACGGCTAGAGCGAGTAATGTTAAGCGAACAGCAGCGGCGTTTACTGGATATTGATGCTGTAGCAAGTGCGTTAGTGGAAGCGCACCCGGGAGCGGATGATGATGCGTATGTTGATGTAGTCGCTCAGAATTTATTGTTTCCCTTGTTGCGTAAACGTACCGAACTGTTGGCACTGTTGGAGCCTTTGCTGCAGCGGCGTATTTCGGCGCTGGAAAAGAGTGAGCAAGCGCTGCAGGAGCAAATTCATAATGTCTTGCAGTTGCAGCAAATGCTGGATCGCCATTTGTTATGGATTCCCAGTCATGGCGTTATCAATAGTGATTGGCTGCAACGATTACCAGAAGGATTGTATGATTTGATCAAACCATCGCGATTCATCACTACGATGGAATTAAGCATGCGTAACTTTGATCAACAGCCGCTTCCCTGGATTGGTAGTCTGCTGCTACTGTTGATTTTATTGGAATTAAGGCGTCGTGCGCCAGCCCGGATCGAGGCTCTGGCGGCTGATACCAGTCGCATACGTCAAGATAGCTACACTGCTACGCTTAAAACATTGGGGTGGACTCTATTGGCTATTTTACCTGGACCCGTGATGTTAATTGTATGGGGTCAATTGCTACAAGGCATTGGTAATCCAGAGCGCTTTAGCCATTCCGTGGGTCGGGCCTGTATATTAATGGCACTGCCGCTGTTGATCGTGCAATTGCTTTATTGGACCAGCATGGAGCACGGTCTTGGTCATGCGCATTTTCGCTGGACTAAGCAACGCCGCGCCGCATTGCGTCAGTCGATTCTGGGAATTGCTGTTGTGGTGTTACCATTATATTTCATCGGCTCATTGGCATTTATTCGTCAACTTGACTTGGCGATTGATGTTCAGGCACGTATGGCGATTGTGCTAAGTTGCATAGTGCTAGCTTGGGCGCTTTGGCGTCTATTGAATGTAGGTCGACTTTGGGTCATTCGCGGCGTGACCAACGAACCATCCACTTTGCGCAAGCTATTGCGTGTGCTGCTTCCAATGTCACTATTGGCCGTTGCAATTTTAGCGTTGATGGGTTATGTCTATACGGCGGGTATGATATTGCAGTCAATGCTGGCTAGTTTTAGTGTGATTGTGATAGTTGCAATTGGTTTGGGACTTCTTGCGCGTTGGTTTTTGCTCGGTGAGCGACGCCTGGCACTACATCGATTGGATGAACGCCGCCTAGCAGCAGCTCAAGCTGCCGAAGAAACCGGTGAGGCGATACCCGAGCCAGAGGAAAACATTACCCTGGAACAAGTCAATACCCAGACACGCCGCTTATTACGAGCGCTTCGCTTAACTCTCCTGATGCTGGGCTTGATCTGGGTGTGGGCGGGTATACTGCCAGCGATTACTCGCCTGGATGAGATTGCGCTATGGCATGTCAGTGATATGGGTGCCGATGGTGCTACGATCCAGCAACCAGTCACGTTAATAGCGGTGTTATTGGGTATTTTTATTCTTTTCATGACCACGGTGGGCGCTAGAAACCTGCCGGGATTGATTGAAATTAGTTTGTTATCGCATATCCGTATCGACGCTGCTTCACGTTACGCCATTACTAGCGTGTTGCGTTACGCTATTGTAATCGGTGGTACCCTAGTGGGATTAAGTTATCTGGGCATGCGCTGGTCACAACTGCAGTGGATGGCTGCGGCCTTGACGGTTGGACTTGGTTTCGGCCTACAGGAAATTTTTGCTAATTTTGTCTCCGGCATCATTCTGTTATTTGAGCGGCCATTTCGGGTTGGCGATGTGATCACGGTCGATGGATTCAGCGGCAGGGTCACTCGAATTCGCACTCGTGCAACTACTGTGCTTGATTTCGATAATAAGGAGGTTGTGATTCCCAATAAAACCTTTATCACTGGCCAACTTATCAACTGGACGTTGACCGACCCGACTACCCGTGTTGTCATCCAGGTAGGCGTTGCCTATGGAACGGATGCTAAAAAAGTACGTGGATTGCTGTTGCAAGCCGCCAAAGAAGATGAGCGCGTTCTGGCGGAGCCGGAGCCTACATGTTGGTTTCTTGCTTTTGGCGCAAGCTCGCTTGATTTTGAGTTACGGGTATTCGTTAACACCATAAGTCACAGGCTGGAAGTTCAGGATGCACTCAACTCACGCATTACGGCGTTATTTGCTAAACACAATATTGAGATTGCCTTTCCTCAGCTTGATCTGCATGTGCGTGATTTACCCTCTGATCTAGCCCGAAGCCAGGCTCCCATCACTATAAAGAATGAGGAAGTGAAGTCAGATCAATCGCTTTAATAATCGCGTTTCATATTCAAGAAACACGCAGTAAATTGCTTTAGGACTATGTATGAAAAACAAGGCTTGGTCGCGGATTGTCAATTACTTAGTCGGCCCTGAAAAACCGCATCAATCGCTATCTTAGATCAGCCGCTTCAAAA